>NZ_CP026604.1:3775362-4089976 GCF_003063625.1 Saccharobesus litoralis | reverse complement strand
ATGCAGGTTATTCAAACCTTAGATAACTATTTCAACGAGTCGTAGTTATGCGCGAGCTTGACGTTTTATACCAAGATGATTACCTCATTGCTGTTAATAAACCATCGGGGTTGCTAGTGCATAGATCATTAATTGATAAGCATGAAACTGAATTTGCCTTGCAAACGGTGCGGGATCAGATCGGTCAATATGTTTATCCCGTGCATAGACTTGATAGGCCAACCAGTGGTGTTTTAATAATGGCATTATCGTCAGATATTGCGCGTAAAATATGCTTATCGATTGAGCAGCGATTAGTTAAAAAACAGTATCTTGCATTATGCCGAGGGTATATACCTGAAAAAGGTGAGATAGACTATCCATTAGTTGAACAATTGGATAAATTAGCAGATAAGGATGCATCCAAAACACCGGAAGCAAAATCGGCATTCACTGCCTATGAGAGAGTGGCAAGTAGTGAAATACCGGTCGAAATTAATCGCTACCCCAGTTCGCGTTTTAGCTTAGTTCGCTTATATCCTAGAGAAGGGCGTAAACATCAAATTCGTCGACATCTTGCCCATTTACGCCATCCAATTATTTATGATGTCAATTATGGAGACAATAAGTACAACCGCTATTTTAAAAATCAAAATAGTGAGGCAAGGTTAGCATTACACGCCGAGCGTATGATCATTCCGCACCCAGTCACAAACGCAAATCTCGATATTCGTTGTAAATTAGACATCAGCTACCAACAAATGTTAAAAACAGCGCACATTAATTTTAGTGAGGAAGTTACCCTATGAATAAAGTCGCGATTTTAGTGGGTTCCGTATACGGAGCGGCAGAGGAGCTAGGCGAATATATCGCAGGCGAATTAGCCGATAATACGATCACCCAAGTGTTTACAGATGCTGCATTAGCAGATGTATTAAGCTATGCACCAACGGTTTGGGTTGTTGTCACATCGACAACCGGCTTGGGTGATATACCAGACAATTTACTTGGACTGTTTGAGGAAATGAAAACTGAATTTCCTGATTTAAGCCACGCCAAATACGCCGTTGTTGCGATGGGCGATTCAACCTATGTTGACAGTTATTGTGGCGCAGGTAAGAAATTTGATGAGCTGCTAAAACAATTAACGGCTAAACCACTGCAAGATAGATTAGAGATAGACGCCTGTGAAACGATGGACCCGGTTGACTACGCTCAAGGTTGGGTAAAAGATTTAGCTGTTAATATTGATTAAATTAAAGCTTACGGTCTTTAAAGTGGTTAAACAGAAAGCCAAGACTGTTTATCAGCCTTGGCTTTTACTTAATTAGCCTTAGTTAAAAATTAGCCTTCATTAAAATGAGAAAGATGCTCTATATCACGGTTTAGTAACTCGTCATTGCCAATATTAAGTTCAATCATTCGGCGTAATACTGTCGCACTGTCTATATCAATATGATGGCAGCGCAAACCTAGTTGGTTATCTTCTTGATGGGTAATATTAACCGACATTAAGATAACATGCTCTGCATCGCCTAGACTAAACTCCATATGATATATGTGGTGAGGATCAAACTCTTGTGGTGTTGTTGTTTTAACCAACGCTCCTTTTAAAGATAAATCAAGCAATTCAACATTCCATGTTTTGTCGGCTAAATGTAATTTAGCCTTGGCTGAAAATACAATTCGCGTGAACCTGCGTCTATCATCCATTATTTTTACCTTAAAGTTAAAGCACTACCTTTTTTAAAAGATAGTGCAAATTCACCACATTGGCGACTGTCAGACATTAGCCAATTTTTTTGTACTTAATGCGATGCGGATTAAGTACAGCATCTTCACCTAATGTTTGTTTAAGCCATGCTTCGTAATCAGTATAGTTACCTTCATAGAAATTCACTTTACCTTCATCACGGTAATCAAGAATATGAGTAGCAATACGGTCTAAAAACCAGCGGTCATGCGAGATAACCATGGCACAACCAGGAAAATCTAACAACGCATTTTCAAGCGCGCGTAACGTTTCCACATCAAGATCGTTGGTTGGCTCATCCAGCAATAGGAAGTTACCACCGACCTTAAGTAGCTTAGCTAAATGCACGCGATTTCGCTCACCACCTGATAGTTCACCAATAATTTTTTGTTGATCCGTACCTTTAAAATTAAAGCGACTACAATAAGCGCGGGCGTTTATTTCATAGTTATTGATTTGGATTAAATCAGAACCTTCTGATATTTCTTGATAAACAGAGATGGTGTCATCCATGTGATCACGGAACTGATCAACGCTGGCAACTTTAACCGTGTCACCAAACTCAATTGAACCGCTATCTGGTTGCTCTATACCGCTAAGCATTCTAAATAGTGTCGATTTACCTGTACCGTTTGGCCCTATGATGCCGACAATTGCACCCTTAGGAACAGTAAAACTTAAATCATCAATTAATACCCGACCATCGTAAGATTTAGTTAAATTGTTAACCTCTAATACCTTGTCGCCTAATCGCTCTCCTGGCGGTATATATAACTCATTGGTTTCATTACGCTTTTGAGTTTCAGGATTATTTAGTTCTTCAAAGCGTGCCATACGGGCTTTGCTTTTTGCTTGACGACCTTTAGGGTTTTGTCTAACCCATTCTAATTCTTGCGCAATTGATTTTTGACGAGCTTTTTCAGCTTTCTGTTCTTGTTGTAAACGCGCATCTTTTTGCTCTAACCAAGAAGAATAGTTACCTTCCCAAGGAATACCGTGGCCACGGTCTAATTCTAATATCCAACCTGCAACGTTATCCAAGAAATAACGGTCGTGGGTAATAGCCACTACTGTGCCTGGGTACTCATGTAAAAAGCGTTCTAGCCAAGCAACAGATTCAGCATCCAAATGGTTGGTTGGTTCGTCTAGTAGCAACATATCTGGCTTGTCTAATAACAGTCGGCATAAGGCGACGCGGCGTCTTTCACCCCCAGAAAGTTTAGTTACGTCAGCATCCCAAGGGGGAAGGCGTAATGCATCGGCGGCTCTGTCTAAAACATTATCTATATTGTGGCCATCTTGTGATTCGATGATGGCTTCTAACTTACCTTGCTCTTTAGCGAGCGCGTCAAAATCAGCATCGGGTTCAGCATATTCAGCATAGACTTGGTCAAGACGGGCAATAGCGTTTTTAACTTCTGCTACGGCTTCTTCTACATTACCGCGAACATCTTTTTCAGGATCAAGTTGCGGTTCTTGCGGAAGGTAACCAATTTTGATGCCCGGCATAGGTCGAGCTTCGCCTTCAATTTCTTTATCTATACCTGCCATAATGCGTAACAGGGTAGATTTACCGGCGCCATTTAAACCAAGAACCCCAATTTTTGCGCCTGGGAAAAAACTAAGAGAAATGTCTTTTAAAATTTCACGTTTTGGCGGCACTATTTTGCCAACGCGAGACATACTATAAACAAACTGAGCCATGTTAAAAATTTCCTACGGATTGAAACTAATATTGGATATTCTATTGAGAATTAACCAATCGTTAAAGCTTTGTTATTGTTCACAGTGCAATTTTTCGGTTTTGAATGTATATTCTATGCATAACTAAGTGATCGTCATGGCCAATTTCATGAATCAAATACAGATTGCTTAATGGTGAAACAATAAATATTGACGGAAACTATGCTTGCTCGTAATCCAGCGAGATATTTTAATTCTCTATCGTCTAAACTAACCAGCCTAATCATAGCCTGCTGCCTTTTATCGGGTTTAGTGGGTGCCATCATATTCTCTAATGTAGAACGTGATTTTAGTCACGAGCGCATGGAAGACAAACTAAATAAAGTCGCTTTAACTGCCAGCAGTTACTTGAAACAAAACTTTGAGGCCATGGAAAAATTGGCAATAGTGGCTAATTCGCAATTAACGCAAAATATTCAGTTAGATTACACAACGCCTTTTTTACCAGCAGTAAATATAACCGAACACTCTGATGGTAGCTTTAGAAGTGATGATGGTGGCAGTGCTGCATTTTTGGCAAATCACAATGCATTAACCACTTCGAATGAACATTTATTTGCATCGTCTCTTGTTGGCTTTAAAGAAATAGCTGATGTAATGCGAACAAAGTTTTTAAACTTTTATTTTATCAGCAACCAAGACTTTATTCGCATTACCCCTGGTCAGTGGGCTCTTGAAATTGAAAGTGACCACAAATTTGCCAATGATTTATTTTATTCTGTCGCTACCCCCAAAAATAACCCAGATAAAAAGCCTATTTGGACGCCTATCTATTACGATGATATTTGGCAAAGCTGGATGACAAGTTTAATCCTACCCGTATATGTCGATAAACAATTTGTTGGCGTGACAGGTAGTGATGTGGTTATTTCAAGTTTACCAAGTGTATTAGGGCAATGGTTTGATGAACAAGGTAGTCAGTTTGCCTTTATTTTTGATGGTAATGGTAACATTATTTCACACCCAGATTATGATGCAGCATTAGCTCAACTTGCTGCTAAAATGAATAATCCATTAGAAAGTAAATCACTGATTTCCGAAGAACTGTCGAATGCCATTTCAAGTCAAATCAATCGAGGAACGCAAGCTAGTTTAGCGTATTATCAAAGTGGAAAAGAGCAAGGTTTTTGGATAGCTATTAAGCCCATTGCGGATCGAGATTGGTATGTGGCAGTCGCTGAATCAACCAAAGTAACCGACAAATATGTTAAGGAATTCCAAGCTGTTATTATTCTAGGTGTCATTGTATTTGGTATCGCACTTTCTTTTGTACTGTATATGGCGCTACGCCACACATTTTTAATTCGATTGCAAAAACTCGCTAAAAACGTTTCTCGTCATAAATCTGGTGAGTTTGATATAGGCAATGAGAAACAACGTAAAGATGAAGTGGCAACAGTAGCGCGAGCATTGCGCAACATGACTGCGGAAAATCAAAAACTCATTTTGGGTCTGGAAGAAGAAATCACTCAAAAAAGTGAAGCTCAATATAATGCTCGCTTATTAACTAGTGCCGTTGAACACAGTGAAACGGCAATTGCGATTATTGATGAAACATTTTCAATTGTTTATACCAACCCTAAATTTAATCGTTTAGTGTATTGTGACGGGTCTCCCATAGGCCAACAAATTCAACAAATTTTTGATGAACAGATGGTATGGGTATTAGATACCGCTTATGAGCAATTAATAGCTGGTGAATCATGGAAAGGTGATTTACTACTTAAAAGTAAAGATGAAAATGCGACTTGGGTTTCACAAACTTTTTCGCCGATGGATGACGATATCCAAGGAAAAACCTATTATGTGTCTGCTTCGCACGATATTTCGTTTATCAAGCGTAGTCAGCAGCAAATGGAAAAATTGGCTTATCATGACCCGTTAACCGGCTTATACAATCGCGCTTACTTTAAAAACCAACTGAGTAAAGCATTAGAAATGACGCGCCGCGGCCATTATGCTTTTGCGTTGTTTTATTTTGATCTTGACCAATTCAAAAGAATTAACGATACATTAGGCCATGATGCGGGTGACGAATTACTAATCAGTATTTCTAATCGATTAACCAATCGACTTCGTAATGAAGATACAATTGCTAGGTTAGGTGGTGACGAATTCGCCGTGATCGTAAGCGGTGTTGGTACTCCCGAAAAAGCCGCGGCCGTAGCCAATAATTTACAAAATGAAATTAAACAACCGGTTAAATTACCCGGTGCTGAAGTGATTGTTTCCGCAAGTATTGGTATCACTCTAGTTCCACAAGATACCGATGACATGGAGTCTTTGTTACGTAATGCTGATCTTGCTATGTATAAAGCGAAAGATCTTGGACGAAGTACATTTCATTTCTTTGATCCTGTTTTGGGTAGTGCAGCGCAAAAATCTATCGTCATTGAAAGCCAATTACGTGAAGCCATTAAGCACAAACAATTTGAACTGCATTTTCAGCCACAAATTGATTTAGCATCCAAAACTATCTTTGGTTTTGAAGCGCTAGTTCGGTGGAACAAGCCAGAAGAAGGGCAAATTCCTCCTAATGTGTTTATCCCTATTGCCGAACAATCAGGCCTTATTGTTGAAATTGGTGAATGGGTACTAGATGAAGCTTGTCGATTTATAAGTCGTATTAATCGTAAATTCGATAGCCAATATATGATAGCGGTTAACTTATCAGCCAGACAATTCAAAGATAGCAATATTACTCATGCCATCAAAAAAGCTATGGTAAACGCTAGAATAAAGCCTGAGTGCTTAGATATTGAAGTGACTGAAACTATGCTAATGGGTAACATTGAAGAAGCCATTGCCCACATGCAAGATATTAAAGCGCTAGGCGTGCAATTATCGATAGATGACTTTGGTACCGGTTATTCTAGCCTAAGTTATTTAAAGCGTTTTCCGGTTAATACTTTAAAGGTTGATAGAGCCTTTGTTAAAGATATTCCACACGATACCGACGATATGGCGATTTCAGCAGCCATTATAGCCATGGCTCATAAACTAAAAATGCATGTCATCGCTGAAGGTGTCGAAACCCAAGAGCAAGTTGACTTTTTACGAGACAATCATTGTGAAATTGGTCAGGGATATTTATTTAGCCGACCGTTAGCAGAAAAAGAGTTAATCAGTTTTATAGAAAATTATAAAATCTAAGGCTATGTCTGTAACGGCATAAGTTGAAAAGTAACGTATAAAACACGTAGTGATTTTGGCAATCTAACCGTGAACTTTGCGCATAATAGCCTTCAAATATATTATTGTTAAGGTATATACCGAGGAATAATAATGACTATTCAGGATGTTGGTACAAAGCAGTTAAAAGCGGCTTTTCTTTCTGGGGAAGATTTAAACGTTGCTAGCTCTATTTTGTTTCAAGCTTACCACGACGATCCTTTTTTTATGGATTGCTTTAATGGCAATAATCAAGGTTATGAACAAAGATTGCGAGCGGCGATCCGAGAGGAGTTGACGTTTTTCTTTGATAAGCAACAACCGATCATTGGTGTATATGACGCCAACGAGCACTTAATTGCCGTTACCTGTGTGATAGAACCATTAACGGATTTTGGTGCCGGTCGTTTTTGGCATTGGCGCTTAAAAATGATGTTAACGACAGGATATATTTCAACCAAAAGCATGATAGAAAAAGAAAAAATAGTTCGGCAATCTATTCCTGATACTGTATATCATTTAATCGCATTTATCGCGGTTCAGCCCAATTACCAACATGCTGGTGTGGGACATTTTATGCTTGGCGCTATAGATAGTTTAGTCAGCGAACATGAAAATACCCAAGGGATTGGTGTATTAGTGACAGTTGAAAAACTCCAAGCTTTTTTTGCCGATTGTGGTTATCAAGCAATAAAACCACTGTCTATTGGTGATATCAGTGCTCAATTAATGTATAAGCCTTATTCAAATGAAAACAGTAAGTAATTCATTTAGAAATAAATTTCAGTGTCGATAATAATATAACTTAGGTAAAAACCTGAAATGCCTACTATTATTAAAGGCAATGCAAAATAAATTGCTTAGATTTGTGGTGTAATTGCTCAATTATGCTATAAAGTCAGATAAAACGTTGTCGAGCAAATTTGATAATTACAACAATGAGGAACGCTTCTAAATGTTCAGTTTTTTAAGCCCGCAGATCCCCGAAGACAAAACCCTGATAGACAAACGTGAATTAAGTGAATTAAGAGATAAAGCCGCGGCGTTAGATAAAGTAATTGAATGTGATGCAGCGGCAATTGCTCGCGAGTTGGCTGATAATGCCAACCAATTAAATGACAATGCCAGTCGTCGATTATCTAAAATAGAATCCAGTTCTGAGCTTGTCCGCAGCTTTATAGAGCAAACTACTGAAGTTGAGCGGATATCACAAAGTGCGTTTGAATCCTCGTCTGAAACAGCAAGTACTAGTCAAGACTGTATTGAACAGTTAAGTAAGCTTGCTGAAAATATCAAAAGTTCAGCTCAATTTATTGGAGAGTTTACTGCGTTGCTAGCCAACCTTGATGAAAACAGTAAAAATATTGACCAATTGGTTGAATCGATTAAAGGCATTGCTGCTCAAACAAACTTACTTGCATTAAACGCAGCTATTGAGGCAGCCCGAGCAGGTGAACATGGACGAGGATTTGCTGTGGTTGCAGATGAAGTTCGCTCTCTTGCTAATACCGCAAATGAATCGGCCGACCAAATCCAAACAGAAATGCACAAAATTATGGATATCTCTACAGAGATTATCGATAAACAAAAAGATGTTGAAAATTTAATCGAAGCCAGTGTCGCTATTACTGACGAAACAACAGGACAGTTAGGCTCGTTGGCAGAACTTGCTAACACTAACTCACAAAATGTTGGGCAAATAATGGAAAGTGTACAAGGTCAAATGGGCAGTGTAGATAATATTCGCCATACGATGGAAGAGTTGGTAGAAGATACGCAACATGCAATTGAAAGTGCAGATCGAACAACTGTGCTTACTCAGCAACTCGAGTCTGAGTTGCAAGCGTTAAAATAGAGCTATTCTAGTTTTTTAAGTAGGGGGCATTAGCCCCCTTTTTTATGTTTAAAAAAATTATTAAAAAAGTGTTTTGGCCTGACTGCTCACGATGTCGGCACTATCGTGCCATGGTGTATTGGGCTATATTGATGTTAATCATAAGTTTTTATTATTTTTGATAATGCGTAAGCACCTTCACTTAGTAAAACCATTAACTAGAGCAAATGGCTTTAACCTTGTGTTATTTAGCGTAGCGGGTCTGTTCGTCTATTTAATATTAAGTCATCTGGATGTTATCGAGCATAAAGTTGTTCATATATTTTGGACTTTATCGATTGGAATTTGTGCGTTAATTGGTGTGTTAAAAATATTTGAACCTGTGGTCAGTTGTGAACTAGACGATACTGGGTTTATCTATTGCCACCGTAAAGGATTACTAAAGGTTAGGTGGGCTGATATTAGAAGAGTTGGCGAAGTATCAATAGCAGAAGGTCTTGAAAACAGAGCTCTGCCATTTATCGGTATTAAATTAATCGCAATTGATAATTTACTAGAAGAAACTTCATTACGCGTTATGTCGTCACTTATTGTTGAGCAACGTGCGTTACTTACCCAAATAATGAGTCGCCAATGTCAAATGGGTGAATGTATTGGTGAAGAAATTTTAAACACCGACCCTTATAAAACTGAAACAAAAGAGTACAAAGGTGTACAAGCTATGTTTGCTAACCAGCTCTGTTTATTAAATAAATATGCGGGTTATCATATTATTCTTGCAGAAGGGTTGTTAGATAGAAAGCCAAGTGAATTTATACAGTTGCTTAAACAATATAAAAATAGTCATCCCATTGTCGATTAATAATTGGCACAAACCCTGCTTTATTTTTAGGGTTAAACAAAAGCAGTTTACCTGTGATTTGTTTGATTTAGTTCACTTACCTTGTAAAACCCGCAAAAAATCCTAGGTTGAATGAGTCAGGTTTGTTAAGGTTAAGTAGATGATGTAAACAGACCATAAATAATAAAAATTAGTTAACGAATCAAATGACGCAACTCACTTACCAAATCGATGATGCTGGCAGTAAACTATGGTTAGTCGCGTCTTTTGAGGCGCAAGCAACACCAATTGTCCTCGATACCATTACTAATTTATTTAAAGAGTCTGAATTTGCAAACTTTTACTATGATGAAGAAAAAGCCAAAGATGCGGTTGCTCTTATTAATGAGAAAGTCACCAAAACGTCAGCGGATAAAGAATTTCGTCATGTCATTGCTGAAAAGCGCGGCGCTAAAATAAAAATAAAATTAAGTGCAGATAAAATGACGGCCAGTGCGGAAGTGATTTGTCCGTTTGGCGGCAACGCTTTGACAGCTAAGCAAATTATTCGTTGTTTAAGCCAAGTCGGCGTAACAATGGGCATCGATCAAACAGCCGTAAAAGAACTGGCTACAGCGATAGAAGAAGGTGAGCCAGGGCAAACCGTTGTTAAAGAATTGGCTAAAGGGAAATATCCCGTCAAGGGTGAAGACAGCACTTTTGAATCATTAACTAAAAACGCACGTGATCGCATTTTAGTTCCACAAGAAACCGGCGCCGCAGGCAAAGTCGATATGCGAGACTTAGGTGAACTCATATCGGTTAAGCAGGGCGCTGAGCTAATGCGTCGCCACCCACCAACATTAGGCAAACCCGGTTTTACCGTACAAGGTGATACCTTGCAACCAGAGCCAGGCAAAGAAATTGCGTTTGAGGTAGGCGAGGGTGTCAAAATATCCGACTCTGATCCCAATCTACTTATTTCTGAGATGGCAGGTTTACCTTATGTGCTAGAACAAGGTATGCGTGTCGATAATGTTTTAATGCTTACAGGGGTTAATATCACAACAGGGCATATCGATTTTGAAGGCGGAGTCGTTGTTAATGGTGACGTTGCTGAAGGCATGCGCCTAAAAGCTAGTGGCGATGTGACGATTACAGGTTTTGTTGAAAACGCTGATATTGATGTTGAAGGTGATTTAACGGTTGCGAGCGGCATTGTCGGGCGTCGAACTGATGAAATTGAAGGCGACGCACTTCCCGAGTTTCACTGTAATGTTAAAGCTAAAGGGATAGTTGCAGCGAAGTATATTCAATATGTTAACGTTGAAACGCAAAGTGAAGTGCACGTTTCAGCGCAGTTAATGCATAGTAAAGTACAGGCGAAAAAAGTACGAGGCGGTCACGACAAAAATATTGGTGGTAAAATTGTCGGTGGCTGGTTTGAAGTCGAACAAAGTGTGGAATGTGCAACCATTGGTGCAGCCGCTTCAACCCATACTCATATATCACTTTTTCCGCATTATCGCTCATTACAAACTAAATTAATTAGTGTCAATAAACTGGTTGATGAAAAGCAATTGGTGGTGGCAGATATTAAACTTGCTTGGAAACACTTACAAAAATTACCAGACGATGGCTCAAAAGCCGAACTGTTAGCCAAAACCAAAGCGAACTATAACGAACACAACAAACTTTTAAAAAGACTGTTGCATGCGCAAACTAAGTTAAATAAGCAAATAGAAGAAGGATTAGCGGCTGCTAAGGTCGTCACAACCCAAAAGATGTATGCTAATACTAAGGTTAAATTGGGTAAGATGAACTGCCACACTGAGCGTGACTATGACGCTTTAACGGTTAAATATTCAGAAGGTAAACTGCTAAAAGTTGGTTAAGTCCTGTTAAATGAACTGAATTAGTTCAGATTAAATAGGCTTAACCGTTACGACTGGCTTTAATACAATCTGATCGCAGATAATCTGTCATTTTATCGGAAATAACCAAGGCTCTTTGTTGTGGACAAAAGTAACCATGAACTTGTGATACAAAATCGGCATCGATTGCTTTTGTCACTTGGTATAAAGTGCCAATCGCGTTAGAGGTAACTTTGAATGGATGCTTAACAACATAATCTCTGTCTAACCACCAAACTAGATTCACTAGCTCTTTCTCTGCAATTTTTGACAATTCCGTTTTTAATGTGGTTCCACGTGTGAATTCATATTGTTTAACTCGTCCGCTCCATTTTCCTTCTACAGGGCGAGTGACTTTTGAAAGTGCGGCTAATTGTTTATCTATATCTATAGTTTTAGCGTTGTTTAGTTCCACAACAAATATTTCACGTTGAACAGGGTTGCGTTCAAAGTTGGCTTTCATTTCACCATAAAAGTCTGAAAGACCCTTAGCTGGTGACTTACTGCTAGCTTCCGTTTGTTCACTTGAATATTGCTGTAACGAAATAATTGTCACGCCTGCAGCAATAACCACAACAATAATGAATATATGTTTGAGCCAAAACAACATGATTTTGCTTTACTTAAATATCAATTTGGACTACCGATGATAAGGTTGGTTAAAAATTAAGTCAAACCAAGCGTAACCCTATAAAGTATTAGTTTTATATTATCTATGAATATAAGTCATTTATTTCAGCATCTTGCGGACGAGTTTTAAATCGTCGATGCATCCACATATATTGTTCTGGTGCTATTAGTACCGCTTTTTCTATTAATTGATTTAACTTAATTGCGTCGGTAGTAGGGTCGCCGCTTGGGTAATTATCAATAACAGGGCTTAAATTAACCGTGTAACCAGAGTTATCTTGATGACGATGCAAACTAACTTGTACTAATTTACAACCTGACTTACTTGCAATTGAACTGGTGGCTGTGGTGGTACAGGTATGTTGCTCTGCAAAGAAAGGAACAAATACAGATTGTTTTATTCCATAATCTTGATCAGGGAAATAGCAAATTGATTCATTGTTTTTCAACGCTTTAAACAAGCCACGAATATCACGTTTGTTTATTTGATAGTTATTGTCACGTGAACGGCCTAGATATTGAAAATAATCCCAAACTTTATTGTTATTGGGTCGGTAAAAACCAATATTGGGATTACTCAGGCCTAATAAACGATTACAAACCTCTAAGCAAAGCATATGATGGGTGACAATTATAACGCCTTTCCCTGCTTGCTTAGCTTCAGCAATATGCTCAATACCAGTAACTTGACCTAAACGCTTAACACGCCAAGTTGGCCACCACCAACCTATGGCCGTTTCAAAAAGGGCGATCCCAGTCGATTTGAAATTTTCGACAACCAGTTTTTCTCGTTCTTGTTCGGTTTTTTCCGGAAAGCAAATTTCTAAATTACGACGGGTAATATGCACGCGCTTCTTGACCAATTTGTACATTATTAAACCAGCCAGTTTGCCTAATACAATAATAACGCGGTAAGGAAGCCATGAAAGGGCGTAAAGAATAAAAATACCCAGCCAATTTATCCAATACTTAGGAAGTAAAAATGACCAGGAAAACGTCGGCGCTTGAACCATAAAAACTGCTACATAAGGCAAAATTGCCGCTATTTTAAAGGCATTTGAAATCAATATTCAACTGAGTTTTCAGTTAATCCTTATTCACACCTAATACTTGGCAATTAACGTGGCCGTCTTGTAATTTAACTGTGACGCTTTGATTTACGTTAACTTGCTTTGTGCTTTTAATGACTTTTTTATCATCGTTTAACATAATGCTATAGCCGCGGTTAAGTGTCGCTAACGGACTAAATGCGTTAAGTTTTTCACCTAAAACAGCTAAACGATAAAGCTTTGGCTGAGTAAGAGTTTGCGCACTTGCATAAAATCGCTGTTGTAACGCTTGGGTTTTTAATTTCAGGTTTGCTAGTTTTTTTTCTGGTGAGTTAACACTTAACGCTTGTTGCAATTTGCTGTGTCTTGTTTTTTTATCATTCAACAGTTTAGTCATTGCATTGTTTAAACGGTATTGGTATTCGTCTAACTTTTGCTGTTGCTCATACAATCTATACTTAGGGTCTACTTTGACCAATTTTTGCTGAATATGGTTTAGTTTCGAATGATAGCCATAGATTAATTGCTTTATATTGGCCGCCAACCGTTGCTGTTTGAGTTGAATACGATTTTTATATTCTACAACCGTTGTTGAAATCACTTCAGCAGCCGCCGATGGCGTTGGCGCTCGGTGATCAGCGACTAAATCACTAATTGTTACATCCACTTCATGCCCAACCGCGCTTATTATGGGTAATGATGAATGAAAAATAGCCCGCGCAACTGGCTCTTCATTAAAACTCCACAAATCCTCTGTTGAACCACCGCCGCGTCCCACAATGAGCAGGTCAACTTCGTTACGTTGATTGGCTATCTCTATCATGTGACTAATTGTTGCTGCTGCTTCGTTACCTTGAACTAAACTAGGGTAAACAATAACTTCAATCGAAGGTGCACGCTTATGCAAAACAGATAAAATATCATGAATAGCAGCACCGGTTGGTGAGGTGATGACACCGACTTTATTGATTAATTTGGGTAATAGTTTTTTGCTTTCTTGAGCGAATAAACCTTCAGAGGCTAACTTAAACTTTAGTTTTTCAAACTGTTGCTTTAATAAACCTTCACCATCAGCTTCCATTTGTTCAACAATTAATTGATAGTCACCTCTGGGTTCATACAAACTGACTCGCGCTTTAACCAGCACTTGTTGACCATTTTCAACATTAAAGCGCACATGGCGATTGTTGCCTTTAAACATGGCCGTTTGCACCTGTGCTCGGTCATCCTTTAATTTAAAGTACCAATGTCCAGAACTGGCTTTTATTAGATTTGATACTTCACCTTGTACCCAAATTTGTAAAAAGTGAGTTTGCAGTAAATCTTTTACGGTATGATTTAAGCGTGAAACGCTGTATATGTTTTGAGCAGTCGTGAAATTCATTGAATTTATTAAGAAATTAGCAGCAAATTTCAGTTTACCTTAAATTACAAAACAGATAAAATGCGGCCGCAACATTTACTGAGGTTTACCGCACCCTAAGTGCGTTTTATTTGGCTCAAATAACCCTCCTTTAACTTGGTGAGAAGTTGCAAACATGCTAAGAATTGCTAAAGAAGCTTTAACGTTTGATGACGTTTTATTAGTACCAGGTCACTCGACAGTACTGCCTCATACGGCCGATCTTTCTACTCGTCTAACTAACAAAATTACTTTGAATATTCCAATGGTGTCTTCCGCAATGGACACAGTAACGGAAGCGGGCCTTGCTATTGCAATGGCGCAAGAAGGCGGTATCGGCTTTATTCACAAAAATATGACCATTAAAGAGCAAGCTGCTCAAGTTCGTAAAGTTAAAAAGTACGAAGCCGGTATGGTTAACGATCCCATTTCAGTTACTGCAGACAAAACCATTCGTGAAGTGATTGCGTTAAGTGAAAAAGTCGGATTTTCTGGATTCCCTGTCGTTGGCGATGACAATGCATTAGAAGGTATTGTAACTGCGCGTGATATCCGATTTGAAATTAATTTAGATCAACCCGTATCTGCCATCATGACTCCGAAAGAACGTCTTGTTACCGTAAAAGAAGGTGCAAAGCGTGAACAAATTCAAGAGTTAATGCACGACAACCGTATCGAAAAGATTTTAGTAGTAGATGATGCTTATAAATTAGCAGGTATGATCACAGTAAAAGATTTTCAAAAAGCCGAAAGTAAACCTAACGCTTGTAAAGATGAGTTTGGGCGTTTACGTGTTGGCGCAGCTGTTGGTGTGGGTGCCGGCACAGAAGAGCGAGTTGCGGCTTTAGTCGAAGCTGGTGCCGATGTTATCTTAGTTGATACTTCTCATGGTCACTCACAAGGTGTTTTGGATCGCGTTAAGTGGGTTAAAGATAACTTTCCACAAGTACAATTAATTGGTGGTAACGTAGCTACGGCCGAAGGTGCTATTGCATTAGCAGATGCAGGCGTAGATGCGGTTAAAGTGGGTATAGGCCCTGGCTCTATATGTACAACGCGTATCGTTACCGGTTGTGGTGTACCACAAATTACTGCGGTTGCCGACGCAGCAGAAGCAATGGCTGAACGTGGTATTCCTGTTATTGCCGATGGCGGTATTCGTTTCTCAGGTGATATTGCTAAAGCATTAGTAGCTGGCGCAAGTTGTATCATGGCAGGCTCTATGTTTGCAGGAACCGAAGAAGCACCAGGTGAAGTCGAGCTATATCAAGGTCGTTATTATAAATCATACCGTGGTATGGGTTCATTAGGCGCGATGAATCAAAAAGAAGGTTCAAGTGATCGTTACTTCCAAAAATCGAATGAAGCCGACAAGCTTGTACCAGAAGGCATCGAAGGGCGTATCGCTTATAAAGGTCCTATCTCAGCGATTATTCATCAACAATTAGGTGGTATTCGTTCTGCAATGGGATTAACCGGTTGTGGCACGATCAAAGACCTTAATACCAAAGCCCAGTTTGTTAAAATAACGTCTGCAGGTATGGGTGAGTCACATGTACATGATGTGCAAATCACTAAAGAAGCGCCTAATTATCGCTTAGGTTAAGCGTTATTAAATCAATTTATGCAGGCTGATACTTTGTTATCAGCCTTTTCTATTTTTATAGATGGAAAAATTAATGAGCCAAGATATTCATTCACAAAAAATCTTAATTTTAGATTTTGGATCACAATACACTCAATTAATTGCACGTCGCGTACGTGAAATCGGTGTTTATTGTGAATTATGGGCATGGGATGTAACAGAAGAGCAAATCAAAGAATTTGCTCCGCAAGGTATCATCTTAGCCGGTGGCCCAGAAAGCGTCACCGAAGACAACTCGCCTAGAGCGCCTGAGTATGTTTTTAATGCTGGCGTACCCGTATTAGGTATTTGCTATGGTATGCAAACCATGTCACATCAACTGGGTGGCGCGGTTGAAGTATCTTCAGAGCGCGAGTTTGGTTATGCACAAGTTGAAGTGATAGCGCAATCAGCACTACTGAAAAACATTGAAGACTCTATTGCCGAAGATGGCAACGCCTTACTTGATGTTTGGATGAGTCATGGTGATAAAGTGACGGCTATCCCAAGTGACTTTAATACCGTTGCCAAAACTGATAGCTGCCCATTTGCTGTGATGGCAAATGAAGACAAGCGTTTTTATGGTGTGCAATTTCACCCAGAAGTGACACACACTAAACAAGGTTTACGTATTTTAGAAAACTTTGTATGTGGTATTTGTGCTTGTGAAAAACTTTGGACATCAGCTTCAATCATTGAAGATGCCATCGCAAAAATGAAAGCACAGGTAGGTGATGATGAGGTAGTTTTAGGTTTATCAGGTGGCGTTGACTCAAGTGTTGTCGCTATGCTGCTACACAGAGCTATCGGTGATAAGTTAACTTGTGTTTTTGTAGATAACGGTTTATTGCGTTTAAACGAAGGCCAACAAGTCATGGATATGTTTGGCGATCACTTTGGCCTTAACATTGTTCATGTCAACGCAGAAAAGCGCTTTTTAGACCGCTTACAAGGTGAAGCGGATCCAGAGAAAAAACGCAAAATTATCGGTAACGTGTTTGTTGAAGTTTTTGATGAAGAAGCCGGTAAATTATCTAACGCTAAATGGTTAGCACAAGGCACTATTTATCCAGATGTCATCGAATCTGCTGCGTCAAAAACTGGTAAGGCTCACGTGATTAAATCGCACCATAATGTTGGCGGTTTACCAGAAGATATGGAATTAGGCTTAGTTGAGCCTTTACGTGAATTGTTTAAAGATGAAGTTCGTAAAATTGGCTTAGAGCTAGGCTTACCTTACGACATGCTTTATCGTCATCCATTCCCTGGCCCTGGCTTAGGTGTACGTATTTTAGGCGAAGTGAAAAAAGAGTACGCAGACTTATTACGCCGCGCTGATGCCATCTTTATTGAAGAATTATATAACCATGATTTATACAATAAAGTTAGCCAAGCATTCACTGTATTTTTACCTGTTCGCTCTGTTGGAGTGATGGGCGATGGCCGTAAATATGATTGGGTCGTTAGTTTACGAGCAGTTGAAACCATCGACTTTATGACAGCGCATTGGGCGCATTTACCTTATGATTTCTTAGGTTTAGTTTCTAACCGCATTATTAATGAAATTGATGGTATATCACGAGTGGTATACGATATTTCTGGTAAACCACCTGCCACCATAGAATGGGAATAGTCGGACTTAGTTAAGTTATTGATTTTATTAATCAATCAATAGTGACTTATCTTATCTCCATCATACGAAGGCCTTGTTAATCAAGGCTTTCTTGTTTTTATATCCCGCAAAAATATCACTAACTTTCTTAACTGAACTCTAGCTCAATTTCCGCCATTTCAGATCATCAATAGATATAGCACACATACAACCCCCAACTTTGTCTACTTTTTTAAGATGTTTGTTATAAAAATAACGATAAATAAACATTTTGCTTATTATGTAATCTATTAACGACCTGTTTTTTTTGATATTGTTTAAATAATATTATTTTCGGAGTTTATAAGTTGTTAAGTACATATGTTGTTTTATTGGTGTTGGGATTTTCTTTGTTATCCGTTATGTACGTTTATAAATTTCGAGGCGAGGCGAGGTTTGGCAGCTTAACCGAATATTTACGAAAAGGCTGGCCGATTTTTGCTCCTCTTAATGTTATGTTGTATTTATCAACTAAAAAGTGGGCCAAGAAAAACTACGTCAGCACTGATTCATTTGAAAATTTAGCGCTTTTACAACAAAACTGGCAGGTAATTGCGCAAGAAGCTAATGCACTAATGGACGCAGGTTATTTTTCAAAAACAACAGATAAAAACAATAACAGTTTTTACGACGTTGGCTTTAGAACATTTTACAAATATGGTTGGAGTAAATTCTATTGTAGCTGGTATGGCACCACGTTAAATTCAGCCCGCGAATACTGCCCACAAACGGTGGCTTTGCTAGAACAAATTCCGTCAGTCAACGGCGCTATGTTTACCTTGTTACCGGCTAAATCCCAACTGACTCGTCATTCAGATCCATTAGCTTGTTCATTGCGATATCACTTAGGGTTAAACACCCCGAATAGTGATGAGTGTTTTATTAGTGTCGATGGTGAAAAGCAATCATGGCGAGACGGTAAGCACTTTATGTTTGATGAAACCTTTCTTCATTATGTAGAAAACAATACCGATGATAAGCGTTTGATTTTAATGTGCGACATTGAACGTCCTATGGGGCCAATTGGTAAAGGTGTAAACTGGTGTTACAAGAAAATCGCTAGCTTATTATTAGTGCCAAATTTACCGGGTGATCAAGCGGGCTTATTTAATTTATTGTTCAGAAAAGTCACGCCTTTCTTAGCCCGTTCAAAGCGTCTGAAAGAAGATAATCCTAAATTATATTATCCAGTAAAGTGGCTGTTTAATGCATTACTGATAGGGCTATTGTTAGTTCCGATTTATTACTTAATCACTTTCTTAGCTTGGTTGTTTTAATTCTTCATTATTGAGCTGGGTACATTCAGCAGAAACTTGCCAAAGTTTATGCTGAGTGGCTTTATCTTTTGCTCGTGCACAAGTTTGTTTTAATTTCTTTTTATAAAAATACTTACCTGACACCTGTTCCACATCTGGCGATGAACACAAGTAAATAGAAGTTTGTGCACCTTGTGCGGGTGTTTTAAGCTTTTTAACAATATGTCGTCGAATGATACCGATTATGCCATTTGAGTCAGGCCAAATATTACTGGCAACACCACCTGGGTGTAATGCATTAACAGTTGTATCTGTGCCTTTTAGTCGTTCGGCTAACTCTTGGGTAAAATAAATATTAGCTAACTTTGAATCAGCATAGGTGGCTAACCCCATATAAGGGCGTCGCGTTTTAATCCTATTTTCTGAAAAAGTAATTTTACCTTTGGCGTGAGCTTTAGATGACACATTAACAATACGAGATTTTGGCGTATTGATTAGTACAGGAAGCAATAAATTAGTTAATAAAAACGGCCCCAAGTGATTAGTAGCCATAGTGAGTTCAAAACCATCGCGAGTTTGTCTTTTTTCTAGGCTAACAACGCCGGCATTGTTTAGTAAAACGTCAAGTTGTGAATGTTGTTGATTAAAACGGATAACAAAATTACGGATAGAATCAAAGCAAGCGAGATCTAACGGAATAAATGACAAACTCGCATTAGGTAGCTGTTTTTTTATGTCTGCGATAACCTCATTGGCGTGTTGCTCTTTTCCAAAAGCGGTATCTCGACAGGCTAAAACAACATGAGCTCCCATTTTAGACAGTGCAATTGTTGACTCTTTACCTATACCTGAATTGGCTCCGGTAATAATGACCGTTTTGTTTGACATTAACATTTCAAATATTCTTTACAGTAGGGAGTTAAAATAACGTTCCTTTAGCTAATTACGACGACACTGTATACCATGCTAGCAACTATTGAAAGCTTGTTGGTAATTGTTGTAATTAGCAAAACCTTGCCACATAAAGTGCTTTTGTTTCAAACGATTACAAGGTTAACTTCAGCAATCGACGCTTTTTAAGCAGAAGAAATTGTTTAATAGCGATTTCATGTTGCACTTGGTAAAACAAAACTAAATTGACTTCCTGTACCTTGTTGGCTGCTCACGTTTATTTCGGTGTGATGAAGGTTCAACAAGTGCTTAACGATAGTTAATCCCAAGCCAACATTGAGTTGTGTTTTACTGGAATTACTCGCTTGAAAAGATCGGTCAAAAATACTGGCTAGTTCATGATTAGGGATCCCTTTGCCCGTATCTTCAACGCTAACTCCCACCGAATTTGAATGTTTGTAGAGCGCTAACACTACCTGACCATTAGCAGGTGTGTGCCGCAAGGCGTTATCAATTAAATTGACTAATATGCGCTCCAACTTGGCTATATCGGCGACCACTAAAGGCAAACTTTCACTTTCTGGTACAAACTTTAAATCTATATTTTTCTGGTTTGCTTGGTTTTTCAAACGCTGGGTAATGTCATGCGCCAGTTCACAAATGTTGAAGGTTTCTGGAGTGAAACTAATTTGGCCTGTTTCGAGCAATGCGAGCTCAAATAACTGTTCTACTAGCGTATTGAGCTGTTGAGCGTTGCGTAGGGCATTTTCGATAAGCACATCTGACTTGTTTGTTTCAGGGCTTATTAGCCAAGTTTCTAAATAGCCATTTAATGCCGTTAGCGGGGTGCGTAAATCATGAGATACATGAGAAAGTAATTCTCGCCGCTGTTGCTCAGTCGTTTTTATTTGCCTTAACTGCAAATTAATATGTTGTGCTGCGGATTTAAAACTGTTTTCCAGATCACGTATTTCAGAAGCAGTATGGTTGTGACTTTTGGTAAATTCCGAATTATTGAAGTCATTATTAATATAGTTTTTACTGTTTTTTGCCAATTCACTGAGTGGCTTTACAATCGCTCTGATAACAATAAATCCGGTAAAAACCGCAAACAGCAACACGCCTAAAATAATGGCTAAACTGTTTTTAAAATGGCTATTAATCACTAAGTTTTGTTCTGCGTTAGCGCGTTTTTGCCCACCAATAATTACGTATAAGTAGCCCTTTAATTGGCCTTTTTTAGTATATACCTCGGAAACGGAAAAAACATTGTTCCGTTCAGGATTACGTGGGTCTTGACCGTATATGGGGAAATTATCGCCTGATAAATAATCATGGATAGGATTTAAGCTAACCTGATCAAGTTTGACGCTATTGTCAGGCGCTGAATAAGCCAATACTGTTCCATTCGGGCTTAATGCATAAAATTCCCATTCTGGCCCTAATAACATTTGTGTATGAAAGGCCGACTTTAAGCTTTTTTTGTCGATAATGCCTTGTGATAAGTTTGAGTCGTCGTCAACAATATGTTTGGCTAATTCACTATGCAATTGTTGGCGAACTTCCGCACTATAGTGTTGGCTTGTGTATAAATACCAATGATATAAGCCAACAGCCATAACGGTAAATAATAAGCTGAATACTATAATCAATTGGCCCGTAAGCGTTTTATGCATGTTGTAATAATCAAATTTAATAAGATAAACATGGGGTAAATTTGTAACCAACGCCCCATACCGTTTTTAACCATTGTGGATTGCCCGGATCCATTTCCAATTTATTGCGCAATCGATTAACTGTTGAGTTGACAGTATGTGCTGAGCCATCGTGTCGGTAGCCCCAAATTTCATCAAGAAGCTGTTCGCGACTAAAGACTCGATTGGCGTGTTTGGCTAAGTAAAACAATAATTCAAATTCTTTACTTGTCGTTTCAATAGTTTTACCGCTGCGGCTTACTTGATATTGATTCGGATCGATGGATAAGTCGTTAAAGGCAAGCGTATCAACCACTGTGACTCGACTGGTTTGTTTTGGCTGCCGTCTTCGTAAATGCGCTTTAACCCGTGCTTGTAGCTCTAATACTGAAAATGGTTTAGTTAAATAATCGTCAGCACCATTTTCTAAGCCTTTTACTATATCTAGCTCACCGGATTTAGCCGTGAGCATGATAATAGGGATTTCTGGTTGCAGCTGGCGTAATCTTTTACACAGCTTTAATCCATCAGTGCCGGGTAAGGTAATATCAAAAATGGCCAGATCAATATCTTGATTAAGTTGACGATAAGCTTCACTGCCGTCATGAAATACCTGAACCTGTAAATCAAGCATACTTAGGTTAATAGAAATGATATTGGCAATATCTTGACTATCTTCCACCAACAAAATTTTTGCACTCATACCGCTCTACTTTTTTCATTATTTGAAAGAGTAGAGCGGTTTTAGCGTTATTTTATTGCAGGCGCTTGATGACTAATTTTGCGACAGGGTTATCAAATTTATGTTCTGCTTGTAAAACAGAGGTCGATAAATCAGCTTCGGTTAAGACACCAGCATGCATATAAACCCGATCAACGTCATTTTCACGTGAAACATTAAACCCTTCGTTGCCAGCTCCCGGCATCTGCATTTCGTCGTTAGCTTCTGTACCGGCATCGTAAACACCGAGCATTTTAGACATCACAGAGTTGACGGTCATGTTGGACAAATCATATCCGGTTAACCCTGTAAAACCGTCATTGGTATGAATTAACATGGTTGCTAAAGAGAATGATTTTTTCTGTTCAGCGTCAAGCATGATTGTCCAACTTGTACTCATACCAGGCTTTACTGGCGCTTCTTTAGCATAGCTTTGTTCAACAATACTTAAGTTTGCGGTTTGTGAAGTACTGCCACCTTCGGCTAGATATTCAAGCGCCACACTTGAAGGGGAGCCTACTTGCCACAAAGATGCGGAGTTGTCATGAGTCACTAATATAGGCGGTGAAAATATTTGGCCTTGGGTGATGTTACTAAGCGTAACTTCAAATTCCATTGTCGGTTTATCAGCAGTATCTGATGTTGTGTTGTCATCATCATCAGAGCAGGCAGCTAGCAAAATTGCGCTACAAAGTAGGGCGGTTTTAAATAGTTGAGTTTTCATTTAAGCCACCTTATTACTTAACAGTAACAATTAACTTGGCAACCGGATTTAACCAGCGATGAATACGACTATCAACATCGGAGATGCCACCATTCGTATCAGTGTCACCAATATTGCCTGGGTGAATATGTACTTTGTCATTTGCTTCATTGTTACTTGCCCCCGTGGCGTTTTTACCACCATTGCCATTAGGTGCTACTGGAATACCTGGCGTACCCACAGCGCCACTGCCATCGACAATGATCTCATCGTTTACTTCTGTTCCAGCATCGTAACCGTTTAGCATAATAGTGTAAGTACCTGCCTCAGTAGGAATTTTCCAACTATCTAAGCCTACAAAACCATCATTGGTTGGTAATAACATGGCCGTTAACGATAGATACATATTATTTTCTGTATCAAGCATGCCCATGGTTTTTTCACCCGCATGCAGTAGACCACCAGCAGGGTTTTTAACGACTTTACCACTGGCGTTTTTAACCTGAGTTTCTAAATCGTCTATCGAACCACCTTCAGCCATTTTTTGTAAAGCAGTAGACGCGGTTTGACCCAATGTAAAAAGCGAAGACTGATTATCATGGGCAGCCACTAATACCGGAGTAAACGTTATGCCATGGGTTAAGTTATGAAGTTCAAATTCAATATTGGCTGCGTGAGTTGACGAAAGAAAAGAAAATCCACCTAGGGCAGAAAGTAAAGTGATGGTTGTTTTAGTTAGTTTCATTACTGACTCCTTATTAAGTTGAGTACAGTATGAAAAACAAAAATCCTAATTTGATTATCTAAATATCACAAAAGTATCCTAATTAGTTCAATCTTTATTATTTAACATAACATACATTAAGGGATATTATATTAAGTGTAATTATAATAGAAAGGTTTAATGAACCATCACATTATTGTGTTTTATTGGTTTATTAGTAGTCTTTACTTAGAAAGTCGCTAAACTATCGCACAGTTTTAAATGAAGAATGATTAACTGTGGCCGAACAGCAACTAACGTCTTGTTTTAGTATTTTAGACAAAGCCCATAATTGGAATATTCAAGATCACGGGATTAACGCCCAGTATGATTTACTCTTTCCTAAATTTACGACATTTTTGAATTACAGCAAAACAAGTCATGAAAAGGCTTTTTTAATTAGTGCAGATTTAAGTCCAACACTTTTTGATAATACTTGGTGTGATATATCAAGCCAATCCGTAAACCAACTTTTTGGCAAATTTACAAAAACCGCAGATGGTTTGAAGTTTACACCTGCCAACTTTAATCAACATAAACGACTTTGTATTTCTTCGGCTAAATTACTCAGCGACAGCAAACTGGCCGATTGTTTATTTACCAGTTTATTCAATGGTATTTTTAATTCCTCTAACTTAATTGATGATCATGCGTCTGCTGAATTAGTGGTTGCTGAACATTTGCAAGCGCCATTTGCAACACAACTAACCATTTATGGCTCAAATCATGAGTTAAATGAATTATTGCATTTTTATCCGCTACTAAATCAAATAGTCGACCATAAAATACATGAAACCGATTTAGCGGTAGAAACCTCTGAGCAAGTGCTTGGCCAATTGTTATCTCATATACGCTTGCATTATTGTCCTGCTATCACAGTTAAACAATTACCTTATGTTTGTTGGGCTTTGTCGCGTCAAGTTGAAGATCAAAATTGGTTATCGCTCGATCATCATTATTTAAAAGCTTTGTTTAATCATTTAAACGCTGAATTTGAATTATCCGATGTTGAAGAAGCAGTAAAACATATCACTGGCTTCTATTCCCATGCTAAGCAATTTAATTATGATCAACTTTTACGCGGAGCCATTAAAGTCGATACTAGTGGTCAAGTTGTTGGACAAATTAACGGCCTTACTGTGGTTGAAACCGACACAGCAGAATTTGGTGAACCATCACGAATTACGGCTAATGTCTATTTGGGTGATGGTGATATTGGCGATATCGAGCGTAAATCCGATTTAGGCGGAAATATTCATGCTAAAGCCATGATGATTTTATCCTCTTACGTGTCAAGAACCTTTGCGCAAAACGCGCCAATGCCGGTTTCTGCTAATATTGTTTTTGAGCAGTCTTACCACGAAGTGGATGGTGACAGCGCATCGTTAGCTGAGTTGTATGCACTATTATCAGCCTTAGCAAAAGTGAAAGTGAATCAAAATGTCGCTGTTACAGGGGCTATGGATCAGTTAGGGAATGTATTGGTTGTAGGCGGATTAGATTTAAAAATTGAAAGTTTCTATGACATTGCCAAAGCTTTATCACCTAACGAGACGCATACGGTATTAATTCCTAAAGGTAATTTAGCTCATATTAATTTATCGCAACGAGTTGTTGATGCAATTAAGCAAGGAACATTTAAAATTGTCGCGATAAGTCATGTTAAACAGGCATCCGATTACTTACTTAATTTACCCGCGGAAGCAGACGAACAAGACAATTTATTTGATAAAGTGCGCGATTCATTAGATAGATTTGAAAGCGATGTGGAGACACATCCGCCGTTAAGACAAAAAATTTGGCAATTATTAAAACTTTCACGTAATTAATTGCTAGTCAGAGTTGTTTAGCGAACACTTGTTCGCTAAAGTATGCGCGTTTTTAGTTAAGATAACCCAACAGAATATGAATCAGAACAGTTTTACCAGAGAAGAGCTACTTGCATGTAGCCAAGGCGAGTTGTTTGGACCAGGCAACAGTCAATTACCAGCACCAAATATGTTAATGATGGATCGCATTGCTTTAATTTCAGAAGAAGGCGGTGAATACGATAAAGGGATCATTAAAGCTGAATTAGATATTACGCCTGATCTTTGGTTTTTTGATTGTCACTTCCCTGGCGATCCTGTTATGCCGGGTTGCCTAGGTTTAGATGCAATGTGGCAATTAGTTGGATTTTTCTTAGGTTGGTCTGGTGGACCAGGTAAAGGTCGTGCATTAGGTGTAGGCGAAGTAAAATTCACCGGTCAAATATTACCTACAGCTAAAAAAGTCACTTATACAATCAACATGAAGCGTGTAATTAAGCGCAAATTGTTCATGGGTTTAGCCGATGGTGAAGTGGCTGTAGACGGTAAAGTTATTTACCAAGCAAAAGATTTAAAAGTAGGCTTGTTCCAAGATACGTCTAATTTTTAAATTGGTTTGTCTAAGTGTAAGTATTCAGTGTAATCAAATTGACAAGCCATAGGTCCTTCGAAGAAGGTAATTAATCTAGAGGCTTTTGCGAAAAAGGCAGTTTTAAAGTATTAAGTTTTTGGTCGAGTAGGCCGAGGGAGCTTCCCCCTCAGCCTCTCACAGATCCGTACGTGAACCTCTCAATTCATACGGCTCCTCTCGTTTCACCATTTACGGCCTGCAACCAAATTGCCAATGAGAAAATAGATACGGTTGTGTATTACACACCCTTTGCATCCATTTTCTTGCTCTTTGGTAACTGAATTTCAGCCGTTTGTATTTCTTCTTCGCCCATTTCAACAATTTAAGGTTTATCCAAGACATAAGTGGCCTTAATGCTGTTTTCCAAAACCGACTGAAGTAATTTATCCACCCGCTTATCATCGGATTAAGCTTATACGCCAACTCTTGTATCGTTAACCCCGTTTGCTTATGTAGCTTGAGCGCTTTAACTTTCTCTCTAATTTTCTGTTTCGCTTTAGGGCTAATAGCAGGTGTAAAGCCAACAAACATGCGACCCCACCGATTCCTTACTAACCTTGGCCTGAAACAGTAACTAAGAAAATCAAAGCTAATGACTTCATGTGCTTCTTGTCTACCTTCATCAAAGCAGTAAACCAGTTTAGTTTTCTCTGGATGACATTCTAGACAACAATCTAACATGCGTTGCTCAATAGCTTGCTTTAACGCCTTTGCTTCTTGCTCACTACGACAGTGAACCACTGCATCATCCGCATAGCGTGCAAATTGAACATGTGGATGTTCTCTTCGCAACCATTTGTCGAATGCGTAGTGTAAAAACAAATTGGCTAGCAATGGGCTTATCACGCCTCCTTGTGGTGTTCCTTTCGTTCGCTCTATTATCTGACCATCCGAGGTTTCCATTGGCGCTTTAAGCCAACGTTCGATATAGAGTAATACCCATGGGTTATTGGTATGTTTGCGTAACGCTTTGCCCAATAACACCCAGTCCAAGTTATCAAAGAAGCCTTTGATATCTAAATCAATCACCCAGTCGTATCGCCAACACCGCTGGCGCGTTATCGCTAATGCATCATGTGCACTGCGATTAGGTCTGTAACCATAAGAATCATTATCGAATACCGATTCTAATTCAGGCTCCAACTCCATCTTGACGACCATCTGTGCAACTCGGTCTGATACCGTGGGTATGCCTAGTACTCGAACGCCCTTATCCTTAGGGATTTCGACACGCTTCACCGTCGGTGGAAAATAGCTGCCCGATGACATTCGATTCCATATCTTGTACAGGTTCTTCTTCAAGTCCTGTTCAAAATCACTCATCGATTGCTCATCAATTCCTGCCGCTCCACCGTTGGCTCTTACACGTAACCAGGCTTCATAAACTGTCCATTTCGAAATACTAAATGGTTTTGCTGAATTCAATCATTCCTCCTGCTGCAGCAGTTGATGAAAGTTTCATTTAAAACGAGGCAATCCCTTCGCTAGATAACCATTACAGCTATCATCATCACTACTACGAATTGCTCCGCCCCAGTGCTTTGCATTCAGACTTGGCTCTCATGGGGTTTCCATTCGAGGATATCTGTTAACATCAAAACGACTGGTTCTTACGTTCCATATAAAACCCCGAGTTAAATTCACGTCAGCTCTTTGCCGGCTCCCGCTTAGTTGGTAATCAGGTTGCCTCTAAGCTCTTCCCAAACTCCACCCAGTAGCTTGGTTTCGGGATGCAACGGTTAAATATTTCGACACCTACGCTGTTCGTCTCTTTAACTCACACCTGACAAATCATTGTGTTTGCCTTTCCCTTATCGCTCACGACAGTGACTCTTAACCAATGCCGCATAAGGTGGTTTCCACCTGCACCTGAATGCCGATGGGATGGGCCAAACCATCATGTTTTATATAGTTGCGTTACCTTCCAGCCTTCCTTGTACTGTTGGTAACTCGTAACACACTGGGCGAGCATTTATGCTTGCAGAGCCTGCAAATTTTTCTGTCCAAAAGAGCAAGACTAAAGTCTCGCCTTGTATCTCTCTGTGATAGGTGTTTAGCTAGCACTTATCACATCGGGAAGCCAGTGAAGTATGTGTAACTCGCCTAATCAGAAAATGATGTTTTGTAGATTATACTCTGGCTTCCTAACCTCCATAAAACTGAATGGTATCCAAGCGCTTGACGCTGCATGTACAAGGGGAGTAAATAGAGATGAAGGCTTTTACAAGCATTGATGTTAGTAAAGATAAATTAGACGTGTGTTGGCTTCGTGATGTCACCACAAATAAAAAGAAAACAAAGGTGTTAAAAAACACCTCTCAAGGCCATGAAGCATTAGCCGAATGGTTACTTAAAAATACAGGTTTAACACCTCAAGAGATTGTTATCACCGTTGAACCAACCGGTGTTTATAGTGAACCCTTGATGTATTTTTTACATGCAAAAGGCTTTATTTTACAACAAGCTAATCCTGGTAAAGCATACAAGTATGCCCAAGCCTTAGATTTGGTTCACAAGACAGATAAATCAGACTCGATAATGCTAGCGAGGTATGGCCACGACAGACAGTATTCTTTATCTCATTGGCAGCCAGAGGCCAAGGAATTCAGGGAGTTAAGAGCTATGCTGCGCCGATTGGAAGCATTAGAGAAAGATTTACAACGAGAAAACAATCGATTTGAAGCGGCTGATTTTTCAGGTGCATCAAAACGTGTAATTGAATCATTAGAAAACATGATTTCAGCGTTAAAAGAAGAAATTGATAAGCTCACAGAAGAGATTGATGACCATATTGACCGTCATCCAGACTTAGGAAAAAACAGAGATTTATTATTAACTATCAAAGGTGTGGGCCCAGTTATTTCTAGGATTATGGTGAGCTTATTTGCCAGTAAAGATTTTAAGGATGCTAAGCAATTATCGGCTTATTTGGGGTTAATTCCTAAGATGAAAGAGTCCGGAAAGCGAGCTGGAAAAACGACCTTGAGCAAAGAAGGGCCGGGTTACATAAGAGAAAAATTGTATATGGCAGCAGTTGTTGCTAGCCAGCATAATCCAGATATAAAGGCACAGAAAGCGCGCTTATTAGCCAAAGGAAAAACGAAAATGGAAGCCTTGGGCGCTGCGATGCGAAAGCTTGCACAAATATGTTTTGGCGTGGTCAAAACACAAACAAATTATCAGCCTCAAGTAACATAAATTAGTACTTGAGACCGGTATAGAGAGATGGTATCTACAGCAAGCTTATAACTGTTAGATGGTTTGACACGCTTGTTGCTTAAAATGCTGAATATTTACGTCTAAGTATTGATAAACTAAAGAAAAGACTATAATGAGAAAGCCCCTTAATCGGGGCTTTTTTCTATTTTGTATAGCGGAATAAATTTAACAGCTTTGTAATTCGATATAGTGCTTATTTAAGTGAATTTGACGAGTCCGTCTGCCCTATCCTCCATTGCCGCTCGCCAGCCTCCTAACCACTGCGACTTAGATTCTACACTTTGATAGGGACAACTTTCTTTTGCTTTCCCAAAAACGCCTGCCTGATAACCTTTAGAATGAGCTCTTTCTAATCGATCTCGCTTCTGTCTTTTCATTGACTACCCCTCAGTCTATTTTTTGTTGAACATATCGATCATTTTTAATCGACACTATTAAATTTAGAAGAACAACAATTTTGCTGCAAGTAGACTTTATTCATGATTTTGCAATATTGGCGTAATATTAAGCTAAGGTATTGTATTTTTTGATTATTTAATTAATAAAATATTTTGAAATTTACTTATACAAAAATCATATTGCACAAATAAAAAAAGCCGCAAATCAAAGACTAAGCGGCTTTTTATCTAGTTTATATGATTAAACTTATGATTAGCTAAATCTGCGTCTAAACAGTCCGAAAATCATAATTAAACCAGCAAACCAATAAGGCAAAGATGCGCCTTGACGTTTAAAGGTATTTTCTTGGGAAAAACAACTTTCTTGTTGTCCGCCGTCCACTTTGTTTAACTTAATCGTTTTGATGACAAAAGTGTTTTTAATTTCACCAGTAGTAATATCTGTTGTGACCTCGCCTTCTACGTCGCGTAAAGGTTCAGCACCAGAGGCTAGCGCAATAATTTCACCATGGTCATTAATGTCGACGGCATCGATTAAGGTAAAATCAGCGTCACAGCTAATTGCGTCATTTAAATCAGTAAACGTTTTAGACTTAATATCATATAAGAACGCATGATTGATTGGCTGCGTACCTGAAATAGTGTCTATTTCAATTGAACCGACTATTTGGCCATTATTGTTAATAGCTTTCGCTTCTACATGTTGAAAATCATCATTATTGTTAAAGGTGAAGAATTCGCCAGTATCTAAGTGATAATAAAACGGCTGAGCTACATCACCCGAAAAGTGATTAATAACGGCATTACCAATGACGGTATTGTTATCATTAATGTCTACCGCCCAACTGCGTTCCATTGTGCTTATGTCATTAGCGATAGTGGTTACTGTTGAATCTTTAAATACAGCAGCATAGTCGCGCATTAAATACTGATTATAAGTTTGTTCAACGTCATCAACAGTGCGGGTTGCTTCTCTTGTATCAACATGCGCATAACTTCGCCCGACTGCAATCCCAGCATTATTCACAGCAACTGCTTGGCTAGACAGGTTTAAAACGGATATACCCGCAACTAAATCTTCTCGAACACCAACTGAGCGAACAACAGGTAGAATACTGTCATCTTCGAAGTCGATATGATCAAATGCCGAGCCTAAAGATTTCGCCTGCTGAACTAAAGTACCTTGGCCATCAACTTGCCACATGTGGGCTCGAGTAATACGTGGAATATAGCGAACGTTTTGACTATTAGTTAAGGTATCGACAGAAAATTTACAAAGCTCAAATGGATATTGTTTGTAGTCATGACTTTCTTGACATTGCTCAATAAACGTATCGTAATCGTCGGGTTTTTCATAACCTATGGTTCCGTAACCGACAATAAAACCAGTGTCACTAATATCAGATGCGGTTGAAAATCCACCTTCATAACTGGTATCAACTGGCGGTAAAAGTGTGACATTCCCATTAGCTTTTACAAAACCACGACGGGCATATTTTCGACTTTTGTAGGTAAATGTTTTATCCGACTTGATAATATTTTCGTTCACATCACGCGAGACGACAGCTTGATTAGCTGAGTTAAAAAATATTTCAGGTACGGTTTTAGTAAAGGTTATTTCGTCGAAATCTGAATCGGTAAAACCAACAATAGTTCCGTCACTATTAATGTCTAGCACTTGCTCACTAAATTCGAAACCATAGTCGTTAGTAACTGGGTTCACCTGATCCAAAATGGGTGTGTGTTCCAACACATTACCATTTAAAATAGCACTCCAATATTGACCAAAGCGTTGATAGCGCCCATCACTTTGTCGGCTACGCGCTGCAGTAACCACGGTTTCGGCAATGGTATTAGTCGTAGTTACATTGTCAGTGGTAACTTCCTCGGTATGCTCTGGAACATACAAATAATCCGTAAACGTTGATGTTTGTAAATATTGTATGGCGACAAATCGCGTTGATTTAGTTAAATCAGTAATCGGCTCACTAAGAAAATTGTTTAAACTGTCTAGGTCAATTGGATGATTATATAAAGTCGAGTACGAATTAGAGCCTGTCGAGTAGATCGTATAATCTTGCACATCTGAATCAGCCGCTAAGCTACCACCTTGCAATCGAAAAACGACGTCGCCATTGTTATTAATGCTTTCCCCGAATGCTTGCTTAAACTTACTGGGGGGCGTGTATTCAGTCACTTCATATAGTGCGGCACTTACACCGGCAGCAATAAAAGATAAACAAAAAACTGATGATTTAATAAAATTGTTATTTAGCTTCATTGGCAATAGCTTCTAATTCTTCCCACTCAATAAACACTTGCTCAAATTCTTGTTCCGCATCAGCTAATTCTTGCAAAGTAGCTTGGGTGCTACTGCTATCCTGTTTAAAGAATTCTGCTGAATTGACTGTGCTTTGCAGTGTTTCTATTTTCGCTTCAAGCGACTCGATTAACTCAGGTAATGTGTCTAAACGTAATTTTTGCTTATAAGACAACTTAACTTTAGGTTTAGCTGGCTGTTTGACCGCAGGTTTCAGCTTAGGTTCCTTAGTTTCTGTTGGTTTTTCGTCAACGGGCGCTGTTTCCGGTAACGCATCATACCCGCCTACAAACTCCTTGACTATACCTTGGCCTTGGAAAAAGTAACTTGTTGTAACGGTATTATTAACAAACTCTCTATCGTGCGAAACCAAAATCAAAGTACCAGTGTATTGGGCGATCAATTCTTCGAGTAACTCGAGGGTTTCAATATCTAAATCATTGGTTGGTTCATCCAATACCAATAAGTTGGACGGCTTTAAAAATAGCTTAGCTAGTAAGAGTCGGTTTTTTTCACCACCGGATAACGATTTAACTGGAGAACGTGCGCGTTGTGGTGAAAATAAAAAGTCTTGTAGATAACCTAATACGTGGCGATTTTGGCCGTTAACACAAATATCTTCTTTACCATCGCCAACATTATCCATAACGGTTTTTTCTTCATCTAACTGATCTCGATATTGATCAAAATAGGCAATATCAAGATTCGTTCCCGTTCTAATTTGGCCTTGCTGCGTTGCTAGCTGACCAAGGATAAGTTTGATTAACGTCGATTTACCGCAACCATTGGGTCCAATCAATGCAATTTTATCACCACGCATAATCAAGCTTGAAAAGTCGCTTAATATCAGTTGCGATTCAAACTGATAACTCACATTGGCCAATTCAGCGACTAGCTTGCCTGAACGACGAATATCATCAAAGTTAAAGTTAACATTACCTTGTACATTACGTCGCTCTTTGCGTTCATTACGCATGGCTTTAAGTGCGCGCACTCGACCTTCATTACGGGTTCGGCGTGCCTTAATACCTTGGCGGATCCATGCCTCTTCTTGGGCTAGTACTTTATCAAATTTCTTATTGTGTTCTTCTTCTACTCGAAGGTTTTCCGCTTTCTCGGTTAAGTATTTATCGTAGCCATGTTCGTAATTAACCAATTTTCCGCGATCCAAATCGACTATTCGTGTCGCCAATTGACGTATAAACGCCCTATCATGACTAATGAATACGATCGCCCCTTGATAATCGAGTAAAAAGTTTTCGAGCCAATCAATTGACTGATAATCAAGGTGGTTAGTTGGCTCATCGAGTAAAAGCATATCGGGTTTAGCAACGAGGGCGCGCGCTAATGCCACTTTGCGTAACCAACCGCCGGATAAACTGTCTAGTTGAGCGTTCGCATCAAGCGATAAACGTGAAATAATTTGTTGAATGTCTGGTTCAAATGACCACGCATCATATTTCTCTATTTCGGTTTGGTATCTCGCTAATAATTGAGTATCCGGATTGGGTTTTAGTGACTCTTCAGCGAAGTTAGCTAAAGCAATACCAGCATCCCCTAAGCCGTTCGCGACATATTGATAGACTGAGCCTTGTGCCATTCTTGGCGGATCTTGTTCTAGGCGGCGGATAACAGTACCACTGCGTAAATTAATTTCGCCGCCATCTAGGTTTATCTGTCCATCAATGATTTTAAGTAAAGTCGATTTACCCGCACCATTGCGACCAACAATACTAACTCGCTCACCTTTATTTATGTGAAAATCAGCACCGTTAAGTAAAGGGTGATCACCAAATGCAAGTTGCGCATTGGTTATTCTATATAAATTCATAATTTAGGTTTTATTTGGCTTATCATTTGTGCGTCAAATGGCCAGTTAAGTTCTTGTTGTGTTGAATTGTTTTTTAGAACGGGGATTTTTACCCCATACAAATCAACTAGTTGCTCATCATTTGCAATGTCGATTTTTTCTACACAAGCCATAATTCCTGCAGATATACAGACTTGTTCAGCTAACTCGCACAAATGGCAACAATCTGTACCATATAAAGTATATACTTTAGTCATGGCCTAATGTGTCTTAGTTAATAACCAGCATTGGCGAATTTTTGCGTTACGACTAAAGTCAAACGGCAAACTGGACTCCGATATATTTTTTATATCAAAACCCAGTTCCAATACGGCATCTTCGTCTAACTTAAAACTACGTAAATTATTAGAAAATATCAGTGTTCCGTTTGTTGCTAAACACTTATAAGCTTGAGTTAGTAACGCTATATGATCACGCTGCACATCAAATACATCTTTCATGCGTTTTGAGTTTGAAAATGAAGGTGGGTCAATAAATATCAAATCATATTGTCCGCTCTGTTGCATAAACCATTGCATACAATCAGCTTGTTCAAATTTATGATATCGGGTAGATAATTTATTTAAATCAAAGTTGTCTTTACCCCAATTTAAATAGGTTTTCGATAAATCTACCGAGGTGATCTGTTTTGCGCCACCTAATGCAGCATGCACAGATACCGAACAAGTGTAACTAAATAAGTTAAGTACGCGCTTGTCTTTAGCTAATTCACCGATTTGATAGCGAATATTACGATGGTCAAGAAAAAGTCCAGTATCTAAATAATCATCTAAATTGACTAAGAATTTCGCTTTACCTTCTTCAACGACGATGCGGATATCTCGCATATGGGTTGAGCGTTGATATTGCTCTTTTCCTTTTTGCTTGCTGCGAGTTTTAACGTGAATATTTTTAGGGTCGATTTCCAGTACAGCCGGCGCGGTTATTAACACATCGTTTAGGCGTTGCGCAGCGACATGCTCAGGCACTGATTTAGGTGCAGCATATTCTTGAATAACCAGGTGATCACTATATAAATCAACTGCAACATTATAGTTTGGTAAATCGGCGTCATACACGCGGTAACAATTGGTTTCCGCTTTTTTAGCTAACGGTGCGAGTTTTTTAGCATTCTTTTTTAATCTATTTTGAAACTCTTCAGCGATAACACCTCTAACTTGCTCGCCTTTAGCGGCTTCTATTTGGTAATTAGCCACCACGCAATCTAAAGGACCATTTTTGACTTTATATTTTTTTGACGCTGATAATTTAAACAAACGCAACAGGTTTTCGGCTGAAGTAATGGCGGTTAACTGCCAGTCAGTAAATTCTTTTTTAAACTTTTGGCCTAAATCCAAATATAAATTAGCTACCTGTGCAGTTTCATCTAATCGCTCACCATAAGGCGGATTTATGATTATGGTGCCAGTTTCGCGAAAGAAATTTTTTACCTTGGGACTTAATGCATCGGCCTGAGTAAATTGAATATCTTGTGAAACATGAGCTAAATCGGCGTTACGTTGAGCTGTGCCTAGCTCGTGTTTGCTAATATCAGAAGCAAAAATTTGTAAGGTTATTTCATTATCTATTTGCGCTTCAGCTTGTTGTTTAATTTGCTCAAATTGGTTTTGATTGTGACTGAGCCAAGAGTCAAAGCCCCATCGTACTCGATCGTGTTGTGCAGGTATATTGCGAGCCATTTGCGCCGCTTCAATCACTATCGTGCCTGAACCGCAAAAGAAATCACACAAAGGTTTTGTTGTATCATTTAACCAGCCACTACGTAACACTAGGCCCGCAGCTAGATTTTCTTTTAAAGGTGCTTTACCCGCTTTTTCGCGATAACCACGCTCGTGAAGACTACTTCCTGAAAAGTCTAAGAAAACATGGACTTGTTGTTTAATGATCCGACCATGAAAACGAATGTCGTACATTTGTTTATCAACATCTGGGCGCTTACTCCCTTCTTCGACAAATGCGTCAACTATCGCATCTTTCATAACTTGCGCGCTAAACTGGGTATTACGCAAGGCTTTATTAGTACCAACAAAATCAACACTGAACCGTTTTTTATTAGAAAACTGCATAGTCCAGTCGACACTTGAGGTTATGCGATACAAGTCGTCTTTGTTTTGGCAATCACCCACAGCTAATTCAAGTAATACGCGATTGGCTAACCTAGATAAATAGGCAACTTTATAACCAAAAGCTAAATCTCCTTGACACCAAACCGATGAAACAGACATTTTTAAATCGGTTGCACCCAAGTTTTCAAGCTCAGTAAATAAAAGGTTTTCGAGCCCCTTGGACGTGGTCACTAAGAATTTGGCCATAAAATGCTCCGCTAACTAAATTGGCTGCGGATTATAACGAATTATTGTTGTAACGGTAAACGTAAGACTTGGTTGTTTTGAGTTTTCAAAATTAAATTTAGTAAAACAGACAAGATAGAACAGAAAAACATCAATAAATGGGGATTTAATCGCTGATCTTCACCAATGTCATAAAATTTCAATCTTTTGGTGTTTTTAACTTGCATTAATAAATTAAATCCGTAATATGCCGCCTCGTTGACGCGGGGTGGAGCAGCCTGGTAGCTCGTCGGGCTCATAACCCGAAGGTCGTCGGTTCAAATCCGGCCCCCGCAACCAACTTTTTAGTATTATTTGTCGCGGGATGGAGCAGTCTGGTAGCTCGTCGGGCTCATAACCCGAAGGTCGTTGGTTCAAATCCGGCTCCCGCAACCAAATAATCTCTTCGACGCGGGGTGGAGCAGCCTGGTAGCTCGTCGGGCTCATAACCCGAAGGTCGTCGGTTCAAATCCGGCCCCCGCAACCAATCTTTTATTTCCTTTTAATAATCCTTTTTCTACTGCATCGTTTCCATATCGAAATAAACAGCTGAATTTGCTGTGGGTCGATATTTATTTCAGCAATAGCAGCAATTATACCAACGAACACCTATAGAATCATAAAAAGTAACTATTCAGCCTATCAAGCAGCGAGCTTCTAACTATCTATAAGTTACAAAAGATAAGACAAGGGTTGGGTTTGCAGGCTCACAGCATAAGTGCTCGTCTATAAGAATTTAATTTTTAATAAAAATTAACCGCCACTCACTTCCTAATTTTGTAGAGTAAATGCCAGTTTAACTTTATAACCACCGACCTTTACCGTTTTGCCATTTTCAACAATAGGTTCATACCGCCACTGTTTAAGCGCACTGATTGCCGCTTCATCAAATACTTCTTCAGGTTGAGCGCCCAATATTTCTATATCTTCCACTAAACCATTGCGATTTACGGAATAACTCAGCTTTACCCAACCTTCTATATGTTTATCTTTAGCAGTATCAGGATAAGTGGGGCCTATTCTATCGATGGGTACTAGCTTAGGTTTAGACTCACCAGAATCGACTCGTGACTTTTGACTAACATTGACATTATTATTGTTAGCGGTTGTAGCAACAACTTGCTGAGCATCAAGATCAATGGCTAACTGTTGCGCAAGAGAAACTAAACGAGATGTTGGCCAACCTCTATTTAATGCGGAAGCGTAAGCTTGATATAGTACTTCAGACGCCTTTTGATTTGAGCCTTGCGCACTGTAGGCAGCAGCCATTACGGTTAAGTAGTCGGGGTGTTGGTCGTCAAGTACTAAACCGGATTTAGCAATTTGAGTTGATTTGTACGGATCAAAATGTCGATCATAAACGGTAGTCGCATAAATAATACCTAATTCTTGATTAGCATTTTCATCGCCTTTGATTACCGCTTTTTCTAACATATCAACCGCTTTTGAGTACTCAGCCTCACTCGAATAATTGAGTAATATTTCACGGGCTAACATGGTTAATGCTGGTCCGTAGTTATCGTTGGCGGCCATCTCTAACCAAAGATAAGCTTTAACTGGATCGGTTTGCACACCACGACCATCTAGCAGACGATTGGCTAACTCAAATCGTGCTTTAGCATGACCTGACTTCGCCGCCTCTAATAACCATGCAGTAGCCGTTCGAATTTTATCACTCATTTTCGGCCGCATAATTCCTTGACCATATAAGCGTGACAACAAATATTGTGCATCAGCATTACCACTTCGCGCTGTGATTTTTAGCGTGTCAGTGTATTTATTTAAACTGCGCAGATACTTTTGATGTGAGCGAACGTTTGAACTTTTAAACTCAAATTTAATAACATAGTCATTAATTTGTTCCATCTGCTCACCCACTTGCTGAGACTTAAAGCGCCATTCCCTCGCTGCGGATAAAGATGCTGTATCAAATACTCCCTCAGGGTAAGACGCTAAAACTTTAGGGGAATGAACAAAACCGTTTTCATCAATATTGACATTAATTAACACCCAACCGCTGGTGTCTGGCACTTGAGGTGTTTTGACTTTAAGTGGTGTAAGTTGTTGCTCTAACAAATTATCGTTAGTTAAAATAGGAAAAAGTGTTTCCGATAAAGCCTGTTCACCATAAAGCGATTCAATGTCTTGCAATACGGATTTAGCTTCTCTTTTAGACGGTAATTCTCTTCGTAAGCGCTGCATCATATCGATAGCGTTACGATAGCCACCTTCTCTGGCTAAACCAAACCAAGCGTTAGCTTCATAAATATCTGCTTTGGTACCTTTTCCTTGGTAATACATTAAACCAATATAATATTGTGCTTGGGCGTTACCAATGCGCGCGTACTTCATAAACTCTTCATACGCAATTTGATAATTTCGCTCTTCGAATGCTTTTTTAGCACTATCAATACTAGCCATTCCCCAATGCGAATAAAGAGAAACGAAACATATTGTGAATAGCTTGAAAATGTTTTTTTGACTAGAAAGCTTCATTAATTTGATGATTAAAACCTATAACAAGATTCAACTTGTTAAATTTGTGTAAATTTAGACGACACTGCAATAATAATCATTGCTGGGCGCTGTTGTCTATGCCATGAGTCACTTTTTTAGGTTTCATCCCCCAATTGGAGATGGACAGGGGGTTTCTATATAGTTTCGATCGACATAATTATAAGTTCGAATAAATAATTTATAGGGGTAAACGCCTTGCCAAAATTCTTTGTCTTGCGCTTTAGGGCAAATTGTCACGAGTACATAGTTTTTATGTTGCTTGTCAGAAAGGCCTATTCGTTCAGGTATTTGAATATAAGCCGCTATTCCTTTATCAATCGCTTTTGCTCCTCTATATCGCCACTCGCCTCGAACAAATTTAGGCGCAAACAATTGGTCTACTTTTTTCAAAGTGGGTCGTTCAGCATACTCTTCAACCTGCTGTCCACAAGCAAGCAGATTAACAATTAAAGTACAAATAATTAAGCCACGGTAAAACACAAGGACTCCAATTAACTTTTGCCGCCTTGCAGGTTATGATGGCGGCTGGTCAATTTAAGTGTATGCCTATGTCGTTAGTTTATCAAAATGAGCATTTTGTTATTGCTTACAAACCCGAAAATGTTGATTTCCATGATGATAGTCAAAACGGCAATCAAGGTTTTTTTAACCAGACTAAGCATGAGTTACAATTAACTGAGCTCTATCCTTGCCACCGCCTAGACAAAGTCACATCTGGTTTAATCATTTTCGCAAAAACATTAAACGCCGAGCATGCTTTTAATGAATTGTTTAAAAACAAAAATATCCAAAAAATCTATTTGGCAATTAGTGATCGAAAACCCAGCAAAAAACAAGGCAAGGTCGCTGGCGATATGGAAAAATCACGAAATAGCGCTTGGCGATTATCTCGCAGCCAAATGAATCCTGCAATTACCCATTTTAATAGCATTGCGCTGACTGAAGGCAAAAGATTATTTGTATTAAAACCTGCAACGGGTAAAACCCACCAACTTAGAGTTATGATGAAATCGCTAGGTAGCCCAATATGCGGCGATCAACTTTACAAAGGAACCGAAGTTGACCGCGTATACCTGCATGCTTATCAACTCAAGTTCAGTTTATTTGGTGAGGATTATACTTTTAGTCAATTTCCTAATTCGGGTTCTTGGTTTTTGTCTTTGGCAAAACAAACCAATTTAAAGTCACTAATCCATGAAAAAATCGAATTATTAGCCGCTAAAGCATAATCCTTAATCTACCGTGTGATCGATAAATTCGCCGTTTTGCAAAAAATGGATCGTATTTTCGATCACTTTTAAATTGTTCATAATAAATGTATGGCTAGCATTAACGACCAGAAAGTCTTTCATACCTTCAATTTTGGCTCGCTCAACAGATACCTTGCCATCATTAGGTCCGTTAAACAGTTTTTCTAAAATAGGGTTAAGGGATAAATCACCTGTAATCACGCCTAAGTTAAAATTTACTGGACCTAACGAATTTGGCTTACTGGCTAATGTGGTGCCTAATTCGCTGCCTGCCGGCCCATTTATCATTTGAAATAACCGCCAATCTGCAAATAAATCCACTAGTTCACTGCCTTTATTTGGCGGCGAAAGCATGACAACCTTATTTATAAGACATTCACTATGGAGGTGCGCTAAGTTTCGAACCAGTATTCCGCCCATTGAATGACAAACAAAGTTTAAAGCACACTTTTGTTGTATCAATGCATTCAGTTTAGGCCAAACAAAGCGTTGAGTAAGTTCATCAATTGAATGATCAGTAGACGGATAATTAATATTAATGACTGTAAAACCGGCATGACGTAGAGCAAGTTCCATTGGTAATAACGACATTGCACTGCGAGCTAAACCATGCAGAAGCACGACTATCTGTTCATTATTTTGGGCCATAACACTCTATTTAGGTTATTTTAAGAATAAAGCTATCTAAATTAGTTTAATGTTGTACATAAAATAAAAATAAATCCATCATTCAGCGTAATTTATTTGGTTATAATCCGGTTTTATTTTTCCGCACGCCTTGAAACTTTTTTGGCATCCCCTATCTAAATATAAAGATAAATATTCGGAGATTCATAATGAGCGAAGTAAAACATGCTCGCCTAATGATTTTAGGCTCTGGTCCAGCTGGTTATACTGCAGCTGTTTACGCAGCACGCGCTAATTTAAACCCTGTATTAGTTACAGGTATGCAGCAAGGTGGCCAATTAACCACCACTACTGAAGTAGAAAACTGGCCCGGTGATGCCAATGACTTAACAGGTCCGGCTTTAATGGATCGAATGAAGGAACATGCCGAAAAGTTTGAAACTGAAATTATTTTCGACCATATCGAAAGCGTGGACTTTTCACAAAAACCATATCGATTAAAAGGTTCAAATGAATATACGTGTGATGCACTAATCATTTCGACCGGCGCGTCAGCAAAATATTTAGGCTTACCTTCTGAAGAAGCGTTTGCCGGTCGTGGTGTTTCAGCGTGTGCGACTTGTGACGGTTTCTTCTACCGTAACAAAAAGGTTGCTGTTGTTGGTGGTGGTAATACCGCTGTGGAAGAGGCTTTGTATCTAGCGAATATCTGTTCTGAAGTCCATGTTATTCATCGTCGTGAAACTTTCCGCGCTGAGAAGATCTTAGTCGATCGTTTAATGGATAAAGCAGAAAACGGTAATATTACCCTTCATTTAAATAAAACATTAGATGAAGTGTTAGGTGATGACATGGGTGTGACGGGTGTGCGAATTAAAGATACCCAAACTGATGAGTTATCTGAAATTGAAGTATTAGGTACCTTTATCGCTATTGGTCACAAACCCAACACAGATATTTTCCAAGGACAGTTGGAAATGAAAGATGGGTACATTGTGGTTAAATCTGGCCTAGACGGCAATGCAACACAAACTAGCATTGAAGGTATCTTCGCTGCTGGTGACGTGATGGATCACAACTATCGTCAAGCCATTACCTCTGCCGGCACGGGTTGTATGGCTGCATTAGACGCTGAGCGCTATTTAGACGCCCAATAAAATTGCACAACGAGTTATCAATCAATACGTGATAACTCGTTTTCATTTTTTACCCTATGCACTTTGAGTGTACTATACTGCTAAATAAGTGCGATTAATTTAGCATACCAACATGACTACTGCTGTTTACCAGCTCGATCCTGAACGTATAGAATTTCCGCCGGCTACTCATGCCCTATCCCACCCAAATGGTTTATTGGCTATTGGTGGGGATTTATCCATTCCTCGGCTTATTCAAGCTTATAACAATGGAATATTCCCTTGGTATAACCCAGGTGAACCTATTTTATGGTGGAGCCCTGATCCGCGCGCCATTCTTGAATTAGACGAATTTCATTTAAGCAGGAGTTTAAAAAAATCGCTTAGAACCAAAGGCTTCACCTATAGTGTTAATTTAGCATTCAGTGAAGTCATTGCTCAATGTGCCAATATCCGTGCTAAACATGAAAGAACATGGATCACGGAAGACATATATCAAAGTTATAACCAATTGCATGCGCAAGGTATTGCTCATTCTGTTGAAGTCTGGCAAAACAATATATTGGTTGGGGGGTTATATGGCATTAACGTAGGTAAAATATTTTGTGGCGAGTCTATGTTCCATACCCAAACCGACGCTTCAAAATGCGCTATGGCGATATTAGTACAAATTTTACGTGAGCATGACTACCAGTTTATCGATTGCCAATTGCAAAACGATCACCTTAAGTCGTTAGGGGTAAAAGAAATTAAGCGTGAACACTTCTTATCTCAACTCAATTGTTATAAACAAATGTCAACCGATAGCGCTTGCTGGCAACCAAGGTCTATCGATTATCTTATGGAGTGAGTAAGCCCTTATGACAAAACCAATACCGTTAAAATTCGGCGTCAGTCAAACTTTTCCTTGCAGCTACCTAGACGATCAACAAGAGCGTTTACTCGTAGCAATGGATGACATCGTGTTTAACGGTGCTAATTACGAGCAATTATTAAAAGTTGGTTTTAGACGCAGTGGAGAACAAGTATATCGGCCGTATTGTGTTGGCTGTCAGTCTTGTGAATCGCTAAGAATTATCGTTAATAAATTTAAGCCAAGTCGAAGTCAAAAACGGGTTTTAAAACGTAATCAAAAATTTGAAGCCTTACTTGTGCCTAATGATACTAATGTTAAAAGCTATTTTCCTATGTATGCTAGGTACATTGCCGCACGCCACAGAGATGGATCTATGTATCCACCGGATTATGAGCAATACAATAACTTTGTTAAAGCCGAATGGTTACAAGTCGGATTTTTAGAAATATACGAACAAGATAGGCTTATTGGTGTCAGTGTACTTGATATACTGCCTACTGCACTATCAGCCGTATATACTTTTTTCGAACCCGAATACCACCAAGATTCATTAGGTACTTTTGCAATATTAAAAGCCGTTGAATTTGCTAAATCCCTCAAACTGCAACACGTCTATTTGGGATATCAAATAGACCAATGCAATAAAATGAACTACAAATCTAAGTTTACCCCGCACGAAAGACTGATTGATTCTATTTGGGTAGAGCAAGATTAATACGCTGTTTTACGCTCATTTCTTAGAAAATATTAAATTTATCTGTTAAATAGTAGGTTTTTTGGCCATTCCTCTTTACATACTAAGGCGGTTAGTGCATTATTCCGCGCAAATTTTTTGAGCCTATTTATTACTGAGGTTAACTGCTGGATGGCAAAAGAAGACTGTATTGAAATGCAAGGTACTGTACTGGATACATTACCTAACACTATGTTCCGCGTTGAGTTAGAAAACGGTCACGTTGTGACAGCGCACATTTCTGGAAAAATGCGCAAAAACTACATTCGAATCTTAACCGGTGACAAAGTAACAGTTGAAATGACTCCTTACGATCTGTCTAAAGGTCGCATCGTATTTCGTCAGCGTTAATCAAGTTCGAATTCAAATAAAAAGCCCGCTAATTGCGGGCTTTTTTGTTTCCACAGGTGAAAACTGTTTAATGGGTCGTAGCTGCACTTTTTTCAGTTTCAAACTCAAATGCAAGTTCGTCACCATTAACACTCACTACAACATTACCGCCTTTAACCAGTTCACCAAACAACAACTCATGCGCTAAAGCCTTTTTAAGGTGCTCTTGAATGACTCGTCCCATTGGGCGAGCACCCATCGCTTTGTCGTAGCCTTTATGGGCTAACCACTCCCTCGCGTCGCTGCGTAACTCTAAGGTAACGCCTTTATTGTCAAGCTGAGCTTCAAGTTCAGCAATAAACTTGTCAACAACTTGTACAATAATGTCAGGAGATAAATGATTAAACCAAATAATATTGTCTAAGCGATTTCTAAACTCTGGTGAAAATGTACGATTTATTTCTTCCATTGCATCAGAGCTATGATCTTGCTGATTAAAACCGATAGATTTACGCGTGGTTTCATGAACACCGGCATTAGTGGTCATCACAAATACAACATTTCTAAAGTCAGCTTTACGGCCATTGTTATCGGTTAACGTACCATGATCCATAACCTGTAATAGAATGTTAAACACATCAGGATGCGCTTTCTCTATTTCATCGAGCAAGACAACACAATGAGGATGTTTGATAACCTGATCGGTCAACAAACCACCCTGTTCGTAACCTACGTATCCTGGAGGCGCACCAATTAAGCGAGATACGGCATGACGCTCCATGTATTCAGACATATCAATACGCACTAGCTCTAAATTAAGTATTTTCGCTAGCTGTTGAGTAACCTCGGTTTTACCAACCCCTGTAGGTCCGGCAAACAAAAAACTACCTATAGGTTTATTTTCGTTAGCTAAACCTGAACGAGACAATCGAATGGCCGATGTTAAGGTTTCAATTGCTGGATCTTGACCAAACACCATCATTTTAAGATTGCGTTCTAAATTTTTCAGTACATCTCTATCAGATGATGACACTGATTTTTCAGGTATACGTGCCATTTTAGCGATGATATGTTCAATATCTGCAACACCAACGGTTTTCTTACGTTTGCTAACGGGTAGCAAACGTTGCTCAGCACCGGCTTCATCAATAACATCAATGGCTTTATCGGGTAAATGACGCTCGTTAATATATTTTTCAGACAATTCAGCTGCGGCGCGGATCGCTTTGTTCGTGTAGCGAATGCCATGGTGCTCTTCATATCGCGATTTTAAACCATGTAATATCTTGGTTGTATCATCAACTGAAGGTTCAAGAATATCGATTTTCTGAAAACGACGTACAAGTGCCCTGTCCTTTTCAAAAATGCCTTGAAACTCTGAATAAGTAGTCGAGCCAATACATTTCACTTTACCACCAGATAATAGCGGCTTAAGTAAATTAGACGCGTCCATTACCCCACCAGATGCTGCACCAGCGCCAATTATGGTATGAATTTCATCTATAAATAAGATAGCCGCTTCGTCTTGTTCAAGCTCTTTTAAAATCGCTTTAAAACGCTTCTCAAAATCACCTCTATACTTTGTACCCGCTAGAAGTGAGCCCATATCCAAAGAATAAATAGTGGCGTTTTCAATAACTTCTGGTACCTCTTCACAAACTATTCTGTAAGCTAACCCTTCTGCAATTGCGGTTTTACCTACGCCAGCTTCACCGACTAATAACGGATTATTTTTACGTCGGCGGCAAAGCACTTGAATGGTTCTTTCAAGTTCGGCATCACGACCAATTAAAGGATCTATCTTACCTAGTTTGGCTTGTTCATTAAGATTAGTTGCGTAGTTAGTTAACGTACTCTCTGATTCAGTTTCGCTAGTTGTCTCGCTACTCTCGTCGCTGTTAAATGCCGATTCGTCAGTACGAGAAATACCATGAGAAATATAGTTGACGATATCTAAACGCGAAATATCCGATTTTTTCAATAGAAAAACGGCGTGAGATTCTTGCTCACTAAAAATAGCTACCAGCACGTTTGCGCCGGTGACTTCTTGTTTTCCTGATGATTGTACGTGAAACACTGCGCGCTGTAGCACTCGCTGAAAGCCCAATGTTGGTTGAGTTTCACGTTCTAAATCATCTTCTGGAATAATAGGCGTTGTTTCGCCTATAAACTCCATTAACTCAGTTTTAAGTTTATCCTTTGGTGCACTGCATGCGTCCAGCGCTGACAATGCTTCAGGGTTTTCAAGCAGAGCTAGTAATAAATGCTCGACTGTCATAAATTCGTGACGATCGTTTCTAGCGGTGCGAAAAGCATCATTCAACGTTTGTTCAAGATCTTTATTAAGCATACTTAAGCTCCAACTGCGATAAAAATTCTAATAGAGTTATGCTTCTTCCATTGTACATAACAAGGGGTGCTGATTTTCACGGGCGTATTGAGTTACTTGAGCAACTTTAGTCTCCGCTATTTCAGCTGTAAATACACCACATACGCCCTTTCCATCATAGTGTACAGCTAACATAATTTGCGTTGCTTTCTCCTCGTCTAACCTGAAGAATTTAATTAGCACGTCTACGACAAAGTCCATTGGCGTGTAATCGTCATTATTCAATAACACTTTGTACATTGGGGGTGGCTTGAGTTTTTGCTTCTCAGCACTCAGTTGCTCTTCGATAAGAGCACCAGATTCTTTAAAACTGCTCATAGTTTAAATATAGACTTACTCGTTAGGTTTGCGAAACAAAATTTTTCATAAAAATATCTTTTTTATTCTTTATCAAACAATTTCTTCCAAAGTGCTTGACGATTAGAATAAATTATCTAAAGTATCATATGTAGGTTATGCGGAATTTTTCAACCGCAAACAGGTAATTAAGCACCCAAAAGGAAAAGATGTATGGCGACTGGTAAAGTTAAGTGGTTCAACAACGCTAAAGGCTTTGGCTTTATTGTTCCTGATGATATGAAAGAAGAGCAAGATGTATTTGCGCACTATTCAACTATCACAATGGACGGCTACAGAACGCTTAAGGCAGGTCAAGAAGTAGAGTTTGATCTGACTGAAGGGCCAAAAGGGTTACACGCAACAAATATTAAACTTCCAGGCCAAGTAAAATAAGCCTTTAAGTTAACGAAATATAAAAAAGCAGCGTTTAACGCTGCTTTTTTTTTGCTTAAAATTTTAAGCTCTGAATGCACAAAGTACGCTCAGGCAATAATCATAAAACCTGAGCGACAACAAGACTATCACTAGAGTAATGCGTTCAACACCTGCACAGGATGCTTAGGCTTAAATTGCTCGAAACGTTTTACTTGTGAGCGGCAAGAATACCCCGTAGCTAGAATATATTCTTGTTCACTACCCGCAATTGCCTGTTGCCAGCTTTGTTCATAAATACCTTTAGAATTAGCTAGATGATCCTTTTCATGGCCATAAGTACCTGCCATACCACAACAGCCAACCGCTACATTGTTTAATTGCAAACCGAATTTAGAAAAAATTGTTTGCCATTGGGCTGGGCTGGTTGGTAATGAGGTTTTTTCAGAACAATGTCCTAGTAACTTATAGCTATTACCTTTAGCCTCAATATTTGGTAAATCTATGCTTGTTAGCCATTCATGCGGAAGTTGCACATCAAAACAGCTTGCTTCCTCACCTAATATCTTTTTATATTCATCGCGATAACACAACACAAGTGAAGGATCAGTGCCCACTAGATTGATACCTAATTCGGCCACTTGGCTTAAAAAGCTCGCACTATCTTTAGCTGCCGCTGCAAATTCATTTAGAAACCCTTTTACATGCTGTGGTTTACCGTTAGGTTTAAACGGCAATAATATCGGTGTGTAACCTAGTTTAATAATGAGTTGGATCCAATCTTTAACCACATCGGCATCATAAAATGATGTAAATGGGTCTTGGACAATCGCGACTAGTTTTGCTCTTTGCTCTTGTGGCATTTGTTTAATACGCGCTAAATCCCAGTCAAGCACATTGAGTTGTCCGACTTGTTCAGTTAATGTCGGATAACTCAGCATAGGTGTATCGACGTAACCAAAAACGGTTTTAAAAAACCAAGCACTAACAGGATTACCAGCAATAAAGTTGGATAAGCGCGGCGCTTTTGCCATTAATGGCGCACTTCTTTCTACCGTTGCAACTAAATAGTCTTTCAATGGCCGAGCGTAACGCGAATAGTAAGCTTGTAAAAAGCGAGCTCTAAACGTTGGTACATCAACTTTGATCGGACAAGCACTAGAACAGGCTTTACAAGCTAAACATTCATTCATACTTTCCATGACTTCGTGTGAAAAGTCATAATCTGATTGGTTTCTAAATCGCTTAGCAATCGATTGAATAAAGCTTTGCGACTGACTTAAACTTTGCTCTAGTTTATTAAAATCTATACCTTGTTGAGATAACTGCCTTAACCATTCTCGCATTAAACCAGCGCGGCCTTTAGGGGAATGCCGACGATCACGGGTGATTTTGTATGATGGACACATTGGTGATTGGGTGTCCCAATTAAAGCATAAGCCATTACCATTACAATTCATTGCCGTTTCGACACTATCTCTCACTTCAATTGGGATTTGTCGATCGTAATAACCCCGTTTTTTATCATCGACCGAAACCAATGCTTCGCTAGAGTCGAGCGGCGTACATATTTTGCCTGGGTTCATACGGTTATGCGGATCAAAGGCGGCTTTAATTTTTCTCAGTTCAGTGAAAAGAGCTTCGCCAAAAAATTCTGGGCCATATTCACTTCTGTAACCTTTACCGTGTTCGCCCCACATTAAACCGCCATATTTAGCGGTTAACGCCACCACTTTGTCAGATATTTCTCTAAGCAAGGTTTCATCTTGCTCTTGTGTCATATCTAAAGCAGGTCGAACATGTAATACACCTGCATCGACATGGCCAAACATGCCATAATTTAAACCGTAGCCATCGAGCAACACTCTAAATTCAGCGATAAAATCGGCTAAATTTTCAGGCGGAACCGCGGTATCTTCAGCAAACGCTAACGGTTTTTTATTTCCTTTAGTGTTGCCGAGTAAACCCACGGCTTTTTTACGCATGGCATAAATGGTTTGAATAGATCCTAAATCGTAGGTAACTTGATACCCTATTACGCCTTTGTCACCGCTAATGAGTTGTTCGAGTTTTGTTTCTAACTGTGCAACTTTGCTTTCAATTTCTGATTGATCATTAGAGTTGAACTCAACTATGTTGATCCCGTCCATCACTTTGCCTGGCACATCTTCAATCAAGTGACTGACTGAATGCCAAATGATGTCTTCTTTAGCTAGGTTTAATACTCGACTATCAATGGTTTCTACTGAGGTTGCGTTAGCTTGCACAAGAAACGGTGCGTTACGTAATGCTGAATCAAAACTATCGTATTTTACGTTAACTAAAGCTTTATATTTTTGAATAGGTGTAACATTTAATTTTGCTTCGGCAACAAAAGCGAGCGAGCCTTCTGAACCTGTAATTAAACGTCCAAGATCAAATTGACTTAAATCCTGATTAAACACATTTTCAAGATCGTAACCGGTCAAAAAACGATTAAGACGCGGAAATTTTTCCAGAATTTGTTGCCGTTTATTTTGCGCAGTATCAAGCGCCTGTTGGTATATTTTACCTATAGAATTAGCGCTTTGAGCCTTTTTATGTGCTTCTGCAACTGGTAATGCTTGCGTATCTAACTGACTACCATCAACCAATACTGTTTTAAGTGCTAATACATGGTCAGATGTTTTGCCATAAACCAATGAACCTTGACCTGATGCATCGGTATTTATCATGCCGCCTATGGTTGCACGATTACTGGTACTTAAATCGGGAGCAAAGAAAAAGCCAAAAGGTTTCAAAAATGCATTCAGTTGGTCTTTAACCACACCAGCCTGAACTCGTACCCAATTTTCTTCAGCGTTAAATTCTAAAATTTGATTCATGTGGCGACTTAAATCGACAATAATTCCCGATGTAAGTGATTGACCATTCGTCCCTGTTCCGCCGCCTCTAGCCGAAAAGCGAATATCCAGAAAATCAGGCTTATTAGCTAACTTAGTTAAAATTAATAAATCGTCAGTAGACTTAGGTAAAATTACCGCCTGCGGCAAAGATTGATAGATACTGTTATCTGTAGCGACAGAAAAACGGCTCGCGTAGCTGGTTTCGATATCCCCAGTGAAGTGACTATTTTTTAAAGTATCAATAAACGCTAGGTATTGTTTCTCGATCGCGTCGACTTCGGTTAAGCGAGGCAAAGTGGTCATAAGCTTTTTAAGTACAAGTGGATGAAAATATAAAGGCGCTATTATACGGAAAAACAAAGGTACTGGGATGTACCTTTGTTATAAAATATATCGAGTTGGCAGTTTAACTATTGAGTGGCCTCTTTTAATGATTCAGAAATAATAAACGCCATTTCTAGCACTTGATCGGCATTTAATCGAGGATCACATTGTGTTTCGTATGCTTGGCTTAAATCCTCATCGGATATTTGATATGCACCACCAGTACATTCGGTAACATGCTGGCCCGTCATTTCTAAATGAATACCACCTGCAACTGTCCCTTCAGCTTTGTGTACCGCAAAAAAGTGCTTAAGTTCAGATAAAATGGCATCAAAATTACGCGTTTTATAACCTGATGAAGAACTAACTGTATTGCCATGCATAGGATCACTGCTCCATATGACATTACGTCCTTCTTGTTTCACTTTTCTAACAAGTTCAGGTAGTTTGTTACCCAAGGTATTAGCACCCATTCGAGTGATCAAGGTTAAACGTCCTGGATCATTTTCAGGGTTTACCGCATCGATTAAACGGATTAAATCATCGGCCTGCATTGAAGGCCCTATTTTAACGCCTACTGGGTTATTAATCCCTCTGAAATATTCAATATGCGCATGGTCTAATTGTCTAGTGCGTTCACCTATCCAAACCATATGTGCCGAACAATCATACCAAAGGCCTGTCAACGTATCGCATCGTGTTAACGCTTGTTCGTAGTTTAGCAATAATGCTTCATGGGATGTAAACAAAGAAGTCTCTTGAATTGCTGGGGTATTCTTTGCTGAGATCCCACATGTTTCCATAAAGGTTAAAGCTTGCTGAATTTGTTGCGCTATAATTTTATATTTTTCTTTGAGTGGATTGGCTTCCACAAAACTCATATTCCATCGATTCACTTCATGCAAATCAGCTAACCCTCCCTGAGCGAATGCACGTAATAAATTAAGCGTTGCGGCTGACTGATTGTATGCGGTAATCATCCTTTGTGGATCAGGGATCCTAGCTTCAGGTGTAAAATCAAACCCATTAATAATATCACCTCGATAGCTAGGTAAACTTACTTCATCGCGAGTTTCCATATCATTGGATCTCGGTTTAGCGTATTGGCCGGCCATACGAGCCACTTTCACAATTGGTTTTTGTCCTGAAAACGTCAGTACAACCGCCATTTGCAAAAGCGTTTTAAATGTATCTCTGATCTTGGGAGCATTAAATTGACTAAACGATTCAGCACAATCCCCACCTTGCAACAAAAACGCATCGCCAGACACGACTTTACTTAATTGACAACGTAAATCTCTTATTTCTGCAGCAAATACTAAAGGAGGAAATTTATTTAATTGCTGTTCAACCAACTCCACTGCTTTGGCATCTGGGTAACTAGGTTGCTGTAAAATAGGGTAAGTTCGCCAACTTGTAGGTGACCATGGTTTCACGCTGAATTCCTTAGTTATTGGTTATGATAAGCTTTAATTAGCCCTTCACAGGCATCTTCTACTAAGTCTAGTACATGCTCGAAACCTTCACTACCACCATAGTAAGGATCAGGGACTTCTTTAGTCGATTGAAAATTTTCTGCAAATTCGAGAAATAATTTAATTTTGTGTTGATAGTGAAGTGGACACTCAGCTAACAAGTCATTGTAATTATTAATATCCATTGCCAAAATTAAATCATACTGCTCAAAGTCATCATCATTAACTGGACGGGAGTATATTTGGCTAAAATCATAGCCACGTGCTTCTCCGTGTTTTCGAGAGCGTTTATCTGGTGTTGCTCCTTCGTGATAACCCGCGGTGCCCGCGCTATCAATTTGTATAGGTAATTTTAAGTCTTTAATTTTTTGGCGAAAAATAGCGTGCGCCGTTGGAGAACGGCATATATTGCCAAGGCAGACAAAAAGGCAAGACTGGAACGAGTTTTGTTCAAACATACAGACTGGGTTTTAATAATGTTTTTTGCTGTTGGTAACAGCTTAACTGATAAATACCATAAGTGGCAGAAAATGTTTACTTACGTTATATAACTCACAACGCACTAAACTAACAGACAGATATTTCACAAATATCTGTTATATTTTAATTATAATAGCAACAACAGATACAAAAACAAAAATTGTTTTATACTGGCGTAAAATGATAGTGCATTAGCGAGTGCTAATTAAGTAAAATACTATAGTCAAAGCGATCAGGTTTAACCATAAGGCCTGAGCGAGAAGACTATATTAGCAGGCATAATCTCAAGATTTGAACTAGACTAGCTTTAAGTTTAACTGTGCATGTACAAGTGTGTACACAGTAACTTACTACTGGTACGTACCCTATTCTTATATTTAACAAGTTAATTGCATTGACACCGATAAGCGCATTTTTACATAAGTTCCAATATGCGATAGCCAGTTTGTTGCTGGGTATTATTGTCACATTTGTTATTCAGCAGCCGATTAAAGACGAAGAGCGCAGTCTCGTTAATCAACAATTGTCTATTCAAGCTTATAAAATTGAACGTGCAATTCGTCAATCGAGTCAAGAGCAGGCTTTTACATACGATTGGCTTGTCGCGCAATGGCTAAGCTTTGGCCAACCAACCGCAAGCAATTGGACAAAGCAGGTTAATCAGATAACAGATAGCCATAAATTTGTTAAAAGCATTTTATGGGTCGATACCAATTTCAAAGCAACTTGGGTAGAACCATTTCGTAACAATGAAGAGTACTTAGGGCTAGATTTTGCTGCGCATCCTACTATTTATAGCAAGTTGAAACAGGCAAAAACGTATGGCAAAGCGTTTGCGTCCTATTCGCCGTTAGCACCCGATAACAAGTTATTGCATTACTACACACCCATTGGAGCCCATAAGCAAAATCAAGGTTTTATTGATAGTGTGATCAATGTTGAAAAATTTTTACTCGACGTAGTAAGAAACAGTATTGATGATGGTTATCAAATTGCAATTACTGACAAAGAAACAAAGCAAGAGTTGTTAGGCTTTTATGGCGATCGGCATTTAACTAATCAATGGTTAATTGTCGCCGAAGTCGATGTTTTTCAAAAACAATGGCTAATTGAAGTATGGCCTACCGCTTTTCGATTAGATGCTATCAGTCAGGGTATATCAACTGCTTTGCTGTGGGGTGGTTTACTTATCTCCATTTTAATTTCTTCAATTGTGTTTTTGTTAAGCCGCAGTTATCAACAAAAAGTCCAATTGGTAAAAACCAATAAGGATTTACAAACTGAAATTAATGAACGAAGCAAGGTCGAAGAAAGTCTGGCGTTTCTTGTTGAATACGACAAATTAACTCGACTTTATAATCGTAGCGCCATCGAACGGCATATAGTCGATAATTTACATCGAGATAATTCACAAGATACGTTTAACGTCCTTATGTTGCTTGACTTAGATGGCTTTCGCGAAGTTAACAATGTCGTTGGCCATATTTCTGGGGACAAAATAATACAAAAGGTGGCACAGCGCCTTGGTCATTTAATGCCAAAACACAACGGCTTTTTAGCACGTGTAGGTGGTGACGAGTTTGCCGCCTATTTTACTGGTGTTAAAAACTTAGAAACCGCTAGTGTTTATGCTCGAAGAATGCTTAAAGGCGTCGATTCAAGATTTGTGCTTGATGGTTATGAGCTTTATTTATCGGGCTCGATTGGTATTGCGATATCGACTCCAGAATACCAAACCTATACCGATTTATATCGCAATGCAGACTCTGCCTTAAACCAAGCAAAACTAGATGGTAAAAATTGCATTAAGTTTTATGACGAGAGTTTAAAAGAAGACATTCGAAATCGTCTCGATATGCTGAAAAAATTGAGAAAGTCCATCGAGAATCAGGAATTTAGTCTTTATTACCAACCCAAAGTCGATACCAAAACCGGAAAATGTGTAGGTGCTGAGGCGTTAATACGTTGGATAGATGCGGATGGCAATATGATTGGCCCCGACCAGTTTATTCCGCTTGCCGAAGATACAGGGTTAATCGTACAAATTGGCGAATGGGTATTGGAAGAAGCTTGTAGTCAGTTAGTGAGATGGCACAAGTTAGGTTTTGATGATTTAACTATCGCTATTAATATTTCGGGTCGGCAACTACAGCACCCTGAGCTCATTGATCACGTAACCGATGCGCAAACACGTAATCAGTTGGATCCGAAATTCATCGAACTGGAATTAACCGAGCAGGTATTTATCGAAAATATTGATAGTTCCAAAGCGTTTATGCATGGCGTGCGTGAAAAAGGCTTCTCACTGAGTATTGACGATTTTGGTGTCGGCTATTCGAGTTTGTCTTACCTTAAACACTTTCCTGTCGATACGATAAAAATTGACCGGTCATTTGTACGCAATCTTCCCCATGATCAGGATGATGTACATTTAGTGAATACAATCATTAACCTTGCACATAATATGGGCCTTAAGCTTGTTGCAGAAGGCATAGAAGATATAAAGCAACTGGAATTTTTGGCCCATAAGGACTGCCATATTGCACAAGGATTCTTCTTTAGTAAACCCATACCGGGTGACGAATTTACTAAATTTTTACTTAGTATGAATGGAAACTTCACCCCATCAATTATAAGCAATATGACAAGTTAAAACGCTTTTTCAGAGCTACTTGGCTTTCCAGTATCAGTATTTATAGTCAAAGCGATCAGGTTTTAGGGGAAGCCGTCAAGCTTCGAGACCCCATGAGCATATGCTCTATTATGTGATTGGGGCGAGTAAGCGCAGGCAATGAACCATAAGACCTGAGCGAGAAGACTATAGTTGACCAACTCGGTCAATCGGTAAGTTTGTTGGCTTTGAGATTCTAGGCACTCTTTGGGTTGTTCGTTTGATGATATTGAATACCCACTACTTCTCCAGTTAAATCAACTGAACACTCCCAGCACTAAAACTATGAAAACTAAATGAACTCATTAGATTGAGAATTTCCTCTGTATTGATAAATTTTTTTGTAAATAAATTTTAAATATGATTTTTGTTGCTTATATAGACACATTTATGTGTTATATTTATCGTGAGTATAAATAATACATTTCTATATTTTGCCATTGGTATTATAGAAATAATAAAGAGTTTGTTTTATATGAAGTCACTAATAAGCACAGCGCTTCTCGTTTCTATGTCTTTATTACTTGGATGCAATCAAGTCGAAACTAATGTAAAGCGTGAAGAACCAAATACTAAAAAACCAAATACTACCCAATCAAATACCCTATCTTTAAATGGTGATTGGAAATTCCACGCCATCTATGGTGAAGGCGCTAACTATATGGATATTAGTGAGCGGGACAGTGATTTAGTAATAGATAACACTGATGCTGATATAGAATCAAAAGGTAAGTGGAAGCCTTCTACCAAAGCTGCAAGGAACTCACACTTTTACGGTAGCAACTATGTTCAGCACTACTTTACATTAACGAATTTAAAAGGTGGCAATAAAAGTGATGATTCCTATTTTCGCTTTTTGCCGAAATTTAAAAAGTCAGGTTATTACGAAGCCTTTACTCGCTACCCTTTTGCTTCACATTTAACGGCTCAATACAATATTAAACACGCTGATGGCATATCAACAAAATATGTTAGCCAACGTGTTTTTTGTAATGAGTGGAATAGCTTGGGTATTTTCAAATTTGACCACAATGACAAAAACTATGTTGAATTAACAGCCATTGTTAGCGGCAATGTTGCGGCAGATGCGGTTATGTTTAGAGAAGTATCACCTGAAAAATATTTAACCGCTAAACAAGAACCCAGTCAGGTTTATTTAACACATTTTAATGACGAAAATTGGCATAACCTAAAAGTGCCAGGACACTTTGGTATGTTAAATGCTTTTTCTAACTACACAGGAAAAGCTTGGTATCGTAAACATATTAACCTACCGTCACATTGGCAAAAAGCCAGTGATGAGCGTTATTATCTTAAATTTGACGGTGTATATCACTTATCAAAGGTGTATTTAAATGGCGAATTACTTGGTAAAAATCGCGGTGGTTTTACACCATTCGAATTTGATGTCACAGAATTTTTAAATTACTCAGGTAAAAACGTGCTTGCCGTTGAGGCAGATAATAGTGCGATAGTCGGTGCAACGTGGAACTGGGGAGGGATCATACGTGACGTTACCTTGTCTAAAAACAAAGACGTACGCATAGACCATCAGTATGTTCATGCAGAGCCAAACCTAGCTACAGGCGAAGCTGACATAAAACTTAGAGTTCGAATAGAAAACAATGCAAGCCACGCTCGTCAAATCAAAGTCGAATCAAGCATAGCTGGGTTAAATATCAACAAACAAGGCACTATTGCCCAATTGACAGGCTCTATTACCGTTGCGGCTAATAGTAAACAGGATATTCATTTAACCGCACACTTAAAGCCTGAGAATGTTGAACTGTGGCACTTTGACAACCCTAAACTTTATCAAATGACAACGCATATTGTCGACTCTGGCCACACTCTGCATTCTAAACAGGATAATTTTGGTATTAGAAAAATAGAGCTAACCGACTCAAAAATGTTACTCAATGGCGAGCCAGTTAGATTAGCTGGTTTTAACCGTGTCAGTGAACATAGGTATTGGGGGTCTAGCGAGCCAGAAGCGTTATTAGCGCAAGATATTGATTTAATGAAAGAAGCGGGAGCTAATTTTATGCGTATCATGCACGGTACTCAGCATAAAACGCTATTTGATTTAGCTGATAAAAAGGGCCTTTTACTATTTGAAGAGATCAATGTTCGAGACCTAGATAATGACGAGTTTAGAGCTAACTACTATCCCGTTGCCAAACTAGAGAAAGAAAAAGGCATAAAACTAAATTTAGCTGAAGAAGAAATATTAACGCTAGACGAGCCCTACGTAAAAGTACGCCCCGAGCACGGCCTAACTATTACAGATAAAAATTACTTTTTAGCTAAGTATTGGCTAAAAGGCATGATAGAGCGTGATATTAATCACCCGAGTATTATTGGTTGGAGCGTAGGCAACGAGCTCAACAATCATTATGAATACGGAAAAGCTGCAATAGAGTATGTTAAAATAGAATTAGATCCCTATCGCCTACTAACTTTAGTTAGCAACTCGGGACAAAAACCTGAATACACCCCAGAGACGGATCCCAATACCTTTGTCGACATGATCATGCACAATATGTATCGCTGGCAGGGTAAACCACAAGATATTTTAGACACATTGCGTAAAAAGTGGCCAAACAAACCTGTGTTTATCTCTGAATTTGGTTTTGATCCTTTCCCATCGACAGCGCTCGATTCAGACAAAGCCATATTCTCTGAATGGACTAATCACTTCAGATACAAAAATGAATTCGTCATTGGTACCGCCATGTGGACCTTTAATGATTATCGCAGTGCGTATGCCGGCACGACAGCGGAAGAGAATCGCGTTTGGGGAGTTATTACATCATGGCGAGAAAAACGTCGCCTGTACCCACGCATTAAACGTGAATATGCGCCAGTTAAAGATATTGAACTAACAAATATCGATTTTACCAATAATAGTGCGAATGTACGCTTGCCAATACGAAGCGAGCGTGACTACCCAAGCCATTCAATGACTGGCTACCACCTTAATTATCAATTCCATGATTTACAGGGACAGGTTGTTTATCAAAATAAACTGCCCTTACCTACTCTCAAGCCAACCGATAAAGAGTGGCAAGGTGTGATCACATGGCAACCGTTACCGACCAATATTTTGGATATTAGCTTAAGTTTAGTTACGCCAACTCAACATTCGCGCTTAGATAAAACACTATCATTCAACCCAGCTATTAGCCCAAGTATTAAGTCGGCTATTGCAGGTAAAAACGCCATTCGAGTGTTGTTTGACCCCGTGCCTAACGCGACAGAGTATTTCGTACAGTATCGAGAAAAAGGCGCAACCAAGGTTACACCTAGCAAGACTGAAAAAACAATTAGTCATTACATTGATATTGAAGGATTAAAAGACAATAGCCAATATGAGCTGCAACTTTACGCCATTAACGATAAAGGCCCAAGCCAACCCTCTAAAACCTTCGAGATCACTACCGCGCAATCGTGGTTACCACCCATTATATGGGATGCCTTTATCGCTGATAATAAACTGGTGATCGGTTATTCCAGTGATTTTGAAGATGGTATTTACAGCGTTCGCTACGGTAGCGATAAACATAATTTAGATAAGCGTTTCAAATCCAATGTTAGAGGCATGATGACGATAGCGTTAAACAATGAAAAAACACTATTTTTTCAAATAAAACGTCAATATCAAGGTAAAACCAGTCAATGGTCACAGATTGTCAAAGCGCAATTAAGATAATTTAATCACTTTGAGTTGATTAAAAACCCGCTTAAAAGCGGGTTTTTTGTATGTTCTAAAGCAAAGTCGCTATGTTACTTTGGTATTTAGGGTGTTCTCCGATAGATAACTTCGAACTACATTTATCCCTTCAAATATATTCACTAAGTACTAAGCGTATGTTAACTTGGCTTTTCTTCCATTTCTGAAAAGAACTATAAGCTTAGAGGATAACATTATGAGAATTGACTTAGATTACTTTGGGGAACTTCTAACAATTTTTTTGGATTCAACAAAAGCTCATATAGATTTTAATGATATTAAAGAAGCTGGCCTTGAAGTAATAACAGAAAGTAAGGAGCTTTCAGAAAAATTTATATTTCACATGCAATTAGCACTTGATAATCAGTTGATCGGAAATAGTTCAGGACAAGCATTTGTTCTAGAAGATATTGGTATTACACAAACCTTAGACGGTGCAATATCAATTTGCATTATGCCTATACGTTTAACTCAAAAAGGACATGATTTCGCTGCTACATTGAATAATAAAGAAGTTATCGACAAGCTAAAATCTGAATTTAAAGATGCGCCCTTCAAAGTTATCTTTGAAGGGGGACAAAAGTTATTTCAACACTACATGAAAAAGAAACTTGATACGATAACAAGCGAGGGATCGTAATAAAGGCTCTTCTAGATTAACCAAGGCTACAGCAATATACTTCGGTGGAACAACAAACTATTTGGAGGGTTTAGATTGATCAATTAACAACATACATCTTAAGGTTTGATAGTTTCCGTACCCGAGAGCAAGTAAGAGTTAATTTTAGAAAGGTGTGTATACTTATTTTTAAAATCGTCATTTGCCGACTGTCCAGCAGTCTTAGCATTTAAACCTGTAATAAATGCTGGTATATGTTTGGTAGCATGTCTCATGATATTGCCTTGGAACTCTTTGTCTAAGATAGATTTGGCTTCTTGGGAAAACTCTGAGTAAAAACGAATATCAAATTCATGGTATTTCTGAATCAATTGCATTGTATGAAGGCTATTTATATTTTCATTATTCATTCTTTTATTTAGCAAGTCTGAAACTAAATGTTCAATACCAACTAAATGCTCAACAGCTTCACCAAATAATTTTTGCTTGTAGGTGTAGTTACTTTGCTTTCTCCAAGTATTCACAGCTAGCACTGTGCAAAAAGAAATTACCCCAGTAAACCACATAGTAATTGCTGATATAACGTCGCCAGCATCACCCCACCAAATCAAACCAACAGAAAAACCAACACCAAACACCATTGTGGTAGCAAAAGGAATTTCGTAGTTATCATTAAGAGTCATTACAAATTTATTGAATTTAGTGATCATACAAATATAGAAAACATCCAATTTAACCGGATTTTATAACAATCCCTTTATAATTAGTAATCTAAAATCCAACCGAATGTAACTCATTGATTCAGAGGAGATTACTAATTCAACCTACTGTATAAGGAAAAGGGAAAAGAAAGGGAAGTAAAATCAATGACTTTTAGAGTGACTTCTATAAGTCATTGATTTAGGGTAATAAATTGGTCGGATTGGCCGGATTCGAACCGGCGACCCCTGACACCCCATGACAGTGCGCTACCAAGCTGCGCTACAATCCGACTGAGGGCTGCAATATTAATAAATTAGTGAGTGAAAGCAAGTCTTAAAAGCATTAAAACCTTATTTTATATGCTGTTTGCCTACTTTATGAGCACTCACTAATTTTTTAGCGCGAGTTAATCTAAACCAACGTCTTTTTTGTCACCAATGTGCTGTTTGCCACGCTGCTGCGCAAGTTGTAATTGCTTTTCTCGCTCGGCAAATCTGGCTTTATCTTGCTCAGACGTGCTGTCGATACAATGATGGCAACTTACTCCTTTTTCGTATTCAGCCTTTAACTTATCTTCTTCTGTAATCGGCATACGGCAGGCATAACATTGGTCGTAAATGCTTTTTTCTAAATCATGATTAACCGCTACACGTTGATCAAATACAAAACAGTCGCCTTGCCAAAGGGTTTCTTCTTTTGGTACTTCTTCTAAATATTTTAAAATGCCGCCTTTAAGGTGATAAACCTCTTCAAACCCCTGCTCTTTCATATAAGCAGTCGATTTTTCGCAACGAATTCCGCCCGTACAAAACATAGCAACTTTTTTCTGCTTGGTTGGATCCATATTGTTCTTTACGTAATCAGGAAACTCTCTAAACGTTTTGGTATTCGGATCAACCGCATTTTTAAATGTGCCAATTTCCACTTCGTAATCGTTACGCGTATCCACTAACACAACATCCGGATCAGAAATCAATGCATTCCAGTCTTTGGGTTCAACATATGTGCCAACAACATGGTTAGGATCGATACCTTCAACACCCATGGTTACAATTTCACGTTTTAGCTTAACTTTGGTGCGATAAAATGGCTGTTCTTCGTGGAGCGATTCTTTGTGCTCAATATCAGCTAAACGTGGGTCTTGTTTTAACCAGTTAAGAAGATTATCAATACCTTGGCGTGGACCTGAAACGGTACCATTAATGCCTTCATTGGCCAGTAACAAAGTCCCTTTGACTTCGTTTTCTAGCATGACATCTAATAGGGGTTGACGAATTTGTTCAAAGTTTTCAAGGCGAGTGAATTTGTACATCGCCGCGACAATATAGCTCATGTTGACCTCTTGTTGGTTGGAGCGTAATTCCAATACAAAAATGCTGCTGCAAAGATGGCAGGTCGCGCATTATACTGATTTTTGCCGCAACAACCAGTAGAATACGCGACGTTAATTGACTAAAAGCAGACTGAGACAAGATTGAAAAAGTTACTTTGCATAGGTTGGGTATGGCCAGAGCCAAATTCAAGTGCCGCTGGTTACAACATCCTTAGCTTACTTAAGACGTTTAACCAACAAGATTGGCAAATAACCTTTGCTTCAAGTGCGCAAACCACGCCGCTTATGGCTGATCTGCAAAAGCTCGGTTATTGTTGCCAGTCTATTGAGTTAAATTCAAGTAGCTTTGACGATTTTGTGCAAGAGCTCGATCCACAAATCGTGATTTTCGATCGATTTATGATTGAGGAACAATACGGTTGGCGAGTACTACAACAATGCCCTCAAGCTCTACGTATTTTAAACACCGAAGATTTACAGTTTTTAAGACAAGCGCGCCATACTTGGGTCAAACAGCACGGGCAAGTTGCGAACAACCTCGAAGACTTAGACTTAAACACGGATTTAGCCAAACGCGAAATAGCCTCAATTTATCGCTGTGATTTAAGCCTGATTATTTCATTATTTGAATTTAACTTGTTAAAAGAGCATTTTAAAATAGCGCCGAGTTTACTGCATTTAATGCCGTTTCAATTAACAGCTAATACCAGCCAAGCTTTTGAGTATGACCAACGCCAACATTTTATCACTGTTGGTAATTTTAGGCATGCACCCAATTGGGATGCTGTTCTCTGGTTGAAACAGGCCATTTGGCCGGCTATTCGCCAACAATTACCTAAAGCCGAATTACACATTTATGGCTCATATACACCACCTAAAGCCACGCAACTCAATTGTATTAAGACCGGTTTTTTAATTAAAGGCTGGGCAAATGATGTGCACCAAGTGATGAAAAAGGCCAAAGTGTGTTTAGCACCGCTTAAATTTGGTGCCGGTTTAAAAGGTAAAATAGCCGACGCTATGCTAAATCAAACACCTGTTGTCACAACCAGTATCGGCGCAGAAGGCATGTTTGACTCTAACAATGCTCCAGGTTTCATCGAAAACGATACAAATGCATTTGTAGCCCGTGCAATTGAGTTATTTGCAGATAAATCGACTTGGCTCACTAAAAGTGAAAAATGCCTATCTCTAATTCAACAACATTATCAACCAGAAACAATCTCGAAAAGCTTAATCGAAAAGGTAGAGCTGGTTCGTCACCAACTCAATGCCCATAGGCAAGAAAACTTTATTGGTCAAATGCTAAACCACCATACCATGCAAAGCACTAAATATATGGCACAGTGGATCGAAGCAAAAAATAGGATAAATACCTGAGTTTTGATTAGTTATAGTCAAAGCGATCAGATTTTAGGGGAAGCCGTCAAAGCTACCGCGTCCTGCTCACGCCCCTTACCTGCATCCATGCAGGCAAGCTTCGAGACCCCATGAGCATATGCTCTACTATGTGATTGGGGCCGCCTAAAGGGATTTAGGTAGTAGGACGACGCAGGAGCCAAAGTCGAGAGTAAGCGCTGACAATGAACCATAAGACCTGAGCGAGAAGACTATACAACTAATCATTACCAAATAAATCTCGGGTATATACTTTATCTAACACATCTTTAATTTCGTCGGTAACACGATTAGCGACGATTACATCGGATAGCTGTTTAAACTCCTCTAGGCTGCTGATCACACGAGAATTAAAAAAGTGACTTTCTTTTAATACAGGTTCGTATACGACTACTTCAATGCCTTTTGCTTTTAGGCGCTTCATTATGCCTTGGATCGCCGAAGCTCTAAAATTATCCGATCCCGCTTTCATTATTAGGCGATGAATACCTACAACCTTGGGATTTCGTTCTAAAATAGAAAAGGCGATAAAGTCTTTGCGCGTGGTATTAGCATCGACGATAGCCCGGATCATATTATTGGGGACAGACTCGTAATTGGCCAATAATTGTCTGGTATCTTTAGGTAAACAATACCCACCGTAACCGAAAGACGGGTTGTTATAATGATCACCAATTCTAGGGTCTAAACAAACGCCTTGAATAATTTGTCGAGGATCAAGACCATGAGCTTCAGCGTAAGAATCTAGCTCGTTAAAATACGCAACCCGCATGGCAAGGTAAGTGTTAGAAAACAATTTAACCGCCTCGGCTTCTGTTGCATGGGTAAACAAAACATCTATGTCTTGCTTTTTTGCCCCTTGTTGCAATAACTGAGCAAACTTTTGAGCCCTTTCCGATTGTTCACCCACGATGATCCGTGACGGGTATAAGTTATCGTGTAGCGCCTTACCTTCGCGTAAAAACTCGGGAGAGAATAAAATATTATTGCAGCATAATTGTTGTTTTATTGATTTTGTATAACCCACTGGCACGGTAGATTTGATCACCATCACCGCATTAGGGTTAATAGCCATGACGTCTTTAATCACAGCTTCGACAGATTGGGTATTAAATTTATTGCTTACGGGATCATAATCGGTGGGCGTCGCGATAATAACAAAATCTGCATTATCATAGGCTTGAGCTTTATCTAGCGTCGCTGTGAAATCCAACGCTTCGTGATCAAGATAATGCTGTATTTCCTGATCTTCTATGGGTGATATTTTGTTATTAAGTAGCTCAACTTTTTCGGGAATGATATCAACAGCGACAACTTGATTATGTTGAGCTAATAAAATGGCATTCGATAAGCCTACATATCCAGTGCCAGCAACTGCAATTTTCATCTAATTTTCCTTAAATCATTTCACTGGCAAATATAGAAATGATTTAAGAAAGTTTGACGAAAGTTTTATTGAGAATTTATGTCGTTATTTTGCTAAGTCGTCCGAAATGTATAGACGGCCTTCACTTAAAAATAATGCAAATATAGGTGCAAGCACCCTAGCGCCATTAAACCCGCAATAATATCGTCTAACATAATGCCGGTTCCACCGTGGATTTTTTTATCCACAAAACTAATGGGCCAAGGCTTAATAATGTCGAAAAAACGAAACAAACAAAAGCCGACTAATAAATTAACAGTAGATACAGGAATGAAAATAAAGGTGATCATTAACCCAACAAATTCATCCCACACAATAGCTGGATGATCATGGGCATTTAATGCTTTGGCTGTTTGCCCACACAAATAACAGCCCAGAATCGCTGCAACCAGCGTAATAGCTAAATAAGCATAAAAGGGTAAAAACGTACCCATTAAATACACGAGAGGCAATGCAGCCAATGTGCCAAACGTACCTGGTGCTTTTGGTGCTAAACCACTGCCGAAGCCTAAAGAACAAAAATGAATCGGGTTAAGCCAGTTAATGGTTTTTAGTTCTGGTCGTATTGCCATAATATGCTTTTTATTATTTTTTTAAATGAAATACACGAACGTTTTTATAACCGGACTCATGTAAAAGTAAGGCTTGCAGTTTGCTCATTACGCCTTTTTTACAATACAAAAGGTATTCTTTTTCTTTTCCTTGCTCGGCCATTAACTCTGCAAAATTATTCGCAAGCTTGAAAAAAGGAATATGAACAACCTGAGTATCATCTAATTCTAGTGGCTCTTCATCTTCTTCTTCGGGTGAACGTATATCAACCACGATATGTTTGTCGCTTAAATCGCTTACCGCTTCGACTTCACTCACTTCAGCGTCAGCTTGTTCTTTTAATTCTTTAATATCATAAAGACTGGCATCATTAACTACCTGCTCAATCAAATGCATATTAAAGTTTTGTTCTGTCGCTTCAACTTTAGCTAAAGGCGCTGCAACATTAGGCCGTTGTGAGATAACACCACAGTATTCAGGCATGGTTTTAGCAAAATCTTCTGTGCCAATTAAACGCGCTGTATCAATAATATCTTGCTTGTCTAAATGGATCAGTGGGCGAATAATCAACATGTCAGTCGCGCGATCAATCACATTAAGGTTAGTCACGGTCTGACTCGATACTTGGCCTAGGCTTTCACCTGTCACTAAAGCTTTTATCCCAAAACGCTCTGCAACCATAGCACCCGCTCTAACCATCATACGTTTAAGCACGACGCCCATAAGCCCTGAATCAATGTTTTCAAGTATTTCCGCCACAACAGGTTGAAAGTCAACTGAGATAAATTTTACGCGATGCGAAGCCCCAAACTTGTCCCACAAATAATAGGCAACTTGTTTAACGCCAATTTCGTGTTGGCTGCCGCCCAAATTAAAAAATAAATAGTGAGTACGAGAGCCTTTGCGGATCATTAAATAGCTTGATACACCTGAATCAAAGCCGCCTGAAATTAACGATAAGGTATCTTCTTGCGTAGCGATTGGGAAACCACCTAGGCCCTTATGTTTTTTAGCAATCATTAAAAGTTGATCACCATCAACTTCTAAATCAACAATAAAATCCGCATCTTTAAGCTTAACACTGGCCGATTCAACCGATTGATTTAATGCCCCACCGACATATCTTTCTAAATCGATAGACGTAAAGTCGTGATTACCACGACGCTTAACTTTGACTCGAAAGGTTTTATTGACAATTTGTGATTGGTAAACAGGCAAAACTTGACGACAAATATCATCAAAGTTTGTGTAACTCGATTGTGTGACTTCATGAACTTGCGCAATGCCAGGTATATGACATAAAGCTTCCAGACAAGCGTCTTTGTGTTCTTCAGATACCTTTACATCTATATAGTCCCAGTTTCTTTGTACCCAAGGTTTCTCGTCAATACGGCGTAAAACGTTTTTCACGTTACTCTCTAACATTTTTATAAAACGTTTACGAACTGACTTACTTTTGATCGCAATTTCAGCGTGAAATTTGATGACAAACTTAACCATGGACGGGACTATCAATCTCTAAATATTTAAATAGCCGTGGATTATAACTCAAGGTAGCTAATAGAGGAAAAGCAATTTAAGCGATATAAATCGGTTTATCGTGAATTGACAAAACAGAGGATCAAGATCAAAAAAGGCTAACCGAAAAGTTAGCCTTTTTTTGAAGTAAGAGAAAAAATTATAGTCAAAGCGAGCTGGTTTTAGGGGAAGCCGTCCAGCTTCGAGACCCCATGAGCATATGCTCTATTATGTGATTGGGGCGAGTAAGCGCAGACAATGAACCATAAAGCCTGATCGAGAAGACTATAGTTTGTTTTATTGTTCAATTTCAAACAACGACTCAATTGATAGACCTTCGTGAGTCAATACATCTCTTAAGCGTTTTAAGGCTTCAACTTGAATTTGACGAACTCGCTCGCGAGTTAAGCCAATCTCCTTACCTACGTCCTCTAAAGTAGAGGCTTCATAACCTAATAAACCAAAACGGCGAGCTAAAACTTCACGTTGTTTCGGGTTAAGCTCTTCCAACCAATGAACAATACTATGCTTAATATCATCATCTTGTAAGTGATTTTCAGGGCCAGAACCGTTTTCATCAGCAATGATGTCTAACAACGCTTTTTCAGAGTCTCCACCAATCGGCGTATCGACCGAGCTAATTTTTTCATTAAGCCGCAACATCTTGCTAACTTCAGATGGCGTTTTATCTAATTTTTCTGCAATTTCTTCAGCAGTCGGTTCATGATCGAGTTGTTGAGCTAACTCGCGTGAAGCGCGTAAATAAACGTTTAATTCTTTAACAACATGAATAGGCAAACGAATGGTGCGTGTTTGATTCATAATTGCACGTTCGATTGTTTGGCGGATCCACCATGTTGCATAAGTAGAAAAGCGGAATCCTCGTTCAGGATCAAACTTTTCAACCGCACGGATTAAACCTAAGTTACCTTCTTCAATCAAATCAAGTAAAGCCAGTCCGCGGTTATTGTATCGACGGGCAATTTTAACCACTAAACGTAAGTTACTTTCGATCATCCGTTTTCTGCTTGCTTCGCAGCCCTTAAGTGCTTTACGAGCAAAGAAAACTTCTTCTTCGGCGGATAATAACGGTGAAAAACCAATTTCGCCTAAATATAACTGAGTGGCGTCTAAGGTTTTAGTAAATTCTTCTTGAGGAGCTGTATCACTAGCGGCATCTTTTGCCGACTCTTCAGCTTGCTCAGCTTCTAATTCAACAATTTCATCAATTTCTAATTCAACTGTTGTGGTATCTGTGTTTGTGCTTTGTGTACGACCCATTTTTTGATCTCCTACTTCAGATAGACGCCAGAACAAGCAATAAGATTTGCGCTCTAACACTTCAAACTCGTTACATAGAAACAAATGTCGTTAAAAAGTTTAACCGGCCATTATTTCTAAAATACTTACCTATTGGTTTACTTTTTTGGTAAATATCGAAGTGGATCTACGGTTGTACCCTTATATCGCACTTCAAAATGCAACTTTACGTTGTCACTATCAGTTCGTCCCATCTCAGCAATTTGCTGCCCTGCTTTTACCCAACTTTGTTCGCTTACCAGAAGTTTGCTGTTGTGAGCATAAGCACTAAGGAAATCTTCACTATGTTTAACGATAATTAGATTTCCGTACCCTCGTAGGGCGTTGCCTGCATATACAACTTTACCATCTGCTGCTGCAAAAATTGGACTTCCATTTTTTCCACCAATATCTAAACCTTTGTTACCTAATTCTTTTTTAGAGAATTTTTTTAAGATTTTTCCTTTGGTTGGCCATTGCCATTTTATTGTCTTCTTATATCCAAGATCACTTGTTAACTCTTTGTTAACGGAAGCGACATTTCCAACATACTCCTCTGACTTCTTGTTGGCAACTTTTTTTGTAGGTTTGATATTAGACTTTTTAGGAATTGTTTTTGTTTTTTTAGAAGTTTTTGTTTTGAAAGGTTTTTTTGTTACCACAGTGGTTGTTTTTTGACTGCTGGACAGTTTAATCAATTGGCCTGGGTACACTGTGTAGGGTGGTAATATTTTGTTAACTTTTGCCAGTTCGCGAAAGTCTTTACCGGCTCTAAAAGCAATTGAATATAATGTCTCTCCTTTTTCGACAGTATAGGTATTTTGTTTAAGCGTGTTCGGTTTAAAGTTATGTATCGTTTTGCCGCGGTATACTGACTCTACAGGCGCCGGAATATGAGGGTTTGAGGAACAAGCAGACAGCAATATCCCAATGGATATTGCTAGTAATGATCTATAATAAACTGTCCCTGAATTTAGCATCTCTACCTTTTTAATTTACTAGCTATCAATTCAATGCTAATGACAAGTAAAATACCAAATAAGCTTGCTAATAATGCAAAAATTAACTGACTATCGGTCGAATAAACATTTGAAAACGTACTTGGAAGAACATTTTCTCGAATTAACGGTACGGTTTCACCATGACGATTTACATAAGTAGAAACCACTTGTTTCCAAGGCCAAGTCACATTTAACGATCCAATTAAAAATCCAATTAATAATGCAATTGTGGTTTGATAATATCGATCAAGCAGCCAAGATAAGAATCGAGAAAACACCATTAACCCTGCAATACAACCAAAACCAAATGCAGCAAGTGCAATTAAATCCATATTTTTAACTGCATTTAATGCAACCGAATACAAACCTAATAACAATAAAATGAAGCTTCCCGACACACCAGGTAAAATCATGGCGCAAATAGCGATAAAACCGCCTAAAAATAAAAACCACCAATCACTAGGCAATTGGCTTGGTGTTGATATTGAAATGATATATACGATACCAATACCAATTAACAAGCTTATATAATTAACAGGACGCCAATTCGTTTGTTGTTTTGCCAACAAATAAACAGAAGCTGCGATTAAACCAGAGAAAAAAGACCAAATTAAAATAGGATGGTTATCTAATGCAAAACTAATTAATGAAGCAAACGTTTTAACACTAATTAAAATACCAGCAAACACGGCAAGCAAAAAACCACCATTAATATGACGCCAAAATTCAGCAAAGCCTTGTTTAAATAAGATGGTTAACGCGTTAGGGCCAAGTTGTTTTAACGACTTAAGTAACTCGTCATAGATACCGCTTATAAAGGCAATTGTACCGCCAGACACACCTGGCACCACATCGGCAGCCCCCATGGCCATACCTTTAGCGGTTAAAAGTAGATAATCTTTTGTTGTTCTTGGTTCCACTTTAGTATTCCGTTTGTTATTCGACATCACCAGGTACCAAAGGAACAAATTTAACGGCGGCAATATCTTCAGAAATAAATTCATCACCTTGGCGACGAATGAGCTTTAGCACTTGAGACTCTACACCAACGGGGATAACTAATATTCCACCATCAACAAGTTGATCTAACAATTTTTGCGGAACGGATGCAGCGGCAGCGGTTACAATAATAGCGGAAAATGGTGCTTTAGAATTCCAGCCTTTCCAACCATCACCATGTTTCATTGATACATTGTGCAAGTCTAATTGTTGCAATTTACGGCGTGCTTGAAACTGTAATGACTTAATACGTTCAACTGAATATACGTGGTCAAACAACTGCGCCAATATAGCCGTTTGATAACCGGATCCTGTACCTATTTCTAGTACAGATGACGCATCTACCTTTTCAAGTAACAACTCTGTCATTCTTGCCACAATAACTGGCTGTGAAATTGTTTGCCCTTTACCTATGGGTAATGCGGTATTTTCATAGGCTTTATGGCCTAATGCAGCCTCTACAAAAAACTGCCTAGGCGTTGAAGCGACCGCTTGTAAAACACTGGGGTTTTTGATGCCTTCTTGTTGCAGCAATATACTCAGCTGCTGACCATTGCGTGTACTCATTGATACCGTTCTAATTTAGATTTGTTAGCCAAGATTTTAGATTATTAATGCTTTGATGTGCTGTCATGTCCACGGTTAAAGGTGTTATTGATACAAAACCATTACGCACTGCTTCAAAATCCGTATCTTGTCCTTCTTTTAACTCAGCCCCTTGTGGCCCATACCAATAAATAGTTCTACCGTAAGGATCCTGAGTTTTTGACATACTTTGTGCCCGATGGCGCGAGCCACACCGAGTAATTCGGTACCCCTTAATTGCTTCATAAGGCAAGTCTGGCACATTAACATTTAAAATTTGTTGTTCAGTTAAGTTTAGTTGTTCTAAATGCTCTACTATATTTTTGACCACTCGAGCTGCGCTATCAAAATGTTGATCACCCGCTAAAGAAACCGCGATAGCTGAATGCCCCATATGGCGGCCTTCTAATGCAGCCGCGACAGTTCCTGAATAAATAACATCGTCACCCAAATTAGGGCCATGATTAATACCTGATATGACTAAATCAGGTTCCGGTTTTATTAATTGGTTAATACCAATATGAACACAATCCGTTGGCGTACCATTGACAGAATAAAAGCCGTTATCCAGTTGTTGCACACGAAGTGGATTAACTAGCGTTAAACTGTTACTCGCTCCACTGCAATTTCTATCAGGCGCGATAACAGACACTTCACCTAAATTTTTTAGGTGCTGATAAAGCTGAGATAGTCCTAATGCATGAACACCGTCATCATTGCTGAGTAAAATCCGCATTTTTAGAAGCATCCGTATAGTTGACGATTTCTCTCAATACCGAAGTAGCAAAGCAGCCTGTCGGTAACTCAAATTTTAATGTAAAGCCGTGATCATAACGTGAGAAACTCAGGTTAGGAATAAATAAATTCAAAGACCTACGCTCTTGTTTTAATCGCGCGTTTTCAAGCCCTTTAATTAAATCAGACATTACTTCATCTTTCAGTAACTGTTTTTCTAATTCTAACGGTATGCCTTGAGTTTTTAGCTCTCCTTCACCCCACATAGGCCCTGTTATTTGTATATCATGCGCTTGATGCCTTGTTATTAGATCATCATCTATATTGTCTGCGCAAAAAACTGAGTGGCTACCATTTAACATAAATACATCGCCACAAAGTGGTTTAAACATATCTTGGTTAATACGTTGAGCAATAATATGATTAAAAAGGAAGGATCGCGCAGCGGATAAGTACATACCGCGTTTATTACGATCTTTAACCTTTATTTGATTGGCAAACATTGCTAATGCTTTTTCAATGTTTCCAAAGCGATGGCCAAAGCGCTGTTCACCAAAATAGTTAGGGACACCTTGCTGTGTAATGGCGTTTACTCGGTGCTGAAGATGCAATTCACTTTCTTCATCTAAGGCTTCACACTGTACATTAATTTCAAAACGATTCGCTTTATGTGTACCGGTTTTTAATTTCTTATCATGCCTTGTGATAATTAGCGCTTTAAAATTTGGACCTTCTATCGCTGGCGGCAAACTTTTTTTAATCGGAAAGGGAAAAGAAAACCATTGTCTTGTCACAGCGTATTTATCTTTTTTACCAGAATAGCTAGCAAGTTTAGGTTGTACGCCTAATAATTTAGCGAGTTGATTAGCAACATACTGGGTATTTTCATTTTCTTTTTCAACTAACAACCAAAGGTGCTCACCTTGCCCGCTGGGTTGAAAACCCAAATATTCCTCAACGTAAAAGTCGCTATTGCGACTCCGTATAGTTCCGTTTAATTCAGGCTTACCGTGTAAAAATGGATACTGCTGTTCAAACATACTTACATTGTCTCCAACAAAACAACTGACTCAACCGCTACACCTTCTTTACGACCTGTAAATCCTAGTTTTTCTGTTGTTGTTGCTTTGACATTAACTTGGCTCAATTCTGCTTCTAAATCATCAGCTAATAGAGTTCGCATAGCCTTTAAATGTGGAGCTATTTTCGGTGCTTGAGCAATAATAGTGATATCACAATTACCTAGCTTGTAACCTTTGTCTCGTGCAAGAGACCACACATGTCTCAGCAATATTCGCGAATCTATATTCGCATAATCATCGTCAGTATCAGGAAAGTGGTTGCCTATATCCCCCAAAGCGAGGGCACCTAGAATAGCATCACACAAAGCGTGAATGGCGACATCACCATCAGAATGGGCAATAAACCCTTGTGGGTAATCAATTTTGACACCACATATTGTTAAAGGGCCATTGCCACCAAATTTATGAACATCAAAACCATGTCCAATTCGAATTGTCATTTTTTAAAACCTGTTAATTCATTAAACCGCATAACAGAAGATGCGTTACATTTGCTTAGCATTAAGTATTAACGTTGCCAATTGCAAGTCATCTGGAGTGGTAATTTTCAAGTTAGTTGCACTACTCTCGCACATAAGAACTTGTCCACCAGCAAACTCGATGGCTGATGCTTCATCGGTAACAGTAGCATTGTGTTTTTGACTGAGTTCAATAGATGCAACTAATTGATGAGTTGGGAATAACTGAGGCGTTAACGCATGCCATAAATTGTCCCTTGATACCGTCTCAGTGATTTGATTACTGCCTTTTATACTGCGCTTCATCGTATCTTTAACTCTTGAAGCTAAAATGCCACCCATATTTTGAGATAGACAAGTTTCGATAAGTTGTTCAATATCCTTCACTAGTACACAAGGTCGAGCGGCATCGTGGACTAAAGCCCAAGCGTCTTTAGGTAATGCATTTAAACCAGCTAAAACAGAATCCACTCTTTCCTGACCACCGACTACAGTTTTAATTGGTTTAGTCAATCGACAAAAATTTTCTTTTATATCATCTAAATAGCTATCATGACTTGCGACAACAAGAACAATTTCGTTAATGTATTGAACCTTATCAAGCACTGATAAGGTATGCTCTAATATGGTTTGATTGCCAATAGTCAAATACTGTTTAGGGATATCAGCTTTCATTCGACTACCAACACCTGCGGCAGGAATAATAGCGACAATATGTGGCATGGGTTGGAGCATTATTAGTTAAATTACTTAGGGATCACCCGATAAAACAACTCACCTTGACGGATTAAGCCAAGTTCATTTCTCGCTCGTTCTTCAATAGCCTCGACACCCATTTTTAAATCTTTGATGTCAGCGACCATAAGTTTGTTACGCTGAGAAAGTTTGTCATTCTCTAATTTGATGGTTTCTACTTTTTGTTGCAGGCGACTATATTCAGAGATTGAGTTACCTCCAAACCACAAACGATATTGCAGCATACAAAGCAACACTATTAGCACTAACCTAAAAAGAGACATGGTGAACTGATAATATTAAAGTTAAGCTAATATTACCTTGCAGGATCATGAATAGCCAGACGCAATTAGCTAGTTTTAGTTATAGGTAAAGGCTTATTTAACTGTTGCCAATTAATAACTGATGTTAATAACAATTCACGTAACGATAACGTTCTATGATAAGTTCTATCGCTCCCTATCCATTGGTGGCCACAACACGCTGCAATCATAATATCTTTTGCAGATTTAAACGCTGTTTTGTGTTTGATTAGATCATCTTGTAAAGTCTGGCCGTAAAAATTAAACCAACCTAACTCATTAACATGAAAGCATTGATTTACGGTATCTATTTCATCAATACAATCTAACTTAATATGCGTTAAACCTTGTTGAGTAATTTGAATAGGAACAATTAAGCCAATATCTGAATATCGACTAAACCATTTAAAGTTAGCTTCAGGATCAACTTTTTCTGTGGGTATTTTACGTTTTTGGCTGGCCGACCAAGCACCATTTTGACTATCTAAACTGATGGGCGAACTTAAACTAATAATCGATTCAGCAGCACGTTTAACGTAAAACGATAAACTAGATAAACGCTTTTGTAACAGCGCGGGAGGCATATCGCTATCCATCAACATTTTTAATTCACGTTCATAAAAAACGTTACACAGTTGAGAATAAGTAAGCAGCCTTTCGCTATCTTGGGCAAAATCTCGTTGTTGAGCGGCCGATTTATTCAAAGTCAGAATTGATTTAACAGAAGATTAGTGAAGTGTAACGAATATGCTGGCCTATTGAAAAGGCCAGCATGACAAAAGATCAGATATTATTGACCTTTAACGGCTGAACGACCGGCATATACAGCTTTGTCGCCTAGCGCTTCTTCAATACGTAATAACTGATTGTACTTAGCAACACGATCAGAACGGCTCATTGAACCTGTCTTGATTTGACCAGCTGCAGTACCTACTGCTAAATCAGCAATAGTTGCATCTTCAGTTTCACCTGAACGGTGAGAGATAACAGCAGTGTAACCAGCGTCTTTAGCCATTTGGATAGCTTCTAACGTTTCAGTTAAAGAACCAATTTGGTTAAACTTGATTAAGATTGAGTTAGCGATACCTTTCTCGATACCTTCTTTTAAGATCTTAGTGTTAGTTACGAATAAGTCGTCTCCAACGATTTGGATCTTGTCGCCAAGGATCTTAGTTTGGTATGCGAAACCATCCCAATCAGACTCATCTAAACCATCTTCGATTGAAACGATTGGGTATTCGTCACATAAAGTAGATAAGAAATCAGAGAACTCGTTAGAAGTGAACGTTTTGCCTTCACCTTTCAAGTTGTAGATACCATTGTCTTTTTCGTAGAACTCAGACGCAGCACAGTCTAATGCTAAAGTAATATCTTTATCGATTTCGTATCCAGCTGCTTTAATCGCTTCTGCGATAACTTCTAACGCTTCAGCGTTAGACTTAAGGTCTGGTGCAAAACCACCTTCGTCACCAACAGCAGTGTTGTAACCACGAGCGTTTAAAACTTTCTTTAAGTTATGGAAAACTTCAGCACCCATTTGGATAGCTTGTTTGAAAGTTTTAGCACCAACAGGTTGGATCATGAATTCTTGAATATCAACATTGTTGTCAGCGTGCTCACCACCGTTGATGATGTTCATCATTGGTAATGGAAGGCTGTACTGACCTGAAGTACCGTTTAAGTCAGCAATGTGCTCGTATAAAGCTACGCCTTTTTCAGCTGCAGCCGCTTTAGCTGTGGCTAAAGAAACAGCTAAAATAGCATTTGCGCCCAAGTTGCTCTTAAAGTCAGTACCGTCTAGGTCTAACATCACTTGGTCTACAGCTTTTTGGTCAAGTGCGTCTTTACCAACTAGTGCTTCTTTAATAACACCATTTACATTTTCAACAGCTTTAATTACGCCTTTACCTAAAAAGCGGCTTTTATCACCGTCGCGTAATTCAAGTGCTTCACGTGAACCAGTAGAAGCACCAGAAGGAGCTGCTGCACGACCCATAGCACCGCTTTCTAAATATACGTCTGCTTCTACAGTTGGGTTTCCGCGTGAATCAATAATTTCACGACCAATGATGTTTACGATAGATGACATAGTCCTTCCTCGATATGTATAACGAAAAGCGCGCTTTCTAGCGCGCGTGTGTTTTTATTGTTTCTGTGCTGCATACGCTGCGGCGACAAACCCTTGGAATAAAGGATGGCCATCACGCGGCGTTGACGTGAACTCTGGATGAAATTGAGCTGCAATAAACCATGGATGATTAGGCAACTCAATAACTTCAACCAGTTTCTTATCTGCCGACAAACCAGAGAAAACTAAGCCAGCTTCCTCAAGTTGTTGACGATAGTTATTATTAACTTCATAGCGGTGACGATGACGCTCATGGATCTGTTCTGAACCATAAGCTTGAGCGGCTTTGGAACCCGCTTCTAAATGACACAATTGCGAACCTAAACGCATAGTGCCACCCAAGTCAGATTGCTCTGAACGCTCTTCCATTTCACCCTCGTTATTTTGCCATTCGGTAATTAAACCAACGACAGGGTGTTGAGTCTCTGCATCAAATTCCGTGCTGTTAGCATTTTCTAATTTAGCCACATTACGCGCAAATTCGATTAACGCCATTTGCATGCCTAAGCATATACCTAAATAAGGAACGTTATTTTCACGAGCATATTGTGCAGCTAGCATTTTACCTGCTGTGCCTCGTTCACCAAAACCGCCAGGTACCAAAATCGCATCTACATCAGCTAATTTATCGACACCCTTAGCTTCTAAGTCTTGAGAATCAATATATTGAATGTTGACTGTTACACGATTTTTAAGGCCAGCGTGTTTTAATGCTTCATTAACCGATTTATAAGCATCTGGTAACTCTACGTATTTACCCACCATACCTATAGTCACTTCACCTGTCGGATTTGAATCTTCATACAGCACTTGTTCCCAATCAGACAAATTAGCTTCTTGGCATTCAATATGGAAGCGACGACAGATAAGTGCATCTAATCCTTGTGATTTTAACAAGGCTGGAATGCGATAGATGCTATTGACATCTGGCATTGAGATAACGGCTTTTTCTTCTACATTGGTAAACAATGCAATTTTTGAACGCTCATTAGCCGGAATTGTCCGATCAGAACGACAAACCAAAATATCTGGCTGAATACCGATAGATCGTAAATCTTTAACAGAGTGCTGAGTCGGCTTAGTTTTAACTTCACCTGCTGCCGCTAAATAAGGAACTAAGGTTAGGTGCATAAACATAGCATGCTCACGCCCTAATTCTGTACCTAACTGACGAATTGATTCTAAGAAGGGTTGTGACTCAATATCACCAACCGTGCCGCCAATTTCAACGATTGCAATGTCATGGCCTTCACCACATTCAACAACACGACGTTTTATGTCGTTGGTAATATGTGGGATAACTTGGATGGTTGCCCCTAAATAATCACCTCGGCGTTCACGGCGTAATACATCTTCAAACACACGACCTTGAGTAAAGTTATTACCTTTGGTCATTTTAGTTTTGATGAAACGTTCATAGTGACCTAAATCAAGGTCTGTTTCGGCGCCATCTTCAGTAACAAATACTTCACCGTGCTGGATTGGGCTCATTGTACCCGGATCAACATTGATGTAGGGGTCGAGCTTCATGATGGTTACGTTTAAACCACGTGCTTCTAAAATTGCAGCTAGAGAAGCGGCGGCAATGCCCTTTCCTAAAGAAGAAACAACACCACCCGTAACGAAGATATATCTAGTCGTCATTGAAAAACCTAAATTTAGTAATCATTACCCGTGCAATCAGGATATTGCGAAAAAGTATAAACGTGGGTAATAAGCTTTAAGACGGGGGCGTAGTCTAACAGAAGGCAATTAACCTAACAAATCAAAAGTCGTTATGAGCTAGGTTATATTCTTCTTATTTGGTGTATTATTTTTCTTGTTTAACTTGTAACCACAAGCTTTCCATTTCAGCTAAAGTTAAGTCGTTTAATTCGTGACCATTATCTAAGGCTTTGGATTCAACTCGATTAAAGCGTGTTTCAAATTTTTTATTGGCTGCACGTAAGGTTGCTTCAGGATCCAATTTAAGTTTACGAGCTAAATTAACCACAGCAAACATTAAGTCTCCTACTTCTTCACCGACTTTAACAGGATCGATAGCAGAACAGGCTAATTCCTGTTTAATTTCAATAATTTCTTCTTCTACTTTATCTAATGCACCATGGTAGGTTGGCCAGTCAAATCCGACGTTGGCGCAGCGTTTTTGCAGTTTATTGGCCCGAGTTAAGGCTGGAAGTGTTTTGGGTACATGACTTAAGGTATAACTAACCTGCTCCGTGGCTTTTTTATCTCTTTCTTTCTTTTTCTCTGCTTCCCAATTTGCTTTAACAGCCGCTTCATCATCTAACGCGACATCAGAAAATACATGGGGATGACGACGAGTGAGTTTTTCACAAACCGTTTCAAGTACATCATTAAACTCAAAACGCCCTTCTTCTTTTGCCAGTTGGCAATAAAACACTACCTGAAAAAGTAAATCGCCAAGTTCACCTTGTAGTTCGTCAAAGTCTTCGGTTTCTATCGCGTCTGCGACTTCATAGGCTTCTTCGATTGTATAAGGAACTATCGTTTTATAGGTTTGTTTTAAATCCCAAGGGCAGCCGTTATTCGGGTCACGTAACGCTGCCATAATATCAATTAATGGTTGTAATGAATTATTAGACATCTTGTTTATTTTAAACGTTTAGCACTATAGACACCGTCCACTTGCGACAATCGGGTTAATACTCGACCTAAGCGATTTAAATCGTTTACATCAATATCAACATCGATTCCAGCTACGGCGGTTTTGTCATCTGTGTGGCTATTAATACCATGAACTGAAATTTTTTCATTCACCAATACTGTAGTCACATCTCTTAATAAACCACTACGGTCATTAGCCATTACCCTTACTGAAACACGATAGCCGCGTTGTATTGCATTACCCCATGTAACTTCAACTTGCCGCTCAGGATGCTGAGACAACATTTTATCTAACTGCTCGCAATCTTCACGATGGACTGAAATACCATTGCCTTGGGTTATGTAGCCAGTAATTTCATCACCGGGTAGCGGTTGACAACATTTAGCCAAGTAACTCATTAAGTTACCTACCCCTTGAACAACGATGGCACTGTCTGACTTTTCTTCGTTGTCAGATGTTGTTTGGCGGTTAAAGGTGCGCGGATCAATTTCTTCTTTCGCGCGTTTATTACGGCTTTGAATATAATTAATTATTTGACTAGCACGCAGATCACCACCGCCGACGGCGGCACATAAGTCATCAAAGGTATTGACATTAAAGCGAGCAATTGCTGGTTCAAGTTCATCAATATCCATTTCATATCGATTGACTTCTTGCTCTAATAACTCAAGACCTGCTTCTCGATTTTTGTCTTTATCTTGCAGTTTGAACCAGTGATGAATTTTACTGCGAGCTCGGCTTGATTTGACATAGCCTAAATTGGGGTTTAACCAATCTCGACTTGGGTTAGCCGTTTTACTAGTTAGGATCTCGACTTGATCACCACTTTGCAGCGTATAAGTAAATGGCACTATTTTGCCAAATACTTTTGCACCGATGCAGCAATGTCCGACATTGCTGTGAATGTAGTATGCAAAATCAAGTGGGGTTGAGCCGTTGGGTAAATCAATGACTTGCCCCTTTGGTGTAAATACATACACGCGATCTTCAAAGACTTGGCTACGTAACTCGTCAACTAGATTATCATCTGCTGACATATCCTCTTGCCATTGCAATAGTTTACGTAACCAATTGATTTTTTCTTGATAGCTGTCCTGTTTACCATTTGCCGAACCTTCCTTATACCGCCAATGGGCAGCGACACCCAATTCTGCATCTTGATGCATTTGTTGGGTGCGGATTTGGATCTCGACTGCTTTACCTTGTGGGCCCAGTACAACCGTATGTATCGATTGATAGCCATTGGATTTCGGTGTGGCTATATAATCATCAAACTCTTTATTAATAGCACTCCAAGTGGTGTGAACCACGCCCAACGCAGCATAACATTCATGCAATGTATCAACTAAAACACGTACTGCTCTCACATCGTAAACGCGTTCAAATGGCAGATCCTTTTTCTGCATTTTTTTCCAAATGCTATAAATATGCTTTGGTCTGCCAACCACCTCGCCTTTTATGTGCATATCATTTAAACGGCTTTGCAGTGTACTAACAAAATTATCAATATAATCTGCGCGATCTGTGCGTTTTTCATGCAGCATAGACGCTATTTGTTTATACGTTTGCGGGTGCTGATAACGAAAAGCGTAATCTTCAATTTCCCATTTAAGTTGGCCAATCCCTAAACGATTAGCTAGTGGTGCATATATTGTACTAGCCTCTTTAGCTGTAATAACTTTGGTTTCTTCGTCGGCATTTTTAACCAAACGTAAATCGATAATACAAGCCGCGAGTTTAATCACTATCGCGCGTACATCTTCAACCATAGCTAATAACATGCGACGCACGTTATCTAAATGATCAGCACTTATATGGGTAGACAAATTATTTTGCAAATAGCGGATCGCCGCCATTTTATCAACACCAATAATGAGCTTGACGGCACCAATGCCAAACTCATCTTCAACCGCTTTCGGTGAAATACGCTTTTCTCGCCAAAACGGGAAAATCATCGCTGCACTAATGGTTTCGGCGTCCATATTCAGTTCAGACAAAATTTCAACCATCTCACGAGATTGCTCAAGTAAGTTAGGTTCTGCGACAATATTTTCACAAAATTGATAAGTGGATAATATAGCAAAGCGCCGATCGGGATCGTCAGCGTATAGTTCTTCCAACCAATCGGAAAAAGTTTTCGTTTTATTTTTTTTGCTATGGGAATGTCTTACTGTAACCATAAAGCGAGCTTAAATGAGAGAAGCGATATAAATATATAACAAAAGTAATTTAAACGTCTCTGGCTCACAGAGTCAATGCATAAAGCCGAAATAGACGGTTATTCCCTTAATTTATGTCAATTTGTGACTATTTTGTGTTCTTTTTAAATAAAACCATGGTTTCAATATGTGATGTGTTTGGAAACATATCGAGCAAACCTATTTTAGCCACTGTGTATCCCTTTTCGATAAGTAGCCGACCATCACGAGCCAGCGAGCTTGGATTACATGAAACATAGAGTATCAAATCAAAATTGTTAGCTTGTATTGTTTTGCATATATTTTCAGCACCGGCACGAGCTGGGTCTAATAGCAGTTTATTAAATTTTGTATCGTCAATGCTTACTCCCTCTTCTAAATTACCGTGGTAAAAATGACAATGGGTCAATTGATTTAAATTGGCATTATGCTGGGCTTTGTCAACCATATCTAAAACACCTTCGATACCCGCAACTCGTTTAACTTTATCTGCTATCGGTAAACTAAAATTGCCAAGACCACAATATAAATCGAGAACTTCATCATTTTTATTAAGGTCTAACCAATCAATGGCTTGTGCTACCATAGCTTGGTTTATATCTTTATTGATTTGCGTAAAGTCACTTGAAGAAAAACTAATACTTTTGCCCAAAAGATAATATTCAAGCGTAACCGCTTGATTATTCAAATCAACCGCAATATTTTGCGCAATTTGTTGGGTAATGATGACGTTATGCTGTAATTGAAATGTGGATAATAAAGCTAAGTCTTGTTGTGAAAAAGGCTTTAAAAATCGAAAGTTTACAATAGGTTTTCCGTCTTGCTTTTCTGGCTCACAATGAAAAGCATTTAAGTCAATATGACCAATTGCTTGTTTGTTAGTAAATCGGTTAACTAATACTCGCAAAGGCTCAATTAAACATGACAATTGCGGTAACATGATATCGCATTGGGTAATTTGCACTATTTTTTTATTTGACGCTTGACGATATCCAATAGAGACAGAACGACTCTTATTATCATAATAGGCAGCTAAGCGAACGCGTGTTCTATAAGCGGATTCTTTACTTTTTATCGTCGCTTGCCAAGGTAAACTCGTTTGCTTATCCAGCCAACCATGTTTTTTTAATAAACCCGCAACGACGTCTTGCTTGTATAACAACTGGCCGGCATGTGTTAGGTGTTGCAACTGACAACCACCACAAGCTTGATAGTGAGCACAAAATGGCTCTCGTCTTTCTTCACTTTTATTGCTAATGCTAATTAGCTGGGCAGATGCTACTCGTTTTTTGCTATCAATTATTTTAATTTTGACCTTTTCAGTCGGTAAAGCGCCTTTAACAAATACAACCTTACCCTCTAATTTAGCAACCCCTTCGCCATGCTGGTTTAATGTAGCTATCTCTACGTTAAACGTTTTATTAATATCTTGTCTCTTTTTGCTTTTTTTAGCATTGCTAGTATAAATCTGTACCATGTTTTAAATTGACCAATTATTGGGGGTTACAACTTTGTGTTTTGACTGTTATTCTGCCCTAATTAAGCAGACCAATCGTCAGATATGTACCATTATACATATGGCATGAAACAATCACTCAATTTGATAAAGATACTTTATTAGTTAAAGAGCATGTACAACAAAAACTTAAAAGAATGGGTCTTTTTCATTACGGTTATTCCTACCCTATTTATTTCAAGCTTAATAGCTGGATATTTTACTGTAGGCGCCATATCAGAAATTCAATTGCGTCAAATTAACACTGGCAAAAATATTATTGAACCATTAGCCATTGCCGCTAATAGCTTATTGAAACAAAGTAAAAAGAATGAATTAAAAGCGCTAATCGATCATGCCCAACGAAAATTTAGCGCTGAAGTGGTCAGTATCGCCATTTTCTCTGCCGACAATCGACTCATCACAACGAGTAATTATCATAATGAATTTGCCATGCTACGTTCTGAGCCTGGGCAAAATAATTTTGAAGTAACAAATTACGAGATAGATAACGGATTTATTGTTTTTAGAACACCTTTGTTAAATGAAGCAAATTTTGATGAAGATAAACGCGCAGTAAAAATACCCTATATTTCAATCCAATTAACCACAGATAATATAACCCATCAAAAATATAAGGTTTATGTTACTACGATACTGATATTAATTTTGGCTGTTGTCATTAGTTTAGGTTTAGCCAACTTTGTACTACGTCGCTTATCTCAACCAATCAAAGCCTTACTTAATAATATTAATTGTATAGAACAAAAACAGCCCCCTGCCTTCACCCAACCTTTACATCTCAATGAATTAGAGAGAATAAGATTAGGCATAGGAAACTTGTCTAGTCTATTAATTAAAAGCCAAGAAGAGCTTGATCAAAATATAGAACAAGCAACAAGCGATTTAAGACAAAGCATTGAACAAATAGAAATTCAAAATGTTGAATTAGACATTGCTAAGCGTAAAGCGCTAGAAGCAAACCGGATTAAATCAGAATTTTTAGCCAATATGAGCCATGAGCTAAGAACACCGCTAAATGGCGTACTGGGTTTTACTCGGCAATTACTAAAAACGGATTTAACTGCGCACCAACAAGACTTTTTGAAAACTATTGAAAGTTCCGCCAATAATTTACTCAGTATTATTAATGACATTTTAGATTTTTCAAAGCTAGAAGCAGGTCGAATGACTTTGGAAAAAGTCCCATACAATTTACGTGACAATATTGAAGAAGTTGTCACTCTACTTGCCCCAAATGCTGCTGAAAAACACTTAGACATTTCACTCAATGTGTTGTCTGACGTACCTGAAAACTTAGTGGGAGACGCCATGCGAATTCGCCAAGTTATTACTAACTTGGTCGGTAACGCTATCAAATTCACTGAAAAAGGCGCGGTAACCATTGACGTAGAATTAATTAAAAGTGACAACCCAAGCGTCATAATTAAAGTCGTAGTTAATGACACTGGTATTGGCATTACGCAAGATAAAATAAAACATATTTTTGAACCGTTTGGCCAAGCTGATTCAAGTATCACTCGCAAATATGGTGGAACGGGTTTGGGGCTAGTCATTTCCCAACGACTAGCTAAAGAAATGGATGGCAATATTTCAATAACCAGTAAAGCTAATCAAGGGACAAAAATTGAGTTTGTATTTAAAAATGACATAAATGCCATGCCTATATCAGTACCTATCACTGCTAATGGCATGCTAAATAAAACATTCGCCCTGATTGAGCCAGTCGATCACGCTTATAACGCAATACATGATTTACTTATTCAATGGCAAATAACAGTTAGGCGTTATAAATCGCTGATTCACTTTATCAATGATAATGAGGCCAGTAATCAAAATTTCGACTTTGCTATCATTCGTTATGATTTGAGCGAATTATCATTTGACGAATATTGCCGAATGGTTAACAACGTAAAATCGCAAATAAAAACCATTTTTATCTCTACTTATTGTAGTGAATTAAAGATGGTACAAAGATTAAGTACCAGTACCGGCTGCAAGCCTTTGTGCTTACCGATACAAACTCGAAAATTTGCTGAAATACTTAATAATGAACATCGAAGCCAAAACGACTTACCAACATTACCGAAACAAACAATATCTGCAGTCAATTTAGACCAAGTCACGTATGATAAAAATAGTGAAAATAATGACGCCAATCGAATTCTGATTGTTGATGACAATCCTCTCAACCTGAAATTGTTATTCATTTTATTACAAGAGCAAGGCTACCTAGTTGATACCGCAGAAAATGGTCAGCAAGCATTAGAACTGACAAGAGCCCGCGTTTATAAAGCTATATTAATGGATATACAAATGCCGATCATGGATGGCGTATCAGCATGTATTAATATTCAAAAAGACAGTTTAAATCAGCAAACACCAATAGCGGCTGTAACAGCTCACGCTTCGACCAGTGAAAAACATAAAATTATGCAGCAAGGGTTTAGTGCTTATGTTACTAAACCGATAGATGAAGACGAATTAAAAAACTTGCTTCGAAAACTAACAAATTATTCAACAGACATTAAAGCAACATCAAACTCTTCTGACATAATAGACTGGCAGCTTGCCTTAAGTAGAGCCAATAACCGCCACGATCTCGCTATAGAAATGCTAGATATGTTGCTTAATTCCATTGCTAATGCCAGCGAAGAGATCCAAACCGCGTTATTCAATCAAGATGCTCAACAGTTGTTAACAGCAATTCACAAATTACATGGCACTACGTGTTACACCGGGACCCCCAAGCTACAAAATCTCGCCTATGACATTGAAACCCGATTAAAACAAGATAATACAATAGAGCCACTTGTCGAGCTTATAAAACAATTACTGCAAGCCTTAGATGAAGTTAAAACAGTTTCAATTGATATAAAAACTCAATTTTAAGACGAAAAAAGTAGATGATTATTAATTTAATTAGCGCTTTTTTCTACCAATTCTGATATTTTGAGCTTAAATGTTAGATGAATGACATATTAACTGTTGGTTTTAATCAATATATTGTTAGAATTGCAGGCTTATTATAGCAAAAGGCTATTAAACAGCAGTACTTGCACAACATGTGATACGCAAGAGATATGAAAAATAGAGAGTTAATCGCTCAAAAGATCCGTGGCAAACAAATAGTCAGCTACCGACTCGAGCAATTTATAGAACAAGCACCCGATTTAATTCAATGTGTTGAACGCCAACCCAAATTTGAATCTCCGTTTTCAGCCGATAAAATTGACCGTTACCTGCATAGTCAAGACCGCTCCTTGAAGTTAGTACCTGGAGCCGCTGTATTTCTCTGTCATGAAGAACTCCCTGCATTTATTAATGAAAAGTATGGCAACGAAGATTTTTACTCTATTCAATATGTACACCAATGTAATGCTTACAATTTAAGCCACAAAAATCGAAATTTACGCTCTAAATTATCTGTAAGTGCCATTGGTAAAGGTGCGACTGAACTCATTAGTTATGATAAGGGTACAGTTAAAACCTTTTTTATTATTATGAGCCGCCAAGGTTTAGAAAACCTGTGTCAGCTATCTAATTTCGACAGTAAAAAATTATTTGAATTACAACGTGAAATAGATCAAGAAAAGTATGCCTTTCATCAGCTCGAAACGCCTTTGACATTCAGAACCAAATTCGAAGATCTGATGAAGCTCGTTGCCAGTAAAGAATCATCAAACGTTCTTGCCGTAAGTGCCAACATTTTTAGCCTTGTATCAGACATAATAGAAATCATTGATAATCAAGGCATTAATGAGGGTAATAACGCACTATCGCGCCAACATAACCTAGCGCAAAATGCCAAAAACTTTATTGATGACTACACCAATATGGTTACGAATGCTCAACAATTAGCTGAAATGCTTAATACCAGCGTCTCGACCTTACAACGACAATTCAAACTCGCATACAATGAGTCTATCGGTCAGTATATTAAAGACAAGCGTTTAGAGTCTGCCGCTGAGTTTCTCGATCAGGACATGAGTATTGAAGAAGTTAGTGAGTTACTCGGCTATAGTTATCGGAGCGCTTTTGAACGAGCCTTTAAAAATCATTATGGTTATTCACCGGGCAACCATGTAAAAAGAAAATAATTCAAAAACAACAATAAAAAGCCAGCAATAGCGCTGGCTTTTTTTATAAGTAAAGAAAATATATTTTTACTCTGCAGAAGACTCATCTTCTTTATGTTTGGCCGCAGTTTCTTTAATTAGAGTTTGTAACTCACCTTGTTGAAACATTTCTAACATAATGTCACAACCACCAATTAATTCACCTTCAACCCATAACTGAGGAAAGGTAGGCCAATTAGCATATTTAGGCAGCTCTGCACGAATATCAGGATTTTGTAAAATATCAACGTAAGCGAACGGTTCACCACAGTTCATTAAAACTTGAGCTGACTGCGAAGAGAAGCCACAACTTGGTAACTTTGGGCTACCTTTCATGTAAATTAAAATTGGATTTTCAGCAATTTGTTGTTTGATTTTATCTAATGTTTCCATAGAAACCTCTATATTCGAGACGTTACAATAATACTTGAGTATTATTGTAAGTTATTATGCGGTTCGGTTCTATAACTGAAACCTGTTAAGCGTATTTTTATAAACTAACTCACTGAAACCTTGATTTTTAGTAAATAACCCTCAGTTATAGTCAAAGCGATCTGGTTTTAGGGGAAGCCGTCAAGCTTCGAGACCTCATGAGCATATGCTCTATTATGTGATTGGGGCTGCCTAAAGGGATTTAGGTAGTAGGACGACGCAGGAGCCAAAGTCGAGAGTAAGCGCTGACAATGAACCATAAGACCTGAGCGAGAAGACTATAAACAAACAATTAAAATAATCGCTTAATCCATACATGTTTTGGGTATTCAATTTTTTTAAATTAGTTAAACTATTATACGTTTAAAAAGAGTTTGGCAGCTTTGCCAAAAGCCACTACTTTTATTCAGTATTACTTATTAAAACAAGCCAACGGAGAATCGAACAATGGCCTTTGAATTACCAGCTTTACCCTACGAATTAGATGCATTAGAGCCACACTTTTCTAAAGAAACTTTAGAATTTCACTATGGTAAGCATCATCAAACTTACGTAACTAAGCTAAACGGTTTAGTTGAAGGTACTGATAACGCAGAAAAAAGTTTAGAAGAAATCATTAAGTCGTCTGAAGGTGGTTTATTCAACAACGCTGCTCAAATTTGGAACCACACTTTTTACTGGAACTGTTTATCACCAAATGGTGGTGGCGAGCCAACAGGTGCTGTAGCTGATGCAATCAACGCTGCATTTGGTTCTTTCGAAGAGTTCCAAAAACAATTTGATGACAAAGCAGTTAATAACTTTGGTTCAAGCTGGACTTGGTTAGTTAAAAATGCTGATGGTTCTTTAGCATTGGTTAATACATCAAATGCTGGAACGCCAATCACAGAAGAAGGTGTAACTCCGCTATTAACTGTTGATTTATGGGAACATGCGTATTACATCGATTTCCGTAATGCTCGCCCAGCTTATTTAACAGCGTTCTGGAAATTAGTTAATTGGGAATTCGTAGCTGCTAACCTAGCTAAGTAATCTTCCCTAACTCCGTGCTTAATTTACTACTGAATTAAGTACGGAGATTTCTTGCACCGTTAGCCTCACCATTTGTCCCCTCTACCGTTTGTATATTCGCATTTTATCGCCGTTTTTTGGCAGCTAATCCCTATAAGTCTGATTTGCATAAAAAATCCAGTAATTTAATTAACATATTTTTTTGGTTTTCTTGGCTTTTTGCATCTAAATTTAAAGTAAGCGATTAATTTAAATCCATTTTCTGCTAATGATAAACGGTTTCTCGGGGGAACTTTATGGGTATTTTCGAGCATTTTCAGGAGCGCTACGATTCAACGAAAAACGAAGAGTATTCGATTGAAGAGTTTTTAGAGCTATGTAAAAAAGACAAGATGGCCTACGCCAATTCGGCAGAGCGCCTATTGCAAGCAATCGGCCAACCAGAAATGGTTGATACGTCTCAAGATCCACGTTTAAGTCGGATATTTTCAAACCGCATCATTTCTCGTTACCCAGCATTTTCTGAATTCTACGGTATGGAAGAAGCGATTGAGCAAATTGTTAGTTATTTGCGTCACGCAGCCCAAGGCCTAGAAGAGAAAAAACAAATTCTCTATTTATTAGGTCCTGTTGGTGGTGGTAAATCATCTTTAGCTGAAAAAATAAAATCCTTAGTCGAGAAATGTCCTATTTACGTCATTAAAGGTTCGCCTGTTAATGACCACCCGCTATGCTTATTTGACGTTAATGAAGATGGCGACATTTTGCAATCTGAATACGGTATACCAAACCGTTACTTAAAAACCATTATGTCTCCTTGGGCCAGAAAACGATTACATGAGTTTAATGGCGATATTTCTAAATTCCGTGTTGAGAAAGTATATCCATCAGTACTCGATCAGCTAGCCGTTGCTAAGACAGAACCTGGTGATGATAACAACCAAGACATTTCAGCCTTAGTCGGCAAAGTAGACATTCGTTACCTTGACGAGTACGCGCAGCACGATCCTGACGCTTATAGTTATTCTGGCGCCTTGTGTCGTGCCAATCAAGGTGTGATGGAATTTGTCGAGATGTTCAAAGCACCGATTAAAGTGCTGCATCCGTTACTGACTGCCACACAAGAAGGTAATTACAATCCGACTGAAGGTATGTCGGCATTACCTTATGATGGCATTATTCTAGCCCACTCTAATGAATCCGAATGGCAAAGCTTTAGAAACAATAAAAACAACGAAGCATTTTTAGACCGCGTATTTATTGTTAAAGTCCCCTACTGTTTAAGGGTTTCAGAAGAAATAAAAATCTATCAAAAGTTACTTGAAAGCAGTCAATTAAACCAAGCGCCTTGTGCTCCAAGTACATTAGAGTTAATGGCTCAGTTTTCAGTCTTGTCTCGCTTAGCTGTACCAGAGAATTCAAGTATATACTCTAAAATGAGAGTCTATGATGGTGAAAGTTTAAAAGATACCGATCCAAAAGCGAAATCACATCAGGAATACCGCGATTTTGCAGGTGTCGACGAGGGTATGAACGGCCTATCGACACGATTTGCATTTAAGATCATTTCTCGGGTCTTCAACTTTGATCATACCGAGATCGCAGCGAACCCAGTACACCTATTTTATGTTTTAGAACAACAGGTTGAGCGCGAGCAATTTGTGCAAGAAACTGCAGACAGGTATATGGAGTTCCTAAAAGGATACTTAATACCTAAATATGTAGAGTTTATTGGTAAAGAAATTCAAACAGCCTATTTAGAATCGTACTCTGAATATGGACAAAATATTTTTGATCGCTATGTCACTTATGCTGATTTTTGGATCCAAGATCAAGAATACCGCGATCCAGAGACTGGTCAGTTATTTGACAGAGCCGCTCTCAACAATGAATTAGAAAAAATTGAAAAACCAGCTGGAATTAGCAACCCGAAAGATTTTAGAAATGAGATTGTTAATTTTGTGCTACGCGCCAGAGCAAACAATGAAGGTAAAAACCCGAATTGGACTTGCTACGAAAAGCTAAAAACAGTGATAGAGCATAAAATGTTCTCTAATACGGAAGATTTATTGCCTGTTATCTCGTTCAATGCCAAAACATCTGGTGATGATCAGAAAAAACACGACGACTTTGTCGCTCGAATGATGGAAAAAGGCTATACCCAAAAACAAGTGCGTTTATTGTCTGAATGGTACTTACGTGTCCGCAAATCATCTTAGTTATATTAAGGAGATGCAATGGCGCATTTTATTGATCGTCGGCTTAATGCCAAGAAAAAGAGTACTGTCAATCGACAACGATTTTTAAGACGTTATAAAAAACAGATTAAGAAAGCTGTCTCTGACTCTATCAATAACCGCAGTGTCACTGACCTTGTCTCTGGTGAAAGTATTACGATACCGCAACGCGATATATCGGAACCTACTTTTCACCGAGGTAAAGGCGGTGTTAACGATATGGTACACCCGGGCAACGATCAGTTTATTCCGGGTGACAAAATACCTCGCCCTCAAGGAGGGCAAGGTGGTGGTGGCCAAGGGGAAGCTTCAGATTCGGGGGAAGGTGAAGACGATTTCGTTTTTCAAATTTCGCAAAGTGAATATCTCGATTTACTTTTTGAAGACTTAGAGTTACCAAACCTGCAAAAAACTCAACTAGATAAAATGATTGAGTTTCAAACGCATCGAGCTGGCTTTAAATCTCAGGGTAACCCAGCAAATCTTGATATTGTGCGCTCATTAAAAAATTCGCTTGCGCGGCGCACTGCTATGGCTGGTAAACATAAAAAACGTTTACGAGCAGCAGAAAATGAATTAGAAAATTTACAACAAGACGCGAAAGGTAACCAAAGCGAAATAGACATATTAATTGCTGAGATAGAAAGTTTAAAACGCAAGCTTAGTAAAATTCCATTTATTGATGAATTTGACCTGCGGTTTCGCAACTTTGAGCAAAAGCCAGTTCCAACATCAAATGCCGTCATGTTTTGTTTAATGGATGTGTCTGGCTCAATGGATCAAGCAACAAAAGATATCGCCAAACGCTTTTACATACTGTTGTATTTATTCTTAACGCAAACATACAAAGATGTTGAAGTGGTTTACATACGTCATCACACTCAAGCCAAAGAGGTGGATGAACAAGAATTTTTTTACTCCAAAGAAACCGGTGGAACTATCGTATCGAGCGCTATAAAACTAATGGATGAGATAGTACGAGATCGTTACCCTCCCAATCAATGGAATATTTACGCAGCTCAAGCCTCTGACGGAGATAACTGGGCTGATGATTCACCACTATGCACCGAGTTGCTAAGCAATAACGTGTTGCCTTTTATTCGTTATTACACCTATATCGAAATTACGACTCGGGCGCATCAAACACTCTGGCGAGAGTATCAATCATTAGCTGAGAGTTTCGATAACCTTGCTATCCAAAATATCAAATCGGTTGATGATATTTACCCAGTATTTAGAGAGTTTTTTAAAAAACAAACGACCAAGGGGGCAGCATGACAAAAAGAAAACCCTTAAGTGATGGGCCGGATTGGACATTCGAACTACTGGACCAATACCATCAAGAAATTAAACGTGTAGCCGCCCATTACAAGCTAGATACCTACCCTAACCAAATTGAGGTTATCACGGCTGAACAGATGATGGATGCGTACTCCAGTGTCGGTATGCCCATAGGCTACAGTCATTGGACGTATGGTAAAAAATTTATTCAAACTGAACAAAATTATAAACGTGGCCATATGGGCTTAGCTTATGAAATAGTTATTAATTCAGAGCCCTGTATTTCTTATTTAATGGAAGAAAACACCATTACTATGCAAGCGCTAGTCATGGCCCATGCGTGTTATGGTCATAATTCGTTTTTTAAAGGTAACTACCTGTTTCAAACATGGACTGATGCCAGTTCAATTATTGACTACTTGCTGTTTGCTAAAAATTATGTCGCTGAATGTGAAGAAAAATACGGTATAGATGAAGTAGAACAGATATTAGATTCATGCCATGCCTTAATGAATTATGGTGTCGACCGTTATAAGCGACCACAAAAAATATCATTACATGAAGAAACCAAACGGCAAAAAGACAGAGAAGCTTATTTGCAATCGCAAGTAAACGATTTGTGGCACACAACAATACCCAAGAAAAAAGCCGAAAAGTCTAAAAGCAAATTTAATTTTCCTGAAGAACCACAAGAGAACATTCTGTACTTTATTGAGAAAAATGCCCCCTTACTTGAATCTTGGCAACGAGAATTAGTACGAATAGTAAGAAAAATATCTCAGTACTTCTATCCCCAAAAACAAACTCAAGTCATGAATGAAGGCTGGGCTACATTCTGGCATTACACCATTCTTAATCATTTATATGATGAAGGATTAGTAACAGATAGATTTATCTTAGAGTTTCTTCATAGTCATACCAACGTGGTTTTACAACCTGAATATAACAGCCCTTACTATTCAGGTATCAACCCTTATGCGCTCGGGTTTAATATGATGATGGATATTAAACGCATCTGTCAAAAACCGACAAAAGAAGATGAGCTTTGGTTTCCGGAAATGGCTGGGTCAGATTGGCTTGAAACATTGCACTTCGCAATGCGCAACTATAAGGATGAAAGCTTTATTGGCCAATACATGTCACCCAAAATTATCCGCGACTTTAAATTTTTTCAAATTCACGACGATGATAAAATTAACTTCTTAGAAGTTAACGCTATTCATAACGATGAAGGCTACCGAGAAATACGCCGGCAATTGTCCAATCAATACAATTTGAGTATGCTCGAACCTAACATACAAGTATACAGTGTAGATGTGACGGGTGATCGATCATTAACTCTCAGGTATATCCCGCAAAAGCGCCAACCTCTTGCGGAAACTAAGCAAGAAGTCATGAAACATTTATATCGCTTATGGGGTTTTCAGGTAAAACTAGAGCAAGTAGATGAATCAGGTGAAACAAAGCTCATTGAGACATGTCCACCTGAAAAATATGAATCGATTAATATTTAATTTATAGGTTGCATTTGCTCGCGGTGATTATTGAATATATCACCGCTTTCTCTTCCATGTTTTCTGACTAATGCACTGACCAATTCATGATCGCCAGCTTCAGCCAGTTGAACAATATCTTTGTAATAACAACGACAAAGCGCTCTAGCCTCAGGGTGAGAAAAGTAAAAAGACCCAATCTTGGAATACAAGCCTTTGAAGCCATTTAAAATAAGAAGATAAATTTTATTACCTGCTATTTCAGCTAAAGTATGCAGTAATCGATAATCAAACTCAGCATAAGCGGTACCATTATCTTCAACGTTTTGGAAATCGGCAAACGCTTCAATACATTTTGCTGCATCGTGTTTGATTGCTTGGCGTATAACAATACTGCAAACATCGGTTCGCGCAGCCAGTAAATTGTCAATCATAGTCGCTGCGCCATCTTGGTCGAGTCGAACCAGTGTTTCTAAAATATTAAGTCCAGACGTTTCCCAAAAATTATTCACCTTAGTTGGCTTACCGTGTTGAATGGTTAACCAGCCATCACGCGCAAGTCGTTGTAACACTTCGCGCAGTGTAGTTCGTGTAACACCGATTAACTCTGACAATTCACGTTCTGCAGGTAATATTGAACCAGGGGGGAATTTGCCATTCCAAATAGATTCGACTAAGTATTCTTCTGCAAAGCCAGCTGGACTTTGAGCTTTAATAAACATGCGAGCGAGAGTTCCTTGTATTTAGAATTAGCACAGGTCGTACCATTATTAAATTCTAACAGACAAAGCCACTTAGACAAGTAATTTGCAATTTTAACATTTTTTAAACATAGGTTTTGATTAAAATCAAGTTTTTTCTTTATAAAACCCACAAAAAGATTGATGATTTTCACAATTTAGTCAACAATACGCGCGAATTATCCCCCACCTTAGTAGAAGCAGTAATATTTTAGGAAACAAGTAAACCATCATGCACCAATCTGTAACTACGGCATTGTTCAAGAACTTCCTTGGGCCATCGCCTGAATGGTATAAACTGGCAATTATTGCCTTCCTCGTCATAAACCCTATCATTTTTTACTTTAACCCTTATTTAGCGGGTTGGATGTTAATCTTAGAGTTTATATTCACTTTGGCAATGGCGTTAAAGTGTTACCCTTTACAACCAGGCGGCTTACTAGCAATAGAAGCAATTGCAATAGGTATGGCATCTCCTGATTTGGTTTTTCATGAAATAAAAGAAAACTTACCTGTTCTTCTTTTATTGGTATTTATGGTTGCGGGTATTTTCTTTATGAAAAAACTTTTGCTATTTGTATTTACCAAGCTAGTTACAAAAATTCGTTCTAAAACGATATTGTCTCTGTCCTTTTGTTTTGCATCTGCAATATTATCCGCGTTTCTTGATGCACTAACGGTTATTGCCGTTATCATCAGCGTAGCCGTTGGCTTTTACTCTATTTACCACAAAGTTGCGTCAGGCAAACCTTCTAACGATGATAGTCATAACCACAATGACGACGGACATTTTGAACCGATTACACGTAATGAACTAAATGAATTCCGTGCATTCTTACGTAGTTTATTAATGCATGCTGGTGTAGGCTCAGCACTTGGCGGTGTAATGACTCGTGTCGGCGAACCACAAAACTTAATCATTGCAGATAAAGCTGGATGGGACTTTATTGAATTTGCGATCCGCATGGCACCTGTTACCGTTCCTGTGTTAATAGCAGGATTGTTAACCTGTATTCTTGTCGAAAAAATTAAAATCTTTGGCTACGGGTCTAAATTGCCAGAATCTGTACACCGAATTCTAAGCGACTTTGATCGTCAAGAAGATGCAAAGCGCACAACTCGCGAAAAAGCAAAGCTAGCGATACAAGGAATAATTGCGGTTTGGTTAGTCGTTGGCTTAGCATTACATTTAGCTGAAGTTGGCTTGATTGGTTTAACTATCATTATATTCGCTACTAGTTTTTGCGGTATTACCGAAGAACACCAAATTGGCCATGCTTTTGAAGAAGCATTACCCTTTACCGCGCTACTTTGTGTCTTTTTTGCCATCGTTGCCGTCATCATTCAGCAACAGTTATTTTTACCTGTCATCGATTGGGTATTAAGTTTCGAAGGTAAAACTCAATTAACCATGTTTTATATTGCTAATGGTTTATTGTCTATGGTGAGTGACAATGTGTTTGTTGGATCTGTGTATATTACAGAAGTTAAAAATGCACTTGCTCAAGGGCAAATTACGCGCGACCAATTCGACTTACTTGCTGTATCTATTAATACAGGGACTAATTTACCCAGTGTTGCTACGCCAAATGGTCAAGCTGCATTCTTATTTTTGTTAACGAGTACGCTAGCCCCATTAGTCCGCTTATCCTATGGCCGTATGGTTGTCATGGCTCTACCATATACTATTGTCTTAACCGTAGTGGGCTTATTGGCAACTTGGTTATGGTTGCCTGAAGCGACAGATGCACTATACCAATCTGGGCTAATTCAACATCATGTTCCTGGTCTTGAAAATACCAGTGATGTTGGGCATCATTAGTCAATCATAAAGTGAATAAACGCCGAGGTAACGCTCGGCGTTTTTGTATACGAATTATGCAAAATTTAATTAATGTAGAAAATCGATTTATTTGGTTCCTAGTATTTGCGTCTGCTTTAGGGCTTGAAATAGTTGCGTTAATATTTCAATACGGACTTGGCTATGAACCTTGTGTCAAATGCGTATATACCCGAGTAGCAGTACTAGGTATTGCATTATCAGCCATACCCGCGTTAATTAACCCCAAAGCTTTACCGCTTAGGTTAATCAGTTATGTATGCTTTTGGGTGTGCTTAGTATGGGCTCTAATTATTGCCAATGACCACATTTACATGCAACGGGATGTAAACCCATTGTTTGCAGTGTGCGAATCGATTCCTAATTTTCCTAATTGGATGCCATTGCATGAATGGTTGCCTAGTGTGTTTGAAGTGCGCGGTATGTGCGGCGATGTTAATTGGCAGCTATTTAGCCTTTCTATGCCCGAATGGATGCGAGTTATATACTTTATTTACGGTTTAGCTTTCATTGGCGTTTTTAGTTATCGATTGCTAAAAACACGTCGACTTTAATTATGGCTAAATTAAAAAACTTGGCGTAAAACCTGCTTTATTATATCTTTGGCTTACCACAGCAATTTTTTGGCGTAACAACGATATTTCGTTAAACTTATTACATGGTTAACACTGGCTTTTGGGTATATAGACAACGATGAGAATGGATTTAATCAATAGTGCTGAAATTCTAATTATTGATGATCAGGCCCTTGCGCAAAACTTTCTCAAAAAATCGTTAGAAAGCTTAGGCTATAAGCACATAAAAATTGCAGAAAGTGCCAAACATGCTTTACAGCTTTGCCAAGAACAAAACTTCAGCATTATTTTATGCTCGTTTAATTTAAGTCGCGATCGCGATGGTTTTCACCTATTCGAAGAAATGAAAGTCAAAGGGTATATACGCCCTACTACAACGTTTATTTTCGTCAGTGCCGAAACTAGCCCAGCACTGGTTAATAGTGTGGTAGAACTTCAACCCGATGACTTTTTAGTTAAGCCGTTTACCGCAAAAGAGCTTAAAATTCGTTTAGAACGCGTTTTAAGCCGTAAAGATAAACTAAAGTCTGTGTATCGGGCTATCGAAAGCAAAAAGTACAATAAAGCGATCCAGCTCATAGATAATCACCTTGAGAATCCAAAATTAGCAAAGCTTGCGCCGTTTTTAGTGCGAATTAAAGGCGACACCTTATTAGCAATGGAAGCCTACGAAGAAGCTGAGCGTTATTATCACTCTATTTTAGAAAAGTATCGTTTTGCCTGGGCACAAGTTGGGCTAGTCAAAGCGCTGTTAGCCTTAGATAAAAATGAAACAGCTGAAGCCATCCTTACCCGCTTGGTTGAACGACCAGAGAGTCGCTTAGCTGCGCTAGATTTACTTGGCCAATTTCACCTACATAATGATGACTTTGAGAAAGCGTATGCTGACTTTAATCAAGCAGCTGAATTATCGCCGCGTAATATTGACAGACATAAAAACGTTTTAAACCTTGCTCGTTTAATCCACGACCATAACGCCCAATTTGAAACTGCGAAAAACATAGCTAAATACGGTAAACGCTCAATCCACGATTCGCCTGATCTCTACCTAACTGTGGCTCGTGCCGGTGTAGACTACGCGTTAACGCTATCAGAAGAAGAATCCGCGCCTATCCTTAGGCAATCTGAAAAGTACATTGAAGAAATAAAAAAAGAATTTCCTAATGCAAAGTTAGCTAAAGAAAAAATTAACGTCACAAAAGCGCGTATACACTATTTAAAAAATGAGCAAGCTCAAGCTCAGCAATTAATTCAAAGTGCACTATATGGCAATTCACAATCGCAAAATATTGAAGACGATATAGACAAAGCAAAAGCATTTCATGAGCTAGGCCACAAAGATGCAGCCTTAGAATTATTGGAAAACATTGGTGAAACTAACTTTGGTAATGAAGTAAGCCAAAAAGTCATGGAGCAATATTTAAAACAAGAAGCGCAAGAGCGACGCGACATTCCATTCTCACCACGCGAACTCAACAACATGGCTGTCGGTTTTTATAGTAAAAACCAATTGGAGCCCGCTATTCAAACCTTTAGTGATGCATTACGTTTAATGCCAAAAAACGTGCGAATTGCGTTAAACTTTTTGCAGGTATTGGTGGACCAAAAAAAACGGCAAGGCCTTAAAGCACACCATCAACCTATGTTTGATAAATGTATGATTTTACTCAGTACTGAAAAAATGGATGACAAACAACAACGTCGATTTGAGATATTGCGTAGCAAAGCAAACAACGAAGGTTCTGAGTTTGACACCATTAACGAAAAAATTTAAGCCGGATTATCTATATCAATAAACGTACATTTTAGATTGGTATTGTCATTTAAGTATTCACCAAGTGCTTTAACCCCATATCTTTCTGTTGCATGATGCCCAGCACTTATAAAATTAATACCCAATTCTCGGGCTGAATGGATCGTTCTTTCACTGACTTCACCCGTAATATACAGATCCGCGCCTCGCGCAGCCGCTTGATCGATAAAATCTTGTGCTCCACCTGTACATAAACCTATCGTTTTAATATTGGATTTGCCCGCAGCTTCTAACAAGATCTTCCGTTGTAGTTTATCTTCGACTAGCTGAGCAAATACCTGAATATCTGTTTCGCAATCAAGTGATGCTAAATTACCTACACTGTTAGGGTTGCCAGCCTCTAACCCATCGGTAATAGTTAACCCAAACAATTTCGCAAGTTGGGCGTTATTGCCAAGCTCTGGATGAATATCTAACGGTAAATGATAGCCATACAAGTTAATGTCATTGGCTAACAATGCTTTTAATCGATTGCGCTTCATACCAACAACTTGCTGCGCCTCACCTTTCCAAAAATAACCATGGTGAACTAAAATAGCATCTGCTCCCTCTTCTATCGCGGCGTCGATTAAGGCTTGGCTTGCTGTGACACCCGTCACCACTTTAGCTACTTGAGATTTCCCTTCGACTTGCATGCCATTTGGGCAATAATCTCGAATAGCCGATGATTTTAAGAGCTGATTTAAGTAGGTTTCTAATTCAAAGTTATTCATAATAAACCGCGTATCCATAACAAAGGGACTAAGGTGAAAATGAGGTGCAGATAAACAAATGCCTAGCGCGAGGCTTTTTGATTGGTCTCTGGTAACAAGTATAAGCCTAATCTATCATTTAACGTTTTGACCACTTCAAATTGCTTTAATAAGCAGTCATTATTTAAACGCATTTGCTGACTTAGCAACATCACTAAACTCGCATTAGCATCACGTTGTAATATTAGAAATACACCTTGTTGAAATTGCGAACGAATACAAGTGATGTAATCAAGCAATCCAGGGCCAATATCTGGTTCTAGGTCAAATAACCAACTTTTTGCGCCCGTTGGTTTTAAAAACATCAGAGCCGCCACACCATTCAAAGCAGCCTGCACACATAAAGGTTCTGGCAAACCTAAGCTATCTTCCACTGCATGATAAAAGTGAGTATACAAACTAGAGTCGTCAACCGAGAATGTGCGTTTTGTATCGGCACTAGACATTAATTTACGACGCTTAAACGGCGTAGTAAATGTCATCTCACCCATATCTAAACTTAATTTCCCTTGATTTTGGTCTATAAACCAAAACCACTCAGCATTCGGTTGCAACATAACCCTACTTTAAATAAAAAAATACCCGACCATTATAGAATGCTCGGGCATTTTTAAAAGGTAAATCAAGGACTTTAGTAATAACTTAACGTTTTATAAGCTATTGACTATTTCTTTAACCAATTTAGGGCCTCGATAAATAAAACCTGTGTAAACTTGGACTAGCTTAGCGCCCGCATCCAATTTTTCTCGGGCTGATTCAGCACTATTGATCCCACCAACGCCAACGACGGGGATCTTACCTTCAAGCGCTTGTTTTAAAGTTCTAACCACATGTGTGCTTTGTTGGCGTACGGGAACACCACTTAAGCCACCCATTTCATTACCATGTTGTAAGTGAGCAACTTTATCTCGTGCTAATGTCGTGTTTGTCGCAATCACACCTTCAATTTGGTTAGCGATTAGCGTTTCAGCAACTTGCTGCGTTTCTTCATCTGACATGTCTGGTGCTATTTTCACCAATATCGGCACTTGCTTATGATACTGCTGCGCTAGCTCACCTTGGCGCTCTTTAATTGAACCCAACAGTTCATTTAATGCATCACCATACTGTAAATTGCGTAACCCTGGCGTGTTAGGTGATGAAATATTAACCGTTACATAACTCGCATGTTCATAAACTTTATCTAAGCAATGTAGGTAATCATCTTTGGCATTCTCTTCTGGCGTATCTTTATTTTTACCGATATTAATACCTAGAATGCCGTCATATTTAGCCGCTTTAACATTTTCGACTAAGTAATCAACCCCATGGTTGTTGAATCCCATCCGATTAATTATTGCGTGCGCCTCCGGCAAACGAAATATTCTCGGCTTGTCGTTACCAGGTTGTGGTCTAGGTGTCACTGTACCCACTTCGATAAAGCCAAAGCCCATTGCGGCAAACGCATCAATACACTCACCATTCTTATCTAACCCTGCGGCTAACCCAACTGGATTTTTAAATTGCAAACCAAAACATTCAACTGGCTTATCGCGCAGTGTTTGTTGATATAAAAAGTCAAAACCAGTTCCACCCAATTTCTTTAAAGTATTAATGGTAAATTCATGTGACCATTCTGCATCTTGAGTAAAAAGCAGTGAGCGTAAAATATTATACATTGGCGTGTTTTCGAACAAGAAAGCCCCTAAATGTAAAGGGGCTTATTGAAAAAATAAGATGGTTGCAAATTCTAACGATTATTCGTCAAGAATTCGAGTAAGGATTTACTCAATTGCTGCTTTTTGCATCACAATGATGACTTAACAACATAAGTTCACGTAAAGCTACCGAAAATTTAGCAAATTCATGGCTATTAGTCGTTCTAAAATCGGCCAACATATGGCGCCAACGATCTAAAACCTGTTTGTTTTCTTGACTCCAGGTGTCTAACATCGCCTGACTATCACATTGTTCCGCACAATAGCGTAAAACGACGCCTGATAAAGAGCGTTGCTGCCAATCTAATTCCTCTCTAAACGCTGCTCTTGCCAGTGCTTGCCAATGATTCGCTACCGGTTGAGCTGTAATTTGCTCAAGGAACCAATGTAAATCCATATGGTCACCTAATTTAAAATAAACATCGGCGACTAACTCAACATTACGCTCAGTTTCTGCCGCAACCTGCGCGATATCCATTATGGCGGTTAAATGAGGTAAACGAGCTAATTTAACCGCTAACGCTTTATCGATACCTTCATTAATTAAAATCGACTCAGAATCGTGCAACGCTTTTGCTTCTTTTTTGACTAACAAATTGGGTAATTGCTCAGCTACCGTATTAAATACAGGTTTAAAGAAGGTAATTGTTTGTTCAATCGACAACTGCATAGCTCGATGTCTTAAAAACCAGCGTGTCGCATGTCTTATGGTCCGGCGTACTTGGAAAAGTACCTCTGTTTGAACAATGGCTGGGATTTTATTATCTAAATCTTCGAGAGCCTGCCATATAGCCGGCATATCAAAAATTTCACGTGCAATGGTATAGCTAATTAAAATTTCAGCTGGTGTTGTTCCAGTTTCTTCTTCCATTCGATGGACAAAGTTTAAGCCCATATCATTAACAATTTGATTAGCCGCTTGTGTCGCTATAATCTCAGATTTCAACGGGTGAGATTGCATAGCTTGGCTAAATCGTTCTTGCAGTGGTTTAGGGAAATACTCAATTAACTCACGACAAATGAAGCTATCTTGGGTTACTTCATCAGTTAAAAGTTGCTCTTTTAATACCATTTTGCCATAGGATATTAATACTGATAATTCCGGTCGGGTTAAACCAACATTAGCGGCTTGGCGTTCACTTAACTCCTCATCGCTAGGCAAAAATTCCAATGCACGATCAAGATAACCTTGTTTTTCTAAACCATGTATAAATCGCACATGCTCTTTTAATTGGCCTGCGGCTTTTAACTGGGTTATTGAAATAGACTGGGTTTGACGATAGCAATCCGTTAACACAATATCTGCCACTTCATCTGTCATGTCATAAAGTAGTTTATTGCGTTGTTTAACAGTAAGTTCTCCATCGGCAACTAAGGTGTTAAGTAGAATTTTGATATTGACTTCATTATCAGAACAATCAACTCCACCCACATTGTCGATAAAGTCTGTGTCGACTCTACCACCTTGGTGGGCGTATTCAATTCGTCCCAGTTGTGTGCATCCTAAATTACCACCCTCGCCAATAATTTTAGCTCGACATTCAGCGCCGTTGATACGCACTGAGTCATTGGCGCGGTCACCAACTTCTAAATGACTTTCCCCTTTACCTTTAATGTAAGTACCGATACCACCGTTCCAGAATAAATCGACTGGCATTTTTATTAACGCTTTAATTAGATCAGCTGGGGGCATGGCGTTAACTTCCGTGCCAATAAGCTGCTTGATTTGCGGTGTTAATTTAATTGACTTAGCGGAGCGTTCGAAAATACCGCCGCCTTGAGATATTAATTGGGTATCGTAGTCATTCCAACCAGAGCGCGGTAAAGCAAACAAGCGTTTTCTCTCTTCATAAGAAGTTGCAGCATCCGGATCAGGATCAATAAATATATGCATGTGATTAAATGCAGCAAGTAGTCGAGTATGCTTGGAAAGCAACATGCCATTGCCAAACACGTCTCCAGACATGTCGCCAACACCAACACAGGTAAAATCTGTGGTCTGGCAATCTATGCCGATTTCCCTAAAGTGACGTTTAACCGATTCCCATGCACCGCGAGCTGTTATGCCCATTTTCTTATGATCGTAACCAACGCTACCACCAGAGGCAAATGCATCACCTAACCAAAAGCCATATTCTTGCGAAATACTATTCGCAATATCAGAGAACGTTGCAGTCCCTTTGTCGGCTGCTACCACTAAATATGGGTCATCATCATCATGACGCACCACATTTTGCGGAGGAACGATCGCTCCATGGTCAATATTGTCAGTTATATCTAATAAACCGCGGATAAAGGTGCGATAGCATTGTTTGCCTAGCTCAAAAAGCTCATCACGCCCACCTGTTGTCGGTAATTTTTTACAAACAAATCCACCTTTGGCACCAACAGGGACTATTACTGTGTTTTTAACTTGCTGAGCTTTAACTAAACCTAATACTTCTGTTCTAAAGTCTTCGCGACGATCTGACCAACGTAAGCCTCCTCGAGCAACTTTTCCGCCACGTAAATGAACACCTTCAACCTCAGGTGAGTAAACAAAAACTTCAAATTTGGGCAAAGGTCTCGGAACGTCAGCGATTTTTTCTGGCTGTATTTTAAAACTAATATAAGATTTAGATTTGCCTTGAGAGTCAACTTGATAATAATTAGTGCGAAATGTCGCGCCAATCATCTCCACAAATCGGCGAATAATCCTATCATCATCAAGGTTCGCCACTTGGTCTAACAAATGTTCAATCTCAGTACTAATCGCTACCAGTGGCTCTAGCCCTTGATAGATTTGCGGATCAAATTTTGCCTCAAACAAATTAATTAAACGCGTCGCGATATGCGGATAATGTGAAAAAGTGTGTTCAACATAGGATTGTGAAAAGCTTGTGCCTATTTGCCTATTATATTTGGCATATGAACGAATAATGGCAACTTGACGCCCGGTTAAATCCGCACCCAAAACCAACTTATTGAAGCCATCATCTTCTAACTCACCATTCCAAACCTGTTGAAATGCTTCTTGAAATGCGTCGCGAGACGCAGCCAAATTGAGTTCTTTTTCCGACGTTAATAACATCGAAAAATCTAAGATCCAAAAAACATGTCCATCCTGACTCGTAATTTGATAAGGACTCTCATCAACAACCCTAAGGCCAAAGTTTTCCAACATTGGCAATACATCAGACAAATGTAGGGGCTCATCTCGATGAAATAATTTAAGTTTAACCCGTTTGGAATCCACTTGTTCTTCTTGTGGCCGATAAAAAATCATGCCCAAACGATTATCATCAGACAAAGCTTCAAGCGTTGAAATATCCACTACCGCGGCCGATGGTAAAATATTTTCTTTGTAGCTTCTGGAAAATGCCGAATCATATTTACGAGCTAACGCTTTGCCTTTTTCTTCACTAAAATTACTGAGTAAGCTTTGTTCAAGCTTATCTTCCCAAGTTTTGGCCAGCTCTTTCATATTATCTTCTATCTGCTTAACATTAATTTCAAAGTTATTGTCTTTCACTCTCACTAAATAATGTGTTCGCGCTAATGCTGACTCTGAAAAGAAAGTGGTAAACTCGACTTCTCGTTCACTATTAAAACTTTGCTGCAAGAGCTTTTGGGTCGCTCTACGTAATTGAGTGTTATATCGCTCCCTTGGTACATAAGCCATACAAGAAAAAAAGCGGCCATAGGTGTCTTTTCGCACAAACAAGCGTGAAAGCCCCCGCTCCTGCATTTGAAATATCCCCAAAGAAATAGCTTTTAATTCAGCTTCAGTCGCTTGCAATAACTCGTCTCGGGGGTATGTTTCTAAAATATTGAGTACTGCCTTATATGAATGAGAACCTTCGGTTAACGCAGTTGCTTTCATAACACGCTGTAACTTAGCATTGATAAGCGGTATGACTTCGGCGCTACTATTATAAAAATCTGAAGAAAATAAGCCGATAAAGCGATGTTCACCGGTCACTTTGCCATTTTCATCAAAGGTTTTGATCCCTATATAATCTTGATAAGCAGGGCGATGAACTCGAGATATACGATTAGTTTTAGTTAAAACCAACAAGCTTTTATTCATCGCAACATTACGCGCTGTCGCAGGTAAAGTGCTTAATTTACGCGTTTTACGACTCACTGACGTTTTCATTAACCCTAAGCTAGAACCGGTTTTTTGTTTTAATGAAAAATCACCACTAATCGGCGTTAATTCATATTGGCGATAGCCCATTAAGGTAAACTTGTGATCGGCTAACCAGTCCAAAAAGGCGATTGATTCTTTAATTTCTTGCTTATTAATATCAGGCGGTGAGTTTTTTAACTCATTGATGATTTCAGCTAGTTTTGTTGTCATGGCTTGCCAATCACTAACAGCAAGTAACACTTCTTCCAACACAAGCTTTAGGTCACTGGTGATACTGTCGATGATGGTTTGATCTGACAATCTGTCTATTTCAATCAGGAAAACAGTATCTTTGTCGGTCGCGGTATCTAAGTTGTCGCCTATGCCAATAACCTTACCATTGTTCTCGCGTTGCAGTTTTAAAGGGTTGTGTAATAACCAATGGGTTGTTACGCCGGCTCGCGATAACGCCATACGTACTGAGTCGACTAAAAATGGCACATCATGCGTAATAATTTCTACGATAGTATGGCTAGATTCCCAACCATGCTTGCTTAATTCTGGATTAAAAACCCGAATGGTAGAACTACCCGATTGATGTGCGTTGAGTGAATACCATAAACTTAACGCCGCTCCATAAAGATCACTATCACTGCGACCAATTAAGTCGTCATGCGATAAACTGCGATAGAGCGTTTGAACAAATGACTTGACGAGAACAGACTGGGGTTTCGAGATTTTATCTGAAATTAACTTTTCTACGTTATCCAGAACAATAGATGGCGCGACACTGCTTTGTGACATGACAATAACCTTTTCATAGAACAATGGCTTGCTTTCACTTAAAAATACAAGGTGCAATACAAGCCTTAATGCTAAGTATTTATATTTATTAATTTTTTAGCAAAAAAGAACTAATTATAGTTATAGCGCAAAACCTACAAAAACATAACAAATTATCTACTTTATTGATGAAATAGTTGATCTAACGAGCAAGATAGTAAAACGACAGAGCAATTAATTGAACGCATAAAAAAAGCCCCTTGCGGAGCTTTTTAAAGTATCAACATGAAATGTAGATATAAAGTCTATGAAACCTTGGCTGGTTCTAACTTCCAAATATTATCAACATAATCTTGAATAGAGCGGTCTGAGTTAAACTTGGCCATTCGAGCTGTGTTTAAGATAGCCATTTTAGCCCAAGTTTTCTTGTCTTTATAAAGTTGATCGATCTTCTTCTGAGCATCTGAATAAGATGCAAAATCAGCTAAACATAAATAGTGATCACCGTTATCTAACAAACTGCGCTTAACTTCAGATAACTCACCAGGTTTACCAGGAGTAAAGTAATCTGTATCAAACCAATCAAGAACCGCCTTTAATTCTTCATTGCTGTAATAATAATCCCACGGATTATACCCTTCTGCGCGAAGTTGCTTAACGCCATCAACGGTTAAACCAAAGATAACCACATTGTCTTCGCCAGCTTCTTCTGCAATTTCAATATTTGCGCCATCCAATGTACCGACTGTCACAGCGCCATTAAGCGCTAGCTTCATGTTACCTGTACCCGAAGCTTCTTTACCTGCTGTCGAAATTTGCTCAGATACATCAGCAGCTGGGATCATTTTCTCTGCTAGTGATACTCGATAGTTAGGTAAGAAAACCACTTTTAACTTGTCTTTAATGCGTGAATCATTATTAACACGGTCCGCAACTTTATTAATCGCGTAAATGATTTCTTTAGCTAGGTAATAACCTGGTGCGGCTTTAGCTCCAAATATAAATACACGTTTAGGCATGTCATAGTCAGGGTTTTGCAATAAGCGACGATAAAGCGCCATGATGTGAATTAAGTTAAGTTGTTGACGCTTATATTCATGTAAACGTTTAATTTGAATATCAAATAACGCAGTCGGATCAACATCAATATCCGTTAACTCTTTGATTACTTTTGCTAATTCAACTTTGTTTTGATGTTTAATATCCATATAGCGTTTTTGGAACTTAGCGTCTTCCGCTAAATCTTCAATAGCGCGGATCTTATCTTGGTTTACCGGCCAGTCGACATCAGCATATTCATCGATTAAAGCAGATAAGCTAGGGTTACAAGATTTCAACCAACGACGAGGCGTAACACCATTAGTCACGTTAGTAAATTTGTCTTGCCAAATTTGGTTAAATTCAGGGAATAAATCTGACTTAACTAAAGCTGAGTGAATTTGTGCAACTCCGTTAACTTTAAAGCTACCGATAACCGCTAAGTTACCCATGCGCACCATTTTTTGCCTACCTTCTTCGATAATAGACAATTTGGCTTTAACGGCATCATCACCAGGGAAAGCTTGTTCACAAATGCCATTTAAGAAACGACTATTAATTTCATAAATGATCTCTAAGTGACGCGGTAACACTTTTTCAAATAATGCGACAGACCATTTTTCCAACGCTTCCGGTAAAAGCGTGTGGTTAGTATAGGCAAATACACCTTGGCAAATATCCCAAGCTTGATCCCACTCCATACCGACACGATCCATTAATATACGCATCAATTCAGGGATCGCGACAACAGGGTGTGTATCATTCAATTGCACGACAACTTGGTCAACAAACTTGCTCCAATCGTTACCATGAGCACGCTTATAACGACGAATAATGTCTTTGATTGAACAAGCACAGAAGAAATATTGTTGAATGAGTCTTAATTCTTTACCTTGAGCTGTTTCATCATTAGGGTAAAGAACTTTAGAAATGGTTTCAGCTTGAACATTTTCGACTTGTGAATCTAAGTAACCGCCTGCGTTAAATACGTCCCAGTTAAAGAAATCAGAAGCGCGACTTTCCCACAAACGTAAAACATTTACCGTATTGGCACCATAACCAACAATTGGCACATCCCAAGGCACACCTTTAATGATACGTCCTGGATGCCATTCTTTTACCATTTTACCTTCATCGTCGTATTTAGTTTCAACATAACCATATACAGGGATTTCTTGAACAGATTCAGGGCGGCAAATTTCCCAAGGGTTACCGTATTCACGCCAACTGTCAGGGCGCTCTACTTGACGGCCGTTTTGGAATGTTTGATGAAATAAACCATGCTCGTAATGAATACCATAACCGATTGCCGGCAATTGTAAGGTAGCTAATGAGTCAATAAAACAGGCCGCTAACCGCCCTAAACCACCGTTACCTAATGCTAAGTCGGGTTCTTCTTCCGCTATCGCATTAAAGTCTTGATTGAGTTCAGATAAAGCTTCTGACGCTTTTTCCATTAAACCTATATTACACAGGTTATTTTTTAGTAAGCGTCCCATTAGAAATTCTAACGATAAATAATGTACTGCGCGGGTATCTTGACCAAAGTGCGTTTTTTGAGTTTTAGTCACACGCTCAAAAATCACTTCATTAATCGCCGCAGCGGTTGCATTGAACCAAGCCTTTTCATTAGCTTTATTTTCATCTGTGCCTTGTGTGACATGCAAATGTTTCACAATCATGTCTTTTAATTCGGCTGTGGTCACATTGAACTTTTCTTTTGGATCAACAAACACGTTATCCGTCTTTTTAGCTGGCGACTTGCGTGATGTTGTCTTTTTAACTGCTGGCTTTTTAGTTGACGTTTTTGCCGGTGCTTTTTTAGTGGTTGTGCTGGCCGTTGTTTTTGACGCAGTTGTGGTTTTCGCAGCGGCTTTAGTCGTACGCTTTGCAGGCGCTTTTTTAGCTGTCGTTGTTGATGTCGCCTTTGCCGTGGCCGTTTTGCTTGTAGCTACTTCTTTAGTTGCTGTGGTTTTTGCTGTACGGCGAGGTTTAGTGGTCGTCGTCATAATTAACCTTCACTTCTTTTGAATGTCGCTACATAACTACGTGCTAGCGACTGGGTTAAGGGTTATACAAAACAAATGCTTTGCAATACCAGACCTAATTTCTCTGATGAAAGGAATTTAGGTCTGGGTCTCTTTCTTCTTATAAACCAGCCTTCTTGAAAGTCTGATTCACAATCTCTTGTGCTTCTGAGGCAATGACAGCAAGATGCTCATCACCCAAGAAACTTTCACAATAAATTTTATAAATATCTTCCGTACCTGATGGGCGAGCAGCAAACCAGCCATTTTCGGTTTGTACTTTTAAACCACCAATAGCAGCCCCGTTACCAGGTGCATGAGTTAACTTAGCGATAATGGGTTCACCGGCTAACGTACTCGCTTCAACATCATCTGCCGATAAATTTTTCAAAACTGCTTTTTGCTCACGTGTTGCTGGTGCGTCCGAACGTTTATAAACAGGTGCACCAAATTTTTCAGTTAGCTCTTGATAATGCTGACCTGGATCTTTCCCTGTCACTGCTGTGATTTCTGCCGCTAATAACGCTAAAATTATGCCGTCTTTGTCGGTAGACCATGCCGTACCGTCTTTACGTAAAAATGACGCACCCGCGCTTTCTTCACCACCAAATCCACAGGTTCCATCAAAAAGGCCATCAACAAACCATTTAAAGCCGACTGGCACTTCTTTTAATTCACGGTCTAAAGATTTAGCGACTCGGTCAATCATAGAGCTTGAAACCAAAGTTTTACCCACAGCCAATGATTTGTCCCAACCATCACGGTTTTGGAATAAGTAATTAATGGCTACAGCTAAATAATGATTAGGATTCATCAAGCCTGAGCTACGCGTCACAATACCGTGACGGTCGTAATCTGGATCGTTACCGACAGCAATATCAAATTGATCTTTTAACGCAATCAAACCTGACATAGCATATGGCGACGAGCAATCCATACGAATTTTTCCGTCTTTATCCAAACGCATAAATGAAAAAGTGGGATCAACAGCATCATTCACTTTCTTAATATTGATGCCATAGGTTTCGGCAATAACATCCCAATAAGCAATACCTGAACCACCTAATGGATCAACACCAATAGTTAGGCCTGAATCAGCAATGGCTTTTAAATTGAGAACTTGATCTAAATCGTCAACGTATGGCTTAACATAGTCATACTCTGTGACTTGTTTGATAGCATCATCAAAAGCAATACGTTTTACTCCGGATAAACCAGCAGCGATTAACTCGTTTGCTCTATCTTGCACACCATTAGTAACATCAGTATCCGCAGGCCCACCATTTGGAGGGTTGTATTTAAAACCACCGTCTGTAGGAGGATTATGAGAAGGCGTGATAACTATGCCATCTGCCAAACCTGAATCTTTACCCGCGTTGTATTTTAAAATGGCGTGGCTAATAACAGGCGTCGGCGTATAGCCACGACCCGCTTGTATGACTACCTCAACACCATTGGCAACTAAGACTTCAATTGCCGTTGCAAATGCACACTCAGACAAAGCGTGTGTATCCATACCAATGTACAAAGGGCCCGTGTAGCCTTGAGCTTGTCGGTATTCTGCTATAGCTTGGCTAGTGGCCGCTATATGAGCATCATTAAATGTATATTTGAAAGAACAGCCTCGATGACCGGATGTACCAAAGCTAACAAGCTGTGTCACATCTTCTGGGTTAGGTTTATTTAAATAATATTCACTAACTAAACGAGGGATGTTAGTAAGGTCTTGTGCCTGAGTCGGCTGACCCGCTCTTTCGTGCAATGCCATATTGTGTTTCCTTAATTATATCTTTTTAATTGCAGGCGCACTTTTTTGGGGAGTGCAAATTGTGTTTAAACTGTGTGTTCGATGCTGTATGTACATGCTTCATATTCTTATTAACTTACCTGCAAAACATCTCGTTTAAGCTACAAAATAATTGCAACACAATATGAATTAGCGTTTATGTGGCGCAATTATTGATTAAAGCTCAAAGAATTCTCAACAGGCAAACCAACAACATACGAATGCATTGGTCATTTTTCATTCTATTTCATGGTAGAATTAACAAATCCATTTATTTATTTGATTAGTTCCTCCATGAATTTGACGCATTCCTTTAATCAGTAAGCAAGAATGTTGCCAGCTGACTTTTGCAGGAGTTTTACATTAAAAAATAAAACAATCAGTGAATATAGTCTTCTCGCTCAGATTTTATGGTTCATTGTCAGCGCTTACTCGCCCCAATCACATAATAGAGTATATGCTCATGGGGTCTCGAAGCTTGACGGCTTCCCCTAAAACCCGATCGCTTTGACTATAATTGTTCTATTTACAGTCATTTTTACACTATCAGTGGATTAATATCTATATATTCTTTGGCGCTTTTTATATCCTCTAATTGAGGAACAACACCTAACAATGGCGCGTCAATCACCTCTTTTAAATAGGCAATATTCGCATCAAGCTCTGACATTGGGTTTAAGCCAACATTAGCCACCCAACCCGACAAAGTTAAGCCAGAGGATTCGATTTGCTTTACAGTCAATAAAGCATGGTTTAAACAGCCGAGTTTACAGCCGACAACCAAGACAACATCCATTCTATTTTCAACAACCCAATCAGCTAAGGTTGCTCGCCCTTCACCAAGTGGTAATAACCAACCACCCGCACCCTCAACTAATAATAGTTCAGGCGCTGCGGCTTGCCAGTGATTTAAATATTCATTTAAGTCATTTGTTGTAATTGCTGTTTGGGTTTGTTGTGCTGCAATATGTGGCGCTATTGGTGGTAAATAAGCAATGGGGTTGACTAAATGATAGGGATGATGACGTTTACTATTGTGTTGCAACATTAGTGCATCTTCATTTCGCAAGCCTTGGCTGGTTTGTTCGCAACCTGCCGATATAGGCTTAAAGCCAGCACAATCGATATTAGCCTCAGACATTTTTGCTAATATTGCAGCGCTAACGACGGTTTTACCTACATCTGTGTCTGTTCCGGTAACAAATATTCTTCTCATGATAAATTGCGGTATTCACTTAGTTTAAATGTTTTTTAATTGACCTTTGATATACGCGATGTGCCAACTGACCACTTTCTCATTGTTGCATGTTGGGTACAGTTCCTCTAACTGACGTAAAACCGCTTTAGTCAACTTGCGCTGCTTGTCACTATTAACCACTTCATTGGCACCTATCCCTTTAAGCTCATGCATAATTGATAAAACATTAGGATAGCTTAGCTCTTCTACACAACTTAACACATTGCTTGTAAGTGAGGAGATCGCCTGTAATTTGTGGCGTAACGTATCTTCAGCCAAAAATTGATTAATATGGCGGGTTTCATCCAGTTTTAACCAAGTTTGATTGAGCTCGGCTAACGTGCCGTCTAATAAGGTCGATAATACAAAGCAGCCATTTTTCTTGAGGTGTTTTTCAAATTGGGAAAATACTAATTTAATGTCACACCATTGAATGGCTAAACTTGAAATAATCAAATCAAACTGGCCAAGTTCAGGTAAATTTTCGATGTCTGCTAAAACGAAATCGCGTTGATAGCCTTTTGTCGTCATTTTGCTTTTTGCGACCTCAAGCATACCAGGCGCAATATCCACTCCAACATAATCAAAGCATGAAATTTCTTGCTCTAATTGAGTTGCTAAATCAGCCGTGCCGCAGCCTAAATCTAAAATACGTAGCGGTTGCGATGAATTATCAGACAACGATTGTTTTGCAAGTTTACAAACGTGTTTAACAACGCTTTTTTGTAAGCGGGCTATTTGATCATAGGCTTTAGCCGCTTTACTAAACGCGTTAGCTATACGTACCTTTTGTTCAGGTTGTAAACTAGGACTCATTGCACACCTGACTAATAGTTTTAGTTAAGTAATCAATATCTTCAATTGTGTGCTCAGTGGTGAGCGTAATACGCAATCGACTGCTATTTTCAGGAACGGTTGGCGGACGGATCGCCGTTAACCAGATCCCTTTTTCTCGCAATCGGTTAGCTACCGAAATCGCCTGCGCTGCATCACCGATAATGACAGGTTGAATAGCAGAAGTAGAATCCAATAATGATACTTTTTCATGCGCCAAGTTTGCTCTGAACCTTGCAATAATACTGGCTAACTTTTCTCTGCGCCAAGCTTCACTCTTTAACACATCAACGGCTTTGCTTATAGCAGTAGCCTGCGCAGGAGACATCGCCGTGCTGTATATATAACTGCGAGAAAATTGGACTAAATAATCAGTAACCGGTTGAGTACTGGCGATCATAGCACCAGCTAAACCGAACGCTTTACCAAATGTCGCCATTAAAATATCCGGTCGCTGTGCATTTTGACAATGCCAAGTTCCTTGACCTTGCTGGCCATTAACACCTATGCCATGCGCATCGTCAATCATGGTTAATGCATCATGCTTTTTCGCCAATAATTGAATATCTTTAATGGGGGCACTATCGCCATCCATACTAAACACGCCTTCTGACACTATAACTTTGTTTTGCGCATGCGCTTCAAGGCGATTGGCTAAATGCGTCATATCATTGTGCTTATAACGTATTGTTTTTGCCTCACTCGCTAAACCACCATCAATCAAAGATGCGTGATTGAGCTTGTCTTGAATAATTAAATCATGCTTATCAAATAGCGTTTTTAGTAATGTTGAATTAGCAGAAAAGCCTGTTGAAAATAGTAAAACTGACTCATACCCTAACCAGTCAGCCAATTTATGCTCTAGGTCTTGATGAATTGCGTGATAACCATTTATTAAGGCACTACCTGTAGAGCCGCAACCATAAATATCAGCACCTTTGGCGTAAGCGTCTTGAATATCGGGATGTAAACTCAAGCCTAAATAATCATTGCCTGAAAAATTAAGATAAGACTGACCTTGAATAACAACCGTGCGGCCACGCGGTACACTGGCGTAACGTTGACGATATAAAGCTTGCTTGTGCCGAGCGTCTAGTGAAGTTTGAAGCTGAGATTGGAATGTTAAAAACGACATATAAACTGAAAAGCCAAGACTGGTATAAATCCAACCTTGGCTTTTATTGTAACCCTAAAATATAAATCTGAAATTTAAATTTACTGGCTAATATAGTCAAAGCGATCAGGTTTTAGGGGAAGCCGTCAAGCTTCGAGACCCCATGAGCATATGCTCTATTATGTGATTGGGGCGAGTAAGCGCCGACAATGAACCATAAGACCTGAGCGAGAAGACTATAATATTGCCAAGTATCTCATTCAACGAAAGTTAGCTTGCTTCGTAGAACATTTCAGGTTGTTGCGCTTCAACAACGGCCTCCATTAAGGCTGCTTCAGTGACCTCATCAGAATACCCTTGTTGATTTTCGGTATTAATGCCTAACTTAGCAAATAATTCCATATCTTTATTTTCTTCTGGGTTTTCTGTCGTCAGTAGCTTTTCACCATAGAAAATCGAATTTGCTCCAGCAAAGAAACACATAGATTGCATTTGTTCATTCATTTCGGTACGACCAGCGGATAAACGAACATGCGATTTAGGCATCATAATACGAGCTACCGCTATGGTACGAATAAATTCAAAATGATCAAAATCCTCTAAATCTTCTAAAGGCGTACCGTCTACTTTTACCAACATATTAATTGGTACACTGTCTGGGTGCTGCTCAAGATTGGCTAATTGAATAAGCAAACCTGAACGGTCATTGGCAGTTTCGCCCATACCCAAAATACCACCACTACACACTTTCATACCGGCATCGCGTACATTTTGTAACGTGTCCATACGATCTTGATAAGTACGAGTGGTAATAATTTCCCCATAAAACTCTGGAGAGGTATCTAAATTATGATTGTAGTAATCTAAACCGGCTTCTTTTAATACATATGCTTGTTCACGAGTCAGCATTCCAAGCGTCATACACGACTCCAAACCTAGCTCTTTAACCCCTTCAACCATTTTTAAGATATAAGGCATATCGCGATCTTTAGGATTACGCCAAGCAGCCCCCATACAGAAACGGCTAGAACCGTTCTTTTTAGCAATACGAGCTTTTTCAAGTACGGCTTCAACTTCCATTAACTTTTCTTTTTCTAAGTCAGTATCGTAGCGCGCACTTTGCGGACAATATTTACAATCTTCAGGACAAGCTCCCGTTTTAATCGAAAGCAAAGTCGATACTTGAACTTCATTTGGATTAAAGTTTTCACGGTGCACACTATGTGCTTTAAACAGTAAATCATTGAAAGGTAATGCAAATAGCGCATTAACTTGCTCTAAAGTCCAATCGTGGCGTAGTTCAGTCGACATAAATATTATCTTGGTTAACTCATAATTTGATGGACAGTTTATGCTAGCGCTTTAAACTGTCAACTAAAAGCTCCCTCAAAGTTTACTAACGGATGATTTTTAAACAATGATAGATTATCAATTTGACCGAGACCATATTTGGCACCCTTATACATCGTTAACAAAACCTCTTCCTGTTTATGGTGTAACAAAAACGCAAGGATGCGAAATTCATTTAGATAATGGTCAGGTACTCGTTGACGGCATGTCATCTTGGTGGGCAGCCATGCATGGCTATAACCACCCCGTTATTAATCAAGCGATGAAAAACCAAATCGATAATATGAGCCATATTATGTTTGGTGGTCTTACGCACGAACCTGCTATTGAACTTTGTAAACGTTTAGTCGAGTTAACTCCCAAAGGATTAGATAAAGTATTTTTATCAGACTCTGGCTCTGTATCTGTCGAAGTGGCTTTGAAAATGGCGGTGCAATATTGGCATAGCCAAGGTAAACCAGAAAAAACCAAGATAGTCACTCCGCGTAACGGTTATCATGGCGACACATTCGCCGCAATGTCGGTATGTGATCCCGTTACAGGTATGCATTCTTTATTTAGCGGCGCAATGCAACAACAATTATTTGTTGAGCGTCCCACGCCTCGAATTGAAGCGCAATGGCATTCTGATGCCATCAATTCACTAAGAAAAACGTTAAGCGACAACCACGCAAGTATCGCTGCCCTAATCCTAGAACCGATTGTTCAAGGTACCGGTGGTATGAATTTTTATCACCCTGAGTATTTACGCCAAGCAAGACAATTATGTGACGAATATCAAATTCTGCTAATAGCAGATGAAATAGCCACAGGGTTTGGTCGAACCGGTAAGTTATTCGCTTGCGAGTGGGCCGATATTTCGCCTGATATTATTTGCTTAGGTAAAACATTAACTGGGGGTAATTTAACGTTAGCGGCAACGCTAACCACAAACAAAATTGCAACCGGCATATGTAATGGCGAGGCTGGCGTATTTATGCATGGCCCTACCTATATGGCCAACCCTTTAGCCTGTGCAGCGGCAATCGCATCCATTGATTTATTAATCAAAAATGATTGGCAACAGCAAGTCAACCAAGTCAATCAATGGCTCAAACAAGGCTTAGCGCCATTGAGTGACAATCCACACGTTGCTGATGTTCGTTGTTTAGGAGCAATAGGCGTGGTGGAAATGAAACAAGCTGTTGATCAGGCAACAATACAACGCTTTTTCGTAAAACAAGGCGTTTGGATCCGCCCTTTTGGTAAACTCGTTTACGTAATGCCACCTTATGTTATTCAGCAAGATCAAGTGGCGAAATTGTGTAACGCAATAAAAAGTTATATTGAACAGTTATCGTAATTTTTGGCAATTGCACAAGGAAGTTTTAATTTTACATAAGCGTGCTGATAAGCCAGTTATGTAACTTAATTGCTAATTTATGTGACTAGTCATATATCACTAGCCTAAAATTTCCAGCCAAACATAAACACAAGCCGTTATGCTGACAATAAAGACAAAAATTTGATTGAATTTTTGTCTGTCAGTTGCTCTTTTTAAACGAGTTTGGCTTAGCACAATCGTAACAACACTAATCAAACAACAAAGCAATAATTCACTAAACAGTAAATTTGACAGCGTAATATCCCACTCCGCGCGAAATAATTCTTCTAAACCTTTATATTTAGCATAACCTGGCACTAACTCCGGCCGAGCGTATTCAAATGTGAGTAACGAAAGTAATAAAATAGACCAAGCAAAGATGGTTAACACCCGCATAAATTTAATGCGAAAGTCTGGACCATGTCTTCTTTCAACAAAATTCGCTTTTTTCATATTCGATTTTGTCTCGTAATAGCGGATAACACTTGAGTCTGCTGGATTAGCCTGTAACATACGCGGTTCACTTATATTAACAACATTAATTTTAGTCTTTAAAACCAAGTTCGACTGTTTAATTAATAAGAAAAACAGGTCGTAACAGCCAGAGCGAAAAACAAAAATATAGTCAAAGCGATCGGGTTTTAGGGGAAGCCGTCAAGCTTCGAGACCCCATGAGCATATGCTCTATTATGTGATTGGGGCGAGCAAGCGCTGACAATGAACCATAAAATCTGAGCGAGAAGACTATAAGCAATGGAAACTTGGCCTTATGACTATATATCGTCAGTTGGGAGCAAAACTTCATGACTCATTGCGCGATTAGCGATTTATTAGCAGGCAAATATGCTGTCGGAGAAACCGTTACGTTAAAAGGTTGGGTGCGTACCGTTCGTTCAAATCCTAATTTTGCTTTCCTTAATGTTAATGACGGCTCATGCTTTGATCCTATTCAAGCGGTTATCGACAACACCCTTGCAAACTACGAAGAGATAACCAAACTCACAGTGGCTTGTTCAGTTGAAGTAACCGGTGAATTAGTAGAGTCACAAGGTAAAGGCCAAAAATTCGAGATCCAAGCTCAAACCGTTAACATTGTCGGCTTAGTTGAAGATCCAGATACTTACCCAATGGCAGCGAAACGCCATACGGTTGAACACATGCGCGAATACGCGCATTTACGCCCACGTACCAATATGTTTGGCGCTGTAGCTCGTGTTCGTAACTGTTTATCTCAAGCTATCCATCGTTTCTTTCATGAAAGTGGTTATGTTTGGGTCGCAACCCCTATTATTACTGCATCTGATACTGAAGGCGCAGGCGAAATGTTCCGCGTATCAACCTTAGATATGAATAACCTACCGCGTTTAGAAAATGGCGAGGTAGATTACAACGAAGACTTTTTTGGTAAAGAAGCGTTTTTAACCGTATCAGGGCAATTAAACGGCGAAACATACTGTAGTGCGTTATCAAAAATTTATACCTTTGGTCCCACTTTCCGTGCCGAGAATTCAAATACTTCACGCCATTTAGCGGAATTTTGGATGGTTGAACCAGAAATTGCATTTGCTGATCTAGCCGACGTCGCTCAAGTTGCTGAAGATATGCTTAAATACGTATTTAAAGCGGTACTTGAAGAGCGCATGGATGACTTACAATTCTTTGATTTACGTGTGCAAAAAGGTGTCGTTGAGCGTTTACAAAAATTAGCTAATGCTGAATTCGTGCGTATGGATTACACTGACGCTATCGATATTTTACAAAAATCCGGCAAGAAATTTGAATTCCCAGTTGAATGGGGAGTCGATTTATCATCAGAGCATGAGCGCTACCTAGCCGAAGAACATGTGGGCGCCCCTATCATCTTGCAAAATTACCCGAAAGACATCAAAGCTTTCTACATGCGCATGAATGAAGACGGTAAAACCGTAGCTGCAATGGACGTACTCGCACCGGGTATTGGTGAAATCATCGGTGGTAGCCAACGTGAAGAACGTATTGACGTTTTAGATACACGCATGAAAGAGATGGGCTTAGATCCAGTCGACTACGGTTGGTATCGTGATTTACGTCGCTATGGCAGTGTGCCACACGGTGGTTTTGGTTTAGGTTTTGAGCGCTTAGTGGCTTACGTAACTGGTATGGGTAATGTTCGTGATGTTATCCCATTCCCACGGACTCCTAAATCAGCAACGTTCTAATATATAGCCTTCTCGCTCAGGTCTTATGGTTCATTGTCAGCGCTTACTCGCCCCAATCACATAATAGAGCATATGCTCATGGGGTCTCGAAGCTTGCCTACATGGATGTAGGTAAGGAGCGTGAGCACGGATGCGGTAGCTTTGACGGCTTCCCCTAAAACCTGATCGCTTTGACTATAGTCTTTGGCTATAAAAAAGTAATGATAAAGCTCGTCTTACAAGGCGAGCTTTTACATATACTAAATCAAGCTATTTCTGGTTCTGATTCTGACTCAATCAACGATTGATTTTCAACCTTACCGTCTTCCACTTCTCTAACATTAAACTCTATTTTATAAGCGTCTTGCGTTTCACGATCAACACAAAATAACTCTAATACTCCAATGTCAGTATAATGAGCGCGTAAATCAATTGGCGCAACTCGACTGTCGCCACTGATTTCCGCTTCTATTGGTTTATGAAATTCGAGTTCTTCTTCATCAATTTCACACAGCTCACCGGCTTGGTCTTGATTACGACTCGTGCTTGATAAAAAGTCGAACTCTCCGACTTGCCCAGTCCATAAACATAAATCGATTTCTTCACCTGAAATTTCATGGATTGTGCCCTCTTCCATACCATAAGGCACAATACACATTGCATGCATAGGCGGCTCCATACCAGGAATGGCAGGCTCAGCACTTTCTATCGCAATATAGTAACTACGCGCACTACCTCCTTTTATGCGAACGCCTTTTCCTTGACGAGCCATGCCCAAATAAGCAGCTCCATTCGCAACCGCCAAATCTAAACTACTCGTACCTAAAACTTGTGGCGAATTAACGTTTAGATCGTTTGCCCACGAGCTCAGTTGCTGCATGATACGGTTGCGTAAAACATCGGCTTTAAAAACACCACCGTTAAAAATTACCGACGTCGGTAATGCTAATTGCGCATTAAACCGTTCTTGAAACTCTGGTAACTGCTCTGCGAGTAGATCGGCATGCTGAGTTAAAAACTTGGCTAAATGTTTAGTAATAGCGGGCTCTGTTGAATACGGTAAACCACTAGATTTAAACCCCCAACGCCTTTTTTCTTTAGGCATAGCATCAAAATTGACTAATGGAAAAAAGCCATCCAGCAGCAATTGATTCATTAATTCACGGTTTAATTCTGTTTTAACCGTGCCACCAATAACCGCCGAACCTCGACCTAAAATAGCCAAAGGATAAGTTTGTAATTCACTATCGCTAAGCATAGCTTCTTTTGCTATACGGCATTGCTGTACTAAACCCGCCATTTGCCAGTCATCGAGCTTCTTTTTGCCTTCCTTTTTAAGCTGTTGAGCCACCGCATGGGCCAATGCTAAATCCATATTGTCACCACCCAATAGGATATGCTCACCAACAGCTATCCGGCGTAATTGCAATTCGCCTTCTTCTTCGGTCACGGCTATTAAAGAAAAGTCAGTCGTACCACCACCGACATCAACCACAAGAATAAGATCACCTTTAGTTACCTGTTTTCGCCAATCTCTACCCATTGACGCAATCCAACTATAAATAGCGGCTTGTGGCTCTTCCAATAAATGCAGATTTTTTAAGCCTAACTCTTCTGCAACTTGTACAGTTAAATTACGAGCGCGAGCGTCAAAGCTAGCGGGAACGCACAAAGTAATGGCTTGTTTATCTAATGTTTGCTCGGGATCATCTTGCGCAATTTTTTCATTCCAAGCTTCTATCAAATGCTGCAACACTTTTTTGGCAACATCTGCCGGTGACTGTTTGATAGCTTTTTCAGGGGTGTTAGGTGGCAGTAATTTTTTCTCAGGATCGATCCCTGAGTGGCAAAACCAACTTTTTGCAGAATGAATATAACGTGTTGGCACTTTTGCTCCTTGCTCGCGAGCGAAATAACCCACAACATATTTATCCTCTGCTCGCCACGGTAAGTTAATTGCCCCCTGTGGTAATTCATCACCTGCGCTAATGTATAAGGTTGATGGCAAAGATGGTTTGTCTTCAACATGTCCAGAGGACACCACTTGCGGGATTGGCATACTAATAACGTTAATTTCACCATCACTATTAGCACTAACGTCAACATAGGATAAAGCGGTGTTGCTAGTACCTAGATCAATTCCCACTACATATTTTGCAGTCAATTTAGTTTCATTATTATTTTCCATGACTAAACCTCCACTTGAGCGGGTGCAACGACCCTATCATTTTGCCCCTTTGCGATAGTCGGTAATTTAATAGCCTCCACTATCCATCCAGCATGTACCAATGTACCTTGCACACCACTACCAGCAACAGTATTGGCTGATAAATTACCCACCAACTCAATTTTTGATGGGTCAAACTCACTGTTTACACTGATTGCCTGACCTTCTTGGTTTTTGTTAAACACAGACGTTAACTCAAAATTTTTATCGAGCACTTGCTGACATCCAGCATGAATATCTCGAACGGCAGCACCAATATCAGCGTCTTCGTATTGACTAATATCCTCTTTGAGAAAATCAATTAATCGACCGTTAGATTGGAATAAATTAAGTACTTGAACGGCTGGAGAATGAGAATATTGAAATTCTGGACGCTGCTGTTCAGCGTCAATAGGTTTGGATTGTTTGTCGCTACAAGTTAATAGTTGTAAGGCCTTTTGTTCGCCTTGAAAGAGGATCTTGAAAAAATAGGTAAACGCAGTAACTAATCGCATAACGACTCCTTATATAGCGTTACTGTTGAGCGTTTGTTGTATTTGTAGGTCGAGTTTTAACTCGACAAAATCTGTATCGAAATAAATTTCGACCTACATGGATGTAGGAAATGCCGTATATGTCTGGAACAATAATCGGCGACCTACATGGATGTAGGAAATGCCGATATATTTAAAACGATAAGCAGCAATCTAAACATCCATACAAAACGCTGGTAAATGTCCGAGAACGCCGAGCGGTCCCGAGTCAACGAAGAAATCCTTACTAATTGATTTAAATTTAACCAGTTATTTTGAGTGGGTCAATAAGTTTAATAAAAACAATGTGTTACAGTATTGTTAAAAGGGTTAAGCAATTTTAAGTTTAAAACGCATAAACGTTGACAATCTGGAAAATAGTTATGTTTATTAATGGTTTAGGCTTAGGAAATAGCTGGCAACAAAGAATAAGTTGTTAAAAAACAGATGATTATTTTTTGATAAACATTAGGTGAATACATATACAGATAATCTGTGTTAGTTTTCTGTGTCAGGCTGCAAATTAAGGTAGGCAGTTTCAATTTCCATTGCTGTTATTGCGCTAAGCGGCAATGGTAATTACTAAGCGCACTATAGCAACTTGGAATATTTACGAGGTGATTAACGCCCACCCCAAATATTCATAACAGCGCGCTCGTCACCCAGCGCACCAACAATAAGACAAACCAGACCGCCACCACCAAAAACAATAACAGGTAAGAAAAAAGCGACTTGTCCCGCGCTAACAGCCGCGAAAGTCACCCCAGTGGCTAAACCAATTAATAAAACAGCCATCACAAACAGAATTTTACGATTTAACGGTTTATATATTTCAGGTTGAGGACCTTTCTCAAATAAATTAAGAATAGGCGAACAAATTTTACGAAGAATAGCTTTCATCTGGGTATATACCTCTATTAATGAGGTTTTATCTTTGACATTGACAATGTCATTTAAATATATCGATTTTAAGTGATATTGTCATGTCTTTCGCATTGACTTAAAACTTTCATTTTACTCTTACTTAGCGTTATATAAAATTGCGTTTGGTTTTAGTGGTATACAGGTGTTTTACTTGCGTTTAGCGCCATAATCAGTTACCGTGTCGCCATCATTTTTCAGGTACCTAAGTTAGACATCATCATTGCCTGAAATTTAAACAAATTTTAATTGAGATTTTAAACATTATGACTTTCCTGAAAGCGACTATCCATCACCATCATCATATTTTGGATTAACCTTTCAGGTCGGCTGGAGGGTTAAACGTTGCCTTCCGGATGTTTAAAACACTTACAGTTTTCAAACCCTCGGAAGGTGCATCCTCCGAGGGTTTTTTAGTTTTTATCGCCATACAAAACGGCAAAGGAAAATAAACAATGACAATCGATAGCTCAAGACTACGTATCGCTATACAAAAAGGCGGCCGCCTTAGTGACGAATCGAAAAAACTACTTAAAGCAATTGGCATTAAGTTCAGCACGCGTGATCGTAAGTTAATCGCTCACTCAACGAATGAAGCTGTTGACTTATTATTGGTTCGTGATGACGACATTCCTGGCTTAGTTATGGATGGCGTATGTGACTTAGGTATTATCGGTCAAAACGTTTTAGAAGAAGAATCGTTAGAGCGCGAAGCAAAAGGCAATGCGTTTGACTATAAAGAACTAAAGGTCCTTGATTTCGGTGGTTGTCGTTTATCTATCGCTGTTGCTGAAGAAATGGATTACAACGGCCCACAAGATCTACAAAACGCACGTATTGCTACCACCTACCCACGCTTAACTGAAAAATACATGGCAGAGAAAGGCGTAAACTTGTCTTTCTGTTTATTAAAAGGTTCAGTTGAAGTTGCTACTCGTGCTGGTTTAGCCGACGGTATCTGTGACCTTGTATCAACCGGCGCAACACTTGAAGCAAACGGTTTAAAAGAAGCTGAAGTTATCTATCGTTCCAAAGCAGTATTAATCCAAACTGCATCTGAATTATCAGCCGAAAAGCAAGCATTAATCGATACCTTTATGACACGTATTGAAGGTGCTCTTCAAGCTAAAGAAAGCAAGTACATTATGCTACACGCTCCAAAAGCTAAACTTGACCAAGTGGTTGAGTTATTGCCGGGTAGCGGAACACCAACTGTATTACCATTAGCAGGTAACGATGACACAGTTGCCTTACATGTAGTTAGCCCAGAAACCTTATTCTGGGAAACGATGGAAGAGCTGAAAACACTTGGCGCTAGCTCAATCTTAGTTATGCCAATTGAGAAAATGCTTAACTAGTAAGCAATGTTCTGTTGACTATTTTAAGTCGAGGCTTGCTTGCCTCGACAATAGCCCGCCCAGCAGTTACTCAGCAAGTGAGTCAAAAGGTCAGCTGGGAATAACGGTTTTTAATATTTGTCAGCAATTATATATCAATGTTGGGGCGACATTTTTCACCCCGTATTTTTACTTATTCCAAAGCGGAGATGCTAAAATTGACTAGTGTATTTGGTCAAACCACAAACTGGAATGAACTCAGCAAAGACCAACAAATTGCTTTATTGGAACGCCCTGCACTGGCAGACAGCTCCAAGTTAAGTGATACCGTTGCCACTATCATTGCTCAAGTTCGTAGCCAAGGTGACGTGGTATTAAAAGAGCTAGCTGCCAAGTTTGACAAAGTCACACTTGAAAACCTACAAGTGAGTCAAGCAGCCATCGATAATGCAGTTAATGAAATTTCACCTGAAGTCAAAGACGCAATCGAACTCGCTCATCGCCAAGTACATGCTTTCCATTTAGCTCAAAAGCCCAAAGATATCCGCGTAGAAACGACACCTGGTGTCGTTTGTGAGTTACGTTCGCAACCTATCAACGAAGTTGGCTTATATATCCCAGGTGGTACAGCACCTTTACCGTCAACGGTTATTATGACAGCTACACCGGCTAAAATTGCCGGCTGTAAACGCGTCATTATGATAACGCCACCCGATGAAAATGGTGGTGTCACACCAGAGATCCGCTACGCAGCCAAAGTTTGCGGTGTCGATGCGCTTTATATCTCAGGTGGCGCGCAAGCTATCGCCGCACTAGCCTATGGCACCGAATCCATTGCGCCAGTGGATAAGATATTTGGTCCCGGCAATAGCTTTGTAACCGAAGCTAAGCAGCAAGTCAGTCAAGATGCCAAAGGGGCAGCAATTGACATGCCCGCAGGACCAAGTGAAGTTTTGGTAATAGCTGACAAAAATGCCGATCCAGACTATGTGGCAGCCGACTTATTATCACAAGCCGAGCACGGTAAAGACTCACAAGTTATTTTGTTAACCGACTCAGTTGAGCAAGCCCAAGCTGTTGAAGCTGCCACGCAGCAGCAGCTGGCCTTATTGCCGCGTCAAGAAATTGCGGCAGCTGCCCTATCGCATAGCCGGATCATTATCGTCAATGATATTGCCCAGGCCTGCGAAGTTTCAAATATGTATGCACCTGAGCACTTAATTGTGCAAACAGATAACGCACGCCAGTTATTACCATTTTTAGAAAATGCCGGCTCAATATTTTTAGGTGCGTATACCCCAGAATCAGCCGGCGACTATGCTAGCGGTACTAACCATGTATTACCCACTTATGGTTACACCAAGGCTTATTCGAGCTTAAATTTATCTAGCTTTATGAAACAGTTTACTGTTCAAGAATTGACGCAAGCGGGCTTAAACACAATTGGCCCAGCCATAATGGCATTAGCAAAAGCAGAAAGCTTAGATGCACATAAAAATGCAGTTGGCATTCGTTTAAACAAACAACAAGTATTAGATCCGACTAAAAACGATCAAGTTAATTAGAGAAAATACATGAGCTTAGCTGATAGTTTAACCCGTAAAAATATTCAAGGCTTAGTGCCTTACGCATCTGCTCGTCGTTCCATGTCAGGTGGTAATATTTGGTTAAATGCCAATGAATCTCCTTTTGCTAACCGTTATGAATTAGATGACTCGGTTTTTAATCGTTACCCTGATTTTCAACCTAAAGAGTTAATTGAGGCCTACGCCGCGTATGCTCAAGTTGAAAAAACTCAAGTGTTAGCTAGTCGTGGTGCAGATGAGGCAATCGAATTATTAATTCGTACCTTTTGCGAAAATGACGAAAAAATATTAATTTGTCCACCGACATACGGCATGTATGCCATCAGTGCCGAAACTTGCAACATAGGTACAGTTAAAGTCCCATTAAAGTCTGACTTTACCTTAGATTTACCCGCTATTGAAAAAGCAAAAAAAGAACACAAAATTAAAGTCGTGTTTATTTGTTCGCCTAATAACCCGACTGGGCACTTAATGGCGGCCGATCAAATTAAGACCGTTCTAAATCTGTTTGCTGACAGCGCAATTGTAGCGGTAGATGAAGCCTATATTGAATTTTCAGCAGAAAAAACAGTAGCACCATGGATCAACGACTACGCTAATCTAGCCGTACTTCGTACTATGTCAAAAGCCTTTGGTTTAGCTGGCATTCGCTGTGGCTACACGTTAGCTAATGAAAATATCATTGCGGCAATGAGTAAAGTTATCGCACCTTACCCAATTAGCTGGCCTGTGGCACAAATTGCCAGTCAAGCATTAAGCGTAAATGGTCTTGAGCGAATGCAATCACAATTAGCACAAGTGCTCGAACAAAAAGAGCGTATAGTTAATGCTTTAGACCAGTTAGAATACGTTTACGAGCAATTGCCTAGCGCGTCTAATTTCGTGCTATTTCGCACCAAGCATAAAAAAGCCTTATTTGCAGCTTTAGTTGAGCAAGGTATTTTAATACGCGATTACTCTCAACAAATTATGCTTGATGATAGTCTACGCATATCAATTGGCAGCGAACAAGAAACCGACGCCTTACTCGAAGCTATGCGCGCTTTTGGCGACACTTTATAGAATTTTAACGCCAACTATACAAAAGGTTGGCGAATGATTATTTGAGACAGATATGAGCAGAGAAAGAATTCTTTTTATCGACCGTGATGGCACTTTAGTTGAAGAGCCACCAATTGACTATCAGCTAGATACGCTTGAAAAGTTAGTATTTGAACCTAACGTTTTTGCCGCTTTGACCACGTTAAAAGCCGAAGGCTACAAACTAGTGATGGTGTCTAATCAAGATGGTTTAGGTACCGACAGTTTTCCAACGGAAGATTTCGAAAAGCCACATAACAAAATGCTAGATATCTTCGCCTCGCAAGGTATCAAATTTGACGATGTATTAATTTGCCCGCATTTTGATGAAGACAACTGTAGCTGTCGCAAGCCTAAATTAGGCTTAGTCAAAGATTACTTACAACAAGGTCGCGTCGATTTTGAAGATAGTTATGTAATTGGTGATCGTATTACCGATGTGCAGCTAGCCGAAAACATGGGCATTAAAAGCTTTCAATATAACCCTAAATCTCTCAATTGGGATCACATTGTTGAAGCATTAACTAAGCAACCTCGCACAGCAACAATCCATCGAAAAACCAGTGAAACCGATATTTTAGTTGAAGTTAACTTAGATAAAGTGGCTAAAGCGGATATTTCAACTGGCGTTGGTTTCTTTGATCATATGTTGGATCAAATCTCGACCCACGGCGGCTTCTATATGAATATTAAAGTCGATGGCGATTTACATATTGATGATCACCACAGTGTTGAAGATACAGCTTTAGCATTAGGTCAAGCGTTGAAAAAAGCTCTAGGCAACAAAAAAGGAATAGGTCGTTTTGGCTTCAGCCTACCGATGGACGAGTGCTTAGCACAATGTGTATTGGATATTTCAGGCCGTGCATTTACTAAATTTGATGCTGAGTTTGACCACCCTAAAGTCGGTGAAATGGCAACCGAAATGGTTCCGCATTTCTTCCGTTCATTAGCTGACGGTATGGCAATTACCTTGCATCTATCAACAACGGGTGACAACGATCATCATAGAGTTGAAAGTTTGTTTAAATGTTTTGGCCGTGCACTACGTCAAGCAGTGCGAATTGAAGGTACAGAATTACCAAGTAGTAAGGGTGTTTTGTAAAATGGCTGTTAATTCCCCAGAACAAAGCAAGCAACAAAAAGTTGTTATTATTGATACGGGTTGCGCCAACCTGTCGTCAGTCAAATTCGCTGTTGAACGTTTAGGTTACAACGTAACAGTGACGTACGATGCAGATACTATCAAAGCGGCTGATAAAGTATTTCTACCTGGTGTAGGGGCAGCTGGTGCAGCAATGGAAATTATCAACGAGCGCGGTTTAGTTGAAGTTGTACAAAGTTTGACTCAACCGGTTTTAGGTATTTGCTTAGGTATGCAGCTTATGACGGCTTTCTCAGAAGAAGGTCAAGTAGACTGTCTGCAACTAACCGACGATAAAGTGGCACCTCTACAAGCCAATGGTTTACGTCTACCTCACATGGGTTGGAATACGTTAACTGAAATTGCCGATCACCCACTATTCGCTGGCGTTAACCAAGACGATTACTTTTACTTTGTGCATAGTTTTTGTGTAAACCCGTCTGGCACAACATTAGCTACCTGTGATTATGGCCAAACATTCGCAGCGTCAATTGGTCGTGACAATTTTATGGGTGTTCAGTTCCATCCAGAACGTTCTGGTAAATCTGGCGCTAAAATTATAAAGAATTTCTTGGAGATGAATGCATGATCATCCCTGCTATAGACCTGATTGAAGGTAAAGTCGTTCGCTTATATCAAGGCGATTACGAGCAAAAAACAGAATACAAACTCGACCCATTAGACGTAGCTAAAACCTACGCAGATGGTGGAGCCAAGTGGTTACACATAGTTGATTTAACTGGCGCAAAAGATCCAAATAAACGCCAATTAGAATTAATCAAAAAGCTAACCGATACCGGTTTAATGAAGTTCCAAGCTGGCGGCGGTATTCGCAGTAAATCAGATGTTGAAGGCCTATTAAGCGCTGGTGTTAACCGTGTTGTTATTGGTTCACTGGCAGTAAAGCAGCCTGAAATCGTTAAAAACTGGATCGAAGTGTTTGGTCCTGAAGCCATCGTTCTAGCCTTAGATATTAATATTGACGAAAACGGCAATAAGTTTATCGCAACCCACGGCTGGCAAGAAAATTCAGGCGTGAAATTAGAAGATACTGTTGAAGATTTCTTAAAGGTTGGTTTACGCCATGTACTTTGCACTGATATTAGCCGTGACGGTACACTATCTGGTTCCAATGTTGACCTATATAAAGAAGTTGTTGCTCAATACCCGCAAATTATCTGGCAATCATCAGGCGGTATCGGCGGTATTGAAGATATTGAAGCCCTTAAACCCACTAACGTCGGTGGGGTGATTTTAGGTCGCGCATTATTAGAAGGTAAATTCACGATCGAGGAGGCGATTGCATGTTGGCAAGACGCATAATTCCTTGTTTAGATGTTCGTGATGGCAAAGTGGTTAAAGGCGTTAAGTTCCGTAACCACGAAATCATTGGTGATATTGTGCCACTAGCTGAAAAGTATGCTGAAATGGGCGCTGACGAATTAGTATTTTACGATATTACAGCGTCAAGTGATCAACGTGTAGTGGACAAAAGCTGGGTTTCTCGTATCGCCGAAAAAATCGATATTCCTTTCTGTGTGGCTGGCGGTATTAAAACCGTTGAACAAGCCCGTATTATTTTAGAAATGGGAGCCGATAAAATTTCTATTAATTCCCCTGCTCTAGCTAACCCAGAATTAGTGACTGAACTTAATAAACGTTTTGGCCAACAATGCGTTGTCATTGGCATTGACTCTTTCTATAACAAAGAGACTGGCCAATACGAAGTATACCAATTTACGGGCGATGAAAGCCGCACCCAAAAAACCAGCTGGACAACGTTTGAATGGATCAAAAAAGTTCAAGAACTTGGCGCTGGTGAAATCGTGCTGAACTGCATGAACCAAGATGGTGTGCGTGAAGGTTATGATATTGAACAATTAAAGCTAGCCCGCGAAGTGTGTCACGTACCGCTTATCGCTTCTGGTGGTGCTGGAGCCATCGAACATTTCACTCGTGTATTTAAAGATGCTGATGTTGACGGAGGCTTAGCAGCCAGCGTTTTCCATAAAAACATCATCGAAATGGCTGAACTAAAACAAACTCTAATTAATGAAAAGGTGGAGATCCGCCCGTGCTAATCACAGCTGATAACATCAAGCAATTAAACTGGGAAAAATGTGACGGTATGATCCCTGTTATCGTCCAAAATGCATTCTCAGGTAAAATTCTAATGCAGGGCTTCGCCAATACCGCTGCTTTAGAAAAAACCTTCAATACAGGTTTAGTGACTTTTTACAGCCGAACTAAAGACAGACTTTGGACTAAAGGAGAGGAATCCGGCAATCACTTAAAGTTAGTCGAATTATCTACCGATTGTGATAAAGATAGCCTTATTGCATTAGCAGAACCTGTAGGCCCAACTTGCCATTTAGGTACAGAAACCTGTTGGGATAACGATGCTCAACCTCACCTTGCTTTTTTAAGTGATTTACAAGATGTTATCGCTTCACGTAAAGGGGCGGATGCTAATTCCAGTTATACCGCTAGCCTATATGCTAAAGGCGTTAAGCGAATTTCACAGAAAGTTGGCGAAGAAGGCGTTGAAGTGGCACTAGCTGCAACTTCTGGTGATAAAGACGAGCTCATTTGTGAATCAGCTGATTTGATTTATCACTTAACCGTATTGCTGCAAAGCATGGATTTATCACTAACAGATGTCATTGATAAATTAAAAGAGCGTCACGCTAAATAACTACTGCCTTAATGCAGTTTGCATACGTAATATAAAAAAGCTCTCGCTCTTAAGCAGAGCTTTTTTATTAGCAAACGTATAAGGCTATTCTCCGGACGTAGCAGCGCAATACTTATCTAACGCCTGCGGTAACCCGTCAAACATCACACTTTTATCGACTATTGCATCAGCACCTAACTGTTTTACCTTCTCTAATGAACTAACCTGATCATTCTCTGAATATTCAGGGTTAGCTGAAATAGCGATGACATAAGGTGCATCTTCACTGGTTTTAAAATAAATAGTTAAGTTAAATCCATCCAACAACGGCATGTACAAATCAGTAATAACAATATCAGGTTTATTTTCAGCAAATATTTTTTTAGCTTGGGCACCATCCAGCGCACAATAAATGGTAGGTCGAACCTCAAAGTATTCATGTAAGATACTTTTTACAATTCGATGAACTTGGCTTGAATCGTCGGCGACTAAAATTTTAAACATAAAGTGCTCCCTATTTGCACTAACGTTACCCCTATTATTATAGGGTCTGGCCTTAATGAAAAGCAGTTACTGTCGTATATGCTTATTTTTTCTTAAATTTATTTTATTCCTATTAACATCTTATAAAAAGGGCTAATTAATAATTATTGATTGGCGCAAAAGCAATACATGTAAAGTTTTCACTGACTAATTATTCCCTTAATAAGCAACGCTCAAATTAACCTGTTGTAAACCTTAAAATCAAAATTCAGTTTAAAAGAGTTTGCAAATGCGAATTAATTTCATTTATAATAACCGCGTTATCGAGAATCATTCTTGTTAAGTTTTATTTTCTAGGTTGTTAATATGTACGTTTGTTTATGTCATGGCATTACCGATAAACAAATACGCCAAGCAGTAAAAGGCGGTTGTGGTAACTTGTGTGATTTACGCTGCAAAACTTCAGTTGGCAGTGATTGCGGTCGTTGCTCAAAAATCGCTAAGCAAATTATTAAACAAGAAATTGAACAAGAGCAAACTGTCATTGCAACATTTGACGTATAAGCGCAAAAACAACCCTTAAAAGATTTCAAAAAAAGCAGGCTATTAGCCTGCTTTTTTTGTTGTTATTTTTCGTACTAAATATTTACACTAATATTCAGTACGTTAGGAAAAACTCTCCGCCCCTTGTCTTACTGTTTGTTTAAGCAAACGTAAACAGGTCATCGCGCCAAATACGGCGAGCACCACACCTGATAAAATCGGCGCAATTAACCAATATTGCCAATGAGGCTGCCAAGGCATTTTAAATACAAAAGTCTGCACAGCCCAAAGAGCCCCTTCCATACTTAATGCCGCAAAAAGCCCTGCTAACGCCCCTAATAGGACAAACTCATAAACAATACTGCTGCGGATCAAACGCCCTTTTGCGCCTAGCAACTTAAGAACCTGCACTTCTTGATTTCTGTCAGCCATACTCGCCTGTACTTGGGCAAATAACACAAGTAATCCGGCTCCCAGTACTAAAATAAATATAAACTCTACCGCCATTGAAGCTTGGTTAGCAATATCTCTAACTCGTGACAAAATGGCTTGAATATCAATCAGACTCGTCGTCGAGTAGTTAGACATAATATTCGCTAAAGCCTGACTCTGCTCGTCTTGTATATAAAAACTGGCAATGTAGGTTGCAGCAAATGTCTGTAAAACATCATCGCTGAAAATCATAAAAAAGTTAGGCGTCATGGTTTCCCATTTAACAGTGCGAATACTGGTTACTGTGACGGTAAATTCAGTCCCTGTTACATTAAAGGTTAACTTATCATGTAAGTTTATCTTCATGCGTTCAGCTAGCTTAGCTTCAACAGATACTTGGTTTTTTTCTGGATTTTCTGGCCACCAAACGCCCTGTGTCACCACATTTTCCGTTGGTAATACGCTATGACTAGTTAAGCTAAGCTCTCGCCCTATGCTACGCTGTTGACCTTCTTCTGCTTTAGATTTTTTTTCTTTGGTGACTTCATCTGCTAACCGCTCATCGTTTATAGCCACTAACCTGCCTCGTGTTATCGGATAAATATCCGTAATTGACAGGTCATGTTGCTTAAAATCAGCTTGAAAATTATCTGCTTTGTGATGAGGGATATTCACAGCAAAATAGTTAGGTGTACCGTCTTTTAAACTATTTTGCCATTGGGCAATCAAATCACTGCGTAGTACTAACACTAGTAAAAACAACTGAACAGCAATAGCAAAACTAATCAACTGCAAACTATTGTTTTTTGCATTACGGTATATACGAGCTACCGCTAATTTAAAAGCTGAATTAGCCTGACTGCCTACCTTTCGCGAGCTCCAAAAACTCAATTGTGATAACCCTGCTAACAAAGCGACAACCGCAAGGCTAGATACAAATAAAATTGCACTTAATCGTAAATCAGAACTATATAGCCACATTAATACAAAAATTGTCACGGCTGAAATACCATAACCAAGCCAACGGCTCATTGATTTACCCGTCAGTTGCCGACGAATAACACGCAAAGGGGGCGTGCCAAACAATTCCAACAAAGGCACCAAAGAAAACAGTCCTGCGCAAATAAACCCAGTTAACGCCGCTAATACAAAAGGTCTAAGACTAACTGCAACGTTGGCTATATCAGCGGGTAGTTGCTCTGCGACCAGCCACAACACACCTTGTTGTGCAGCCCAACCGGCCAATAAACCGATAAGCAATCCAGCGACAATTAATAAGAAAAGATGAATACTAAATATTTGAATAATTTGCTTTTTACTGGCGCCTAGCGTTTTTAAAATAGCAACCGCATCATAATGCCGTTTCGCATATTGTGTCGCCGCTACACCGACAGCAGTGGCAGCCAAAATAATGCTAATTAGGCTAGCGAGTTGAAAAAAGCGTGTCGCTCTTGCTACCGAATTGCCGACGGGTGATGAATCGTCGTAAACCGTGCGCCAACCATGTAAGTCATCATTCATTTTAGGAAATAGCCAATCTTCAAACTGACTTATCACCTTTTTAGTATCAGCCTCTTCCTGCGTTAACGCCTTTACCGCTAAAGACAATCTATAAGCAATACGCGAACCCGGTTGGATAACTTGAGTTTTTGGCACATCATCAATGTGTAATAAAATCTCTGCCCCACTGGTAAACGGGCTAAAGCTTTGATCAGGCGTAGCGCCAATAATTTGCGTAACGAGAAACTGAGCCTCTCCTATATCAATGGTGTCGCCTATTTTGATTCCCAAACTATTAAAAAATTTAGGAGCCAACCAAACTTCACCTGGCTTTATTTTTAGTTGAGTTACAGTGTCTTTACCGTAAGGACTCGACTTTAACTTAATACTGCCTTTAAGCGGATAGGCATCATCAACCGCTTTAACGTCGCCTAACAACATCTCGTCTTCAAAAAACAACATAGTTCGAAAACGGATCTGATCTGATGTATGCAAAGTTTGGCTGGCATAGCTTTGCCATTCTTTATTCAATGGACGAGAAGAAAATAAAACAGCATCTGCCGCCAAAAATTGTGCGCTTTTTTCATGCACACCTTTTTGCAATTTCTCGCTAAAAGCCGATAACGAAAAAACAGACGCAACCGCCAACACAATAGCAAGCAGCATAATAGTTAACTCATTGCGTTTAAGCTCATGAGATAACAAACGCACCGATAAATTAATTAGCATAAGTCACTTCCCTATTAGCCCGTTTTTCCACCTGATTTAATATTATCGCCTTCTAACTCTTCAGCTATCACACCCGCCTGCATATGAAAAATACGCTGACACTTGTGAGCTAAATGCAGATCATGCGTCACTAAAACCAAGGTTGTATCTTGTTGCTGATTTAATTCAAACAATAAATTTTGAATATTCTTGCCATTCTCGGCATCTAAATTTCCGGTAGGTTCATCAGCAAACAATATTTTAGGGCGACAAGCGAAGGCTCGAGCAATAGCAACGCGTTGTTGCTCACCACCAGATAATTGATTAGGAAAATGTTCGGCTCGATGCGCTAGGCCAACCTGCTCTAACCATTTTTTAGCCGACTCAGTTGGTGTTGCATCGCCAGCCAATTCCAAGGGCAACATAATGTTTTCTAATGCCGTTAAACTACTAATTAACATAAAAGACTGATAGACAAAGCCGACGTGTTCAGCACGCACTCTTGCTCGTTGCTCCTCGTCCATATGATGTAAATCATTGCCAGCGAGTTTTATTTCACCAGTGGATGCGGTATCTAACCCAGCTAATAAACCAAGTAGAGTCGACTTTCCTGAGCCCGACGCTCCAACTATTGCAACCGTTTGTTTGGGTTGAATAGTAAAACTAGTTGGACGAAGTAGCTTGAGTTCTTCGCCATTTGTTTTTACTGTCTTAGTTAACGCATTTACTTGTAAGATAGGTTGATTAGATAACATGCAAAACCTTAAAAAGTCTGTTTTTCTCGTGCTAGCCTTGTTAATAACCTTGGCTAACGGTTCTGTACAGGCGAATTCGACTAAGTCGCAAATTTTAGTGCTCGGCGACAGCCTGAGTGCAGGCTATGGCTTAAACACCAACGACACTTGGGTCAATATACTCAATACGAAATGGTTAAATGAAGCCGTTCCCTTTCAATTAATCAATGCTTCAATCAGTGGTGAAACAACAGACGCTGGCTTGGCTCGGTTACCGCAGTTACTCAAGCAACATAGTCCAAAGTATGTGTTAATAGAGCTAGGAGCCAATGATGGTTTACGTGGTTTTTCATTAAAACTCATCAAACAAAACCTAACTAAGCTAATCAACACAGTTAAAAACACTGGCAGCCAACCTATTTTATTCGCGATGAAAGTCCCACCCAATTATGGCAAACGATACAGTGATAGGTTTAACCAACTATTTTATACGTTGGGAGCTGAGTTTAAGATCCCTGTCGTACCGTTTTTTATTGAGCCTGTGGTTCTAAATAAAGACTTAATGCTGGCAGACCAGCTGCATCCTAACGCACAGGCTCAGCCAATCATTGCAAACGGTCTTCATTCTCAACTCATGCCTCTGCTCAATCATAAATCAGAATAAAACTAGCTTCCGTATAACCTATCCTTCGAGCAGGAAGCGCTCGGCTTTTTCAACCCGTGAAGGTCGAGCTCGAATAATTAGCACATCGTCTATTTCGATGCGAATATCCTCAGGAGGTTGTTCAATTTCTTGGTTGTTACGCCTTAAACCAATCACTTCAGCCCGTAAGCTCGACAAGTTAAGTTCTTTTAACGTTTTACCAATGGCATACGCCGTTTCTTGCAACGAAATAGCGTGTAAAAATTCCAACTGCTCACGGCGCTCGCCGCCTAAATCAACATTTTCACCGGGAAAGAAACCATGCATAAAATTGTATTGATTGCGCCGTTCACGACGAAGTCTACTGAATATACGTTTAATCGGCACTCCTGAGCGGTATAGCACATGCAAGACTAACATCAGACTGCCCTCTAGTTTCTCGGGCACAACCTCAGTCGCTCCAACCTCTTTCAATTGATTCAAGTGCTCGTCGTCCGACGTTCTTACAACAACTTTTGCATCTGGATTTAAATCTTTAATCAAAGAAACTACAGTTTGTGATTTTATTGCATCGTCTAAGGTAATAATGACCAAACGCGCTGTCTTAATACTAACCGCATTTAAAATCATGGCGTTGCGCACGTCACCAAAATGCACTCTTTCCCCTGCGACTTGGGCTTCTTGAACTCGAATAGGATCAAAGTCTAAAGCAACATAAGGTATTGCCTCTGCTTTTAAAAAACGAGCAACGGTTTGGCCAACTCGACCAAAACCACAAATAATGACATGATCAGATTGATTGTAAGTAAAGCCTGGTATTTTATCCTGATGTTGCGACTGTAAATCACCAAACAAAATAAAATTAGTTAAGCGCTCTGCATTGCTAACCAAGAATGGCGTTATCGCCATACTTACCACACCAACCCCAATCAACAAAGAAGCGATATCTGAACTAATTAATTCATTTTCCAACGCTAAAGCCGTGAGCACAAAACCAAACTCGCCCATTTGGCACAGCATTATAGCTGCTGCTACTGAGTCGGTTCGTTTCTCCTTAACAACTTGGCAAATGGCATAAACCACCATGGCTTTAACCAATAACAAACCAACAACGGATAAAATTAACCAATGAAATTGCACCCATATTGCGTAAATATCTAAACGCATACCAACTGTGGTAAAAAACAGCCCCATTAAAATATCTCTGAATGGGCGTATATCGGCTTCAAGCTGGTGTTTATATTGACTTTCACCCAACATCATACCGGCTAAAAAAGCTCCTAATGCCATCGACAAACCAAATAAGTGCGTCACGCCTCCGGCTAACAAGGCAACTAACAAGGTAGTTAATACAAATAATTCGTCGCTACGTGCTTGGCCTATTTCAGCAAATACACGCGGCAATAACCATTTGCCAATTGCAATTAGCAGCACAAATACCGCGATACCTTTGAGCAATGCCATAAAAAGCGCGTGACCGATGGCAACATCTCCGCCTTGAGATAAAATTGGAAACGTAATTAAAAATGGTACGACAGCAATGTCTTGGAAAAGCAGCACGGATACAGCGATCTGACCTTTTCTGTCTTTAAGGCCGTTCGATTTTTCAGATAATTGTTTTATTACAATGGCCGTCGACGATAACGCGAGGATGGCACCAACCGCAAAAGAAGCCTCTATCGGCAACCCTAAGGCAAAGCAAAAGAGCATAATCACAATTAACGTGGCACAAACCTGTACTGAACCTGTGCCCAATACCATTTTGCGCATGGCGATTAACTTGGGAAATGAAAACTCCAAGCCGAGCGAAAACAATAGTAAAACGATACCTAACTCGGCAATCAAATTCATTTTATCGGGAGATGAGATCCAACCTAGCGCGGTAGGGCCAGCCACAATCCCTGCTGCTAAATAGGCTAATATAGGGGTTAAATTAAAGCGGCGGAAAAGAGAAATCATAAACACAGAGGCCGCTAATAATAATAGCATTTCTTTAAATATTGTATCTTGCATAGGTTCTTATAGTTGTGGGAAAGCTTTTTTGACGCGCTAAAAACAGGATAGACTAACCCGCGTCAATTTTCCGTAAATTCCAGTCTAAATTTATGTTTTTATTAAAAAAATAATTATTGGTACAGTTTTAGCTTAGATTTAATTGTCTTTAAAATCTAAGGTGAACTTTGTGGACAACTTAAATCATTTCAATACTCGTGATTCAAATAACGTTATGCACTTGCCCAATTCAAGTGTAGCAGTAGTTAGAGATGAATTTGAACCCAATTTCAACCATTTAGTAGAAAGGTTGCACACGAGTTTAAAAGTAACCGACATACTACAAATGTATACTGAAGAAGCGGCAAAGTATGTCGATCTAACCGGCATGCGTTTGCAGACCGAGTCTGATTGCTTTGAAACTCGCGAATTTAGCAAGGGGGTTTTTAATCATATCTCCGAACTTATGCTATTCGACAAACGCCTTGGCATTTTAAACTATGCCTGTAGCAGCGAATTAGATATTGAAACGGTTAACGTACTTAGCTTACTACAAGCTAAGCTAGCATACCCTATTCGTAATGCATTAGCTGTAGCCGATTTACAAAAACAAGCGCTCAATGACAGCTTAACTGGATTAGGTAATCGAGGATTTTTCGAAGAAAAGTTTTCGTCTTCCGTAGAGCGAGCATTAGCCAACCAAGAAAATTACACCCTAGTGCTACTTGATTTAGACAACTTTAAACAAGCCAATGACACTTGGGGCCACGCTGAAGGCGACAAGGTATTAATTGAATTTGCACGTATTTTAGAAAATTCAGTGCGTAAAACAGATTTAGTCTTTCGGTTTGGCGGAGACGAGTTTGCCATTATCCTAGACGGTGCAAATCAATCGGTTGCCACACGGATCTCTCGTTTAATAAAAGCAGAAGCCGGTTTATCGTCAATTATGACCAAAATGGGCGTATCGACCTCTATTGGTGTTTGCCAATTAAAAGCCGAAATGGATCATAAAGCGTTATTTAGTCAAGCGGACAAAGCACTTTATCAAGCCAAGAACGCAGGTAGAAACTGTTTACGAACCGCTTAGTAACTCATTAATTTATAGTTAAATAGCTTGTGCAGCAACCGCTCTCTCACTCCCGGCTGCTGCATAACCCTCTCCTAGTTAAGCCTACCCCAAAACAATTTTTATATTTAAACTTCGATTTTTATCGTGTACTTTAATATGCAAACCGTTTTGCTTAACCGCAAAATAAGGTAAATTGAACAGGTTTTAATTTTCTAATTATTGGATTTTGTGAAACCGACTATTTTTTTTAAATGCCTTGCGGATGAATTACGGCTCAAAAGTATATTATTGCTGCATCTCGAACAAGAGCTTTGCGTGTGTGAATTAATGGTTGCCTTAAATGAAGCTAGCCAACCAAAGGTTTCGCGCCATCTAGCTCAGTTGAAAAAAGCAGGGTTATTAATTGATCGAAAACAAAGCCAGTGGGTTTACTATAAAATTGATCCCGCACTGAATAGTTGGATACATGAAACCATTAAGATCACAGCACAACAAAATAGTGATTTTTTAACAGAAAGTGTCGCACGATTGGCAAAAATGGGAGACAGGCCAACAAGAGAAAAACAATGTTGTGGTTAAATTTCCTGTAAAGGATAGCGAGTTAAACCACCAAACAGCAGTAAAAAAGTTAAATGAAATTGCTTGATAAAAGTGTCATCAAAGCTTGTTTTCCGTTGATAATTTGTAGTTTGGTTATGTTCCGGTGCGACCTCTGTTTAGCTTCCTCGCTGTCGCCCAAAACACATATTCATTCAGCAACCGAAGTACTTGAAGTATTAGTCGACGACGGTGCCAATAATCGTCCAGCATTACAAAATGTTTTTTACGATTTCCAAGCCGCATCAGGCATAAAAATTAAAGTATCGGCTTATGCCGCATTAGATGATTTTAGGAATGAACGAATAGGCTACTCACTCATCCGCAATAACGGTGCTGACATTATATTTACTCATAGTGCAGGTCGTCTGATGGCTAAAGTAAACAAAGGTTTAGTTACCGACATTACCTCGCTATGGGATGAACTCAACTTACAACAAGCTATTCATTCTCAATTACTCCCCCACGTCAGCTTAAACAATCGCTACTTTGCACTGCCCTATAAATTTACAACATGGGGACTGTTTTACCATCAAAACCTAACGACTCAATTTGGACCTGTACCACAAACATGGCCAGAATTTGTCGAATATTGCATTAAGCTTAAAAATCATGGCTGGCATGTATTCCCATCAAATAGTAAACAACCTTGGGTAGCCACATCTTGGTTTGAACATATTATCCTCCGAACCCAAGGAGCTGATTTACTATATCAAATCGCGAGCGGCGAAAAATCCTTTTACGACTCAGATGTAAGACAAGCCTTTGTTAAGTGGAAAGAACTAATTGACCACGATTTATTTTCTTATGGTTGGTATGAAGAGCGCTGGGAAAAAACCTTGCCTTTACTGTTACGAAAAAAATTGGCATTCATCTTTTCAGGCTCTTCTTATATGGTTAATAACGCTCAAAAATTTGAAAACGGCCACAAAATAAAACGCGTCTCTTTTCCTAAAATCGCTGATATTCCTCGCTATGAGTCGGCACCGGTTGAAGCATTTTTTATCAACGCCCGTTCCAAAAAGCAAAAGCTAGCTAAGCAATTTATCAAGTACCTTGCAAACAAAGACGTACAAACGAGTATTGCCCAAAAACTACATGCGATACCTGCCCATAAGCATGCACAATTGGGTGAAAACCCTATATTAAAGCAAGATATTGACGCCTTTAAGACTTCAGTTGCTGTTACGCCATTTTTCGATAGACTCGCCGAGCCTAAATTTGAAAAGTATGTGCAGCCTTTATTGGTCGAATTTTTAAAAAATGGTGATATAGATAAAACCTTACACGACTTAGAACAAGTGCGTTTAAGGTTTTATCCGTTTACTAAACCTAACAACTAAGCTTAATCTACAGCCAATAAAAAGCCGGTAGAGGTATCGTATTTACCACCCATTAATGCCAAAAATAGATATTTAGGCTTGCCGTTTTCCATTAAGACTTGTGGTCTTTCCATGCGTTGTACTTTTTGCTCATTAACATAATGAGTATTGGTGCGATAACCCAGTTGCGGTTTAGACCAAGTGATACCATCATCTGAATCAAGCATTAAGCCAACATGTGGATGGATCACCCCCATATCGCGCATAATCATATAGTATTTATTATCAGAAAAATAAACGTAAGCATCTTCGACCTGACGCTTCATAGACGCAAAACTCACTAACGGATTTTTAGGATGTTTTGTATAAGGACCTTTAATATCCTTAGCGATTGCCACGCCCATTTTACGCATATTGTCGTTGTATTTATCCCACGCTTTATAATACAACCAGTATTCGCCATTAGGATGCTGTAACAAAGCTGGGTTAGTGGTTAAATAGCTATCCCAATCCTTTTTATTTGGGCTCACGTCTAAAATAGGCTCATCACTGACTCGTTCAAAAGGCCCATACAAACTGTCAGACAATGCTAATCCTATGCGTTGCGTCGAGGCATGATGGCCGTCAAAATCAGCCGCTCTTTTCAGATTATTGCCAATAAAAAATAAGGCATATTTATCACCCACTTTTTGGATAGTAGGATTATGAATAGTATCCGCATCCCAATGTTCACCGCCACGTCCGGTCAACACTGTCCCTAATACCGTATAAGGCCCTTCAGGTTTATCTGCAACGGCATGGGCAATTTCACTATGGCTTAACCAGCGGCTGTGTGTGCCACGCCAGCGCGAATAAAAAACGTGAATTTTGCCATCATCACCGACAATTGGTGAAATACCCCACACATTCCAATTTTTCTCTTCTAAAATACGCTGGCCATTTTTAAGCGCTTTACTAAAATCCGACTCAACTATGCCATGCTCAGCTAAATTGTCGGGTAAAGCATGCTTACCTTTTAGCCCTGCATTTGCAGTGGCAACGATTCCGGTTACACAAAAAATTGCGAACAAGGTTTTTAATTTATTAATCATTTTTTCTTCTCCGCAAAAAATTGGTCAAGTAGAGGATCTTGGGTTGCTAACATTTTTTCGAAAATCACATCATCAAAACGATTAATAATGACCTGCAATTTTGGATTATTGGTGTTGATCAAGTTCGTCGATTCTTGCGGATCATTACCTAGATCATAAAACTCATCGCGTCCTTTGTTTATATAGTCTTTAACCAACTTGTATTGGCCGTCACTGTACATACGCATGCCACTAATCGATTGGTGTTTTGTTGTATATGCTGCGTAATAATCTGAAGAAGATAATGCCTTTTTGCCGGTTAACACTGGCAATACATTGTTACCGCGAATGATAGTTTGTTGACTGGCCTGTGTATTAGCAGCAGCAACTAAAGTAGGAAACCAATCAAGGTTAGATACGCTAGATAAATTAACGCTATTTGCGGCTATTTTATTTGGCCAGCGCACAATTGTTGGCACTTTAATAGAATTGTCGTACATATTTGGCCGTTGATCAGCCGGAAGATTATGCGACTTAGCGGCCACTTTATCTTTCAAAATCCAATGGCCATTTCCCTTGTGCCAAATACCATTGTGGCCCATGTTGTAACCATGATCAGATGTGAAAATAACCAAAGTATTATCTGACAAACCTAACGTATCTAATTGCTGTAAAATAAGCCCTAAATTGCGATCAACACTGCGAACACTTGATAAGTATTCCGCCATGTATCTTTTAACGCGTTTTACATCTAGGTTCGGGTAATCTGGGTTAGGAATAGTCAGATCTAAATTTTTATATGGCGCTTCGTCCTCTGGTGCAACTGGCAACCACCGCGTGTGAGGAGCGCGATAATGTAAAGATAAAGCAAATTTGCGGTCTTTATTTTCATTTAAAAATTTAATGGCATATTGAGTCAGCACATCAGCGGTTAACCCTTGCTCTTTAACTTCTTGACCGGCAATTTCCAGTTTAGGGTTTTGCGGTGTTGTGCCTCCGGAACGAAAGCCGTTAAACTCTGAATAACCTTGTTGAGTAGGATGATGTTGGTCGGTAATGCCTAAGTGCCATTTACCAATTAAGCCAGTGTAGTAACCTGCGCGTTGTAATACTTCAGGCCAAGTTTCTAAATTAGGATCTAACCCCAACTCTGGCTCTAGCGGATTTAAGCCAAACTTACCATAATGCGTATTGATCCAATCATCTATGCCTAGCTCGTAACCATAACGAGAGGTCATTAACCCTGCACGAGATGGGCTACAAACCGGCGTGGTAGTATAGGCATTGGGTAAACGCATGCCCTGTTTGGCTAACTTATCCATGTTAGGTGTAAAAGCTTGATTGTTACCCGCCGCCCCCATTGCCCATGGCGCTTGATCATCTGTGTAAATAAATAAAATATTGGGAGTGCTAATTGCTTCTGCTTCTGCTTCTGCTTCTACTTTAGCTTGCTGCGAGTCAGGTTGACAGCCAGTCAAGAATACTTGCCCCGCTAATATTACTGACAAGCCAATCGCTTTGCTTTGAGCTAAAAAGCTCACCTTGTGTAATTGATACATAAAAACATCTTTCTATTAATTATATTTAAAAATAAAAGTTTATATAAAAACCCTCAATTAATACTTGTCGTCACTACAACATGTGTTTCACATTTATTTTTCAATTTAACTATTTGAAGCTTTTGCGTCGATTTACTGGTGGTAATACTAGTACCTTTTCAATTTAATTTTGATTAATTGAAACAAGGCTAGCTATTTTTGTAGGTTCGACGCTCGCGTCGTATTTTAGGCATTGACGAAGCAGCAGCTTCGATCTACAAAGAATTCAACTGATCATTTCTTTCTGGAAAAAGTACTAGATTGCTGCAGGGTGAAAGCACTGAAATAGCGGGAATGTTGGGAATGGCGAGGGCTAACCGATATTTTTCAGTGCTTTATTTATGTTTTGTAAGCGCTATTGTGCGTATAAGGTAATGGGAGCTATGGTTAATCCTTCAGCATAAGCACGAATATTAATTTTGCCTGTTACCCCTTTTTTGCTTTTAACAATTAGCATGGCTTTGCCACTAAATGCACGGCGATAATCTGCTTTGAACGGTTCAATAGTGGCTGAATCTCCGTTGCCTACCGCTGCTATTTCCCCTGCACCTTCAACAAAAAAGCGGATCTTGTTTTCGGCTGTTGGCACTAAGTTGCCTTCTTTATCTAAAACATCCACAGTAACATACGATAGGTCAGCACCATCTGCTTTTATGTGAGTTCTGTCAGGTAACAACTCGGCTTGTACCGCTTGCCCTGCCGTTTTGATGATTTTTTCAGCGACTTTGCGGCCTTGGTTATAGGCAACCACTTTTAACTCACCTGGGTGATAAGCGACATCCCACCGTAAACGATAAGGCGTTTTGTAGTCGGGGCGGTTTTCTGCCTTCCACCATCTAAAATCAATCGGTAATTCGGCTTTGTCTACCCCTTTAACCTGACGACCAAACGATTTGCCGTTAACAAACAACTCAACTTCTTCAGCATTGGTATAGGCGTAAACTGGAATCGTTTTACCTTCCATATTCGTCCAATTCCAATGAGGTAACACATGCACCATTGGCGTTTGCGTCCATTGGCTTTGATACAAATAGAAACGGTCTTTAGGAAAACCCACTAAATCGACCGCACCAAACGACGAACTACGCACTGGCCAATCGCCATTCCAATAACCATTTTTACTGTGATCTTTGCCGCCGTACGGCGTAGGTTCACCTAAATAGTCAAAGCCCGTCCAAATATATTCGCCCATTACATGCGGGTTGCGAGCTAAGTATTCAAACTCAATATCCGGTGGATAAGCCCATGATGGACCAATGATGTCATAGCTGGTTACATAACGTGAATCATGCGTTTTATATTTTTCCATTGGCAAATGATACTTGCCGCGCGTACTGGTTACAGATGAGGTTTCACTAGCAAGCACGATCCAATCAGGATGATCTTGTTTAAAATCGTCATATAGCGTGGGTTTATAATTTAAACCGACAATATCGACTTCGGCCGGTAGTTTATTTTTTATCGCGCCAAATGGGTTATTAAAGCCCACAGCGACTAAGCGATTTGGATCTTCATCATGGGCAATCTCGGTTAGCATTTTTGCGACTTGCGCGCCATGTTTATTGGCTTGCTCCATAATTTCGTTGCCGGTGCTCCACATGATCACCGAAGGACTATTACGATGTTGGCGGATCATGTCGCGCAGATCACGTTCTGCCCATTCATCAAAATAAATTTGGTAACCGTTTACCACGGTCCGTTTTTCAATTTTCCACACATCAAACGATTCCACCTGCAACAATATGCCCATTTCATCGGCTAATTCGACCATTTCAGGTGACGGCGGGTTGTGTGACGTACGCACCGAGTTAGCCCCCATAGCTTGCATAATTTGCAGTTTACGTTCAATTGCTCGGCGGTTGGCAACGGCACCTAATGGGCCGTTATCGTGGTGTAAACAAACACCTTGAATAGGCACTTTTCGCCAGTTTAACCAAAAGCCATCGTCTTTCTTATATTCAATATGGCGAACACCTAAGGTAGTCGTGTAGTCATCCACTACCTTGCCATTGCGACTCACTTGAGTTTCTATTTTGTATAGATAAGGATTGTTGATGTCCCATAAAATAGGCTCAGATATAGTAAACTCGTGATTTAACGTTTGTTGAGATTTGCCAGCTAAGTTCGCTAGCTGTGATTCTGCTTGAGCAACTACGTTACCTTGGCGATCACGAATAACATGGCGAATATGCGCACTTGTCGTTTTACCCAAGTTATTCAGTTTTGTTTCTAACTTAACTTTAGCTAGTTCACGGGTCACGGTCGGTGTTGACACAAAGGTGCCCCACTTGGCTACGTGTACGGCATCATTTATCTCTAACCATGTGTTACGGTAAATACCGGCTCCAGCATACCAACGCGCCGAAAAATTTTGCGGGGCAAGGCTAACAGCAATAACATTTGGCTTATCACCGTAATTTAAATAAGGTGTTAAGTCATATTCAAATGCAATATAACCAAAAGGACGATTGCCGAGTAAATGGCCGTTAATGTAGACATTGGAATCATACATGGCTGCATCAAACGTTACCGAAACGTGTTTGCCTTTTGCCGAGTGTGGCATAGTAAAAGATTTACGATACCAGCCATGGCCAAAAACCGGTAAGCCGCCATTGCGCGCATTGTATTTATTGTCAAAAGGGCCTTCAATTGACCAATCATGTGGCAAAGTGACAGGCTGCCAATTTTCGTCATTGTAGTTAACTTGTTCTGCGCCAGGTAATTTCCCTTTACTGAAAAGCCAATTGTCATTAAAGCTTTGTTTAACACCCACTGAACTTGCCAATACTTGCCCACTAAATAGGCCGATCAAACTCAAGCAAGTCAGCAGCATTAAGCGTTTTAAGCTAACATTTTGTCTGCTGATATTTTTGTTATTTACCATAGTTAATTCCGTTGTTGTCTTGGTGTGTCAATTGTGTTTTGTGTAAACGAACAATTAATATAGTCAAAGCGATCAGGTTTTAGGGGAAGCCGTCAAGCTTCGAATCCCCATGAGCATATGCTCTATTATGTGATTGGGGTGAGTAAGCGCTGACAATGAACCATAAGACCTGAGCGAGAAGACTAAACATAAAATAAAGGAGGCATTAGCCTCCTATATCTATCTCAACTTGAATTATTATTTTTATATTTGATAAATCAATTTTATAAACACATCTTTACATGTTTTAAATTAGTTTACATATAAACGTTTCACCGCCTTAACCCCATTTTTGTAAAAAGTTTTTTTACGGTTAGCGGCCAGTGGATAAGCGTCGTCCCACGAATAGATAGTGATTTCGGTGCTTCCAGCTTTATGCGCGGTCACACGACCAAATTTATCAACACTGGCTACTTCAGGATGACTCGACTGCCATATCACGCCTTGACGTTTAGCGTTATAAGGCTTGACTTGATACGTTAAATCGACGGTTTGACCAACTTTTAAATGCGGGTCAAGATCATTAATTGTCAAACCAGTCACACGCGCTAAAACATTGGCTTGTAACACCTTACCAAGCTCGTCGTAAGCCGCTCGCTGCTCAGCTGTAAGCGTATCAATATTCAGCCCGCTGAAACGTTTAATACCCCATTTGCCGTTAACAACTTTATCACCGACTCGCTCTAATCTATCGGTACGCAGATCAAAAAATCGGCCTGTCGGAAATTCTTTGCTCGGCGCATAACGCTTAAAGTCTTTATTGAACGCGTAAATAATGCCAACATCATCCACTTTGTCGTAAGTGTTATTACCAATAAACCAAGTGTATATATGTTTACGTGGCTCGCCTGCGGCACCTTTGGCTTGTGGCCAAAAACTAATGCCATCTACCTGATCAGCCTGTGGCATTTCAATACCCGACGCCTCAGCAATTGTTGGGTAAATATCGGTTAAATTAACTAAGCCATCGTAAGTACGATAAGTGTTGTCTTGACTTGCTGGGATCACACCAGGGTAATTTAATACTAAAGGAACATGTAAACCATTATCAGCATTACCGCCTTTACGACCCGGATATATCGTGCCATCGGGTAAAATATGACCAAAGGTTTCTTTAGTGGCATTATCGCCCATTACGACAATAAGGGTGTTGTCACGTAAGCCCTGCTCTTCAAGCTTGCTAACCACTTTACCGATTAATTTATCCATGTATTCGATCATGTCCGGAAAATAGGTTCGATCGTCACCGCGCTTATTGTTGTAGTCCGCATTTTCTGGGAAGTTGTCAAAAATAGAATTGGGCTTAGTGTCCGGTGTCGGTTTGTGGTCATCGTGAACCAAGATCATCGGGTAATATAAAAAGAAAGGCTTGTCTTTATTGGTTTCAATAAACTTTAACGCCGCGCGGTTAACAATATCAGGGCCATACCATCTACGACCCGTTTCAGGATCGACATCCGTACGCTTATTGTAGTTAACCGTTTTACCATTAATAACTAAATTCGGATTTATAAAACGCTGCCCTTCGGTGACTACATCAAATGCGGCATAATCGTCCCAACCAAATTGACTAATATAGTCCATACCTGGGATCTCCTTAGTACCCCGCGTTTGCTTCCACTTGCCATATAAGCCAGTGGCATAGCCTGCTTTTTTAAAGGCATCACCAAAAGTAATATCCGAAGCGTGCTGAGACTTAGGTTTTAAATAATTACGATCATTATTTTTACCGCTCATCAACGCAATACGGGTATTTTCGCATATTGGATAAGCAAAGGCATGATCAACACGTAACCCGCCTTGCGCTAAAGCGTCAATGTTAGGCGTGCTGAACTCTTTATTAGTAAATAAGCCATCATACGAATGTAACTTATTGGCACCGTAAGCAGTAACGCCGTAATGGCTTAAATCGTCAATTAAAATCAGTACAACGTTAGTGGGTTTAGTCACACTTTTAGTTTGCGCATCGCTAGTGAGATCGACACTTTTATTAACCGGTAGATCTTGTGATGAACAAGCGGCTAAGCCTAACGCCGTTATTAATGTAGTGAGCAGTTTTTTAGTCATTTGATAAACAGTCCGAGTCGAAATGACACCAAATCTAAACTTAAGTTTACATTTGCAATCATGTTTTTATATCCAATCAATTGTATAATTCCAGTTATCAATTAGCAACGGTGTAAATGTAAAGTTTATATTTTGTAGCTAATAAATTTGAACTATCGAAAAGTACATCAGTAAATAATTAAGCATGAATAGATTAATTAAAACGGCAAATCAACTCACTCGAATAGGGTCAATCAGCCTATTGATAGCGGCTTACTACCTAATGGCAAACAGTGCTATTGCGCAACCACAGCCTAATATTGTTTTGGTACTAACCGATGATCAACCCTATGGTTACTTGGGCGTTACCGGTAATAAAATAGCCAAAACACCCAACATAGATAATTTAGCCAATCAGGGCTTATTGTTTACCAATGCTCACGTTACCAGTGCAATCTGTACACCGAGTCGCGTGTCGATATTGCTGAGTCAATACGAGCGTAAACACGGAGTTAACTTTAATTCAGGTACAGCTGTGGCTGAAAAAGCTTGGTTGCAATCCTACCCAGTTTTACTAAGACAGTCGGGCTATCACACGGGTTGGGTGGGTAAAAATCATGTCCCTGTCGGCGAAGATGGCTATGCAACAGGTATCATGGAAAAAAGCTTTGACTATTGGTACGCCAGTCATGGTCATATGCGCTTTTATTCAAAAGACACCCACCCTATTTTTAAAGAAGCAGAAAACGACACTCAACTAGAAATAGTGTCAGAAGGTATTGCCGATTTTATGGATACCAACGAATACAGATTCAAACGCGCGCAAACCTTTTTAGATGCACGGCCTAAAAACCAGCCTTTTATGTTATCCATTAATTTAAACTTACCACATGGCGCTGGCGCCAGAGAAATGGCACAAAGAGACAAAGACGATGATATTTATAAATCCTTATACCGAGATAAAAATATCCCGCTGCCTAAACACTATGTCGCTAAAAAAGACATTAAACAGCCTAAGCTGCCTGCCGATCTGCTAAGAGCAAAAGACAGACAAGTCGGTTATAACTACGTGGATACAGAAGAAGATGTAACCGAAATGCTGATCCGGCAAAATCAAGCCATGACCGGCATTGATCGACTAGTTGGTCGTTTGCAAGACGAGCTTAAAAGACACAAGGTAGACGATAACACAATTATTATTTTAACCTCTGATCACGGTTTGTTTATGGGTGAATTTGGCTTAGGCGGCAAAGCACTTTGCTATGAAAAAACCACCCATGTACCGTTAATTATTTATGACCCAAGACAAACAGCAAAACAACAAACTAGCGATGCGCTTGTCCAATCAATTGACGTAGCGCCGACTATTTTGTCCTATGCGGGGGTAACAGCACCTAAATCGTATCAAGGTGAAGACTTAAGCGGTTTTTATACTCATCAAACCAAAACTCAACGTGAATATGTATTTACCGAAAATTTATGGTCTACCCATTTTGGTAACCCGCGCTGTGATGCTATTCAAGATAATCAATGGAAGTACATTCGCTACTATGCCAATCACAATTTATCGGCTAATGACAAAGTGAAAATTGCTAAGCAAATGGGCATGAAACCGAGCAAAGTTTTATACGGTTATCATGATGCGGCAATTACGCAATATCGCCAGTTTGTAGAAGGGCCGCTGCAAGGTGAATCTGCGGTTTATGAAGAGCTCTATCATATCGCTCAAGATCCTGACGAATTAAACAACCTCGTCAACTCTAGCCAACATCAAGATAAACTAGCTGAAATGCGTAACGCTTGGCTACCGGTTATTCAGCAAGCTCGCGGTTCTGGGTTTCCTCATGTTGTGCGCTACACAGTTGACTCTCAACTAGAAAAACGCAGTAAAGGCAAAGCGAAAACCTATTAATGCCCCCATAACGCAGGGCGCGCCTAATCGCCCTGCATATTGACTATTTAGTTTCTACTTTTTCCAACTTCTTTTTCAACGGTTTTTCCAAAGTCTACGACTTGTATTAACCTCAAGCTGAGCTAAATTTTTAATACAAACAAATAAAAGTTTGGATCAGAATGACACGCATAAGGTTGGCTGTTTCGATTAATATCCTACTCTGGCTGGCCTTTTCGACTCCTTGCTTTTCTTCCCCCAACATAGACAACTATGTGATTTTTGCTATTAATGCGGGGCCGCAATCTCAAACAACGTATTACCCACTCATTCGTGAGTTTGAGCGAGAAAGCGGCCTAAGAGTCGCTAGACGTTCACTTACCGATATGAAAACCCTAGATAATCCACAAAATTGGTTTAACGAACACAACAAACCTTTAGACGTTATCATAGCCCACGCCTCAAGACGCTTAAAACACTATTACGATTCCGGCCACATTTATGACTTAAGCAAATTTTGGCAACACCATGAATTAGACAAACAATTTGGTAACCTAAAACAAAACGTACAACATCAACAAGGTATTATTGGCATTCCTTATACGTTATCGAGTTGGCAAATATTTTATCGTCGGCAATTTTTCAAGCAATATGCTAATGAGCCTAAGCACATACAGGATCTACTGCCTATTTGCCAAGCCATGCAAAAAGATGGGATCACGCCATTTCATATCATGGCAAAAGCACCATGGACAGCCATGGCTTGGTTTGAATATTTAACCCTGCGCACCTATGGCTTAGATACCTTTAATAAACTAATGGCTGGAGACATCAGTTATTTAGACAGCAAAGTCGATACTGTCTTAACTCATTGGCAACGACTTATCGAAGCTAATTGTTTCGACGAAAGGTACGGAACCATGTCTTGGCAACAATCCATTCCTTTCTTTTTACGCAATAAAATTGGCATGATGTTTATCAGTAACGCCTTGTTATCTAACCACAGTAATAGTCAAATTAGGCAAGATCTCGACTTATTTACCTTTCCTAAAATTGCCGATATTCCGCGCTATGAGAGTGTGCCACTTAACGTATTTATTATTAACAGTAATACCGAAAATCCTAATAAAGCGTTAAAGTTGTTGGCCTATTTATCAAAAAAACAAAGCTTAAAAGCCATAGCAAAGGGCATGTCTCGTCTTACGGCCTATCAAAATATGGATGTGAACTACGACCCCATTACACAAAAGATCGTTAAAAATATAAAAACGGCAGCAGGCCATTCAGGCTTTTTTGACCGCGAAGCCCTGCCCGAGTTTGAAGTGGCAAGTCGCCCACTGTTTATCGCTTTTATGCGAACCGGTGATAAACAAGTACTTATGACCAAGCTTGAGGCGTTAAGGAAAAAGTACTACAAAAAGTAGTTATTTCTGGAAGTATGGGGGTAAACCGCTCACGCCAAATCACAGATCCGTTGAAATAAACTTCAACAAAACCTGCACCTTGTAGGTCGAAATTTATTTCGACAATAGCAGCAAAGCTGCTACTAAGCTTAGGTTCTAGCTGCAATATTGCTTTATATTCGCAACTTTTACCTTGGTAATATTCAACCATACAAATGGTCTATCTATACACTTACAGCCGGAAAATACGCTTTGCTTGAACTGATTTAGATTAAAAATGAAACTTAAGATTGTAGCTTGTGGTGAGGATTTTGGCGGGGTAATCACCCCACCCTTTGCTTAGGTTATTTAACCTTGTGAAATAGTAATGCCATCTTTTTTACTAAAGTGGCGTATTTGTTCTGTTGCAGAATGAGGAATAAAGCCTTGAGCACTCGCCACTACAGCGCGAGATTCAATACCCACCACGCGTGCATGCACTTCAATACCTTGTGATTTTAATGTGTAAGTTCCCATTAAAACATATTCAATTGGGTGCCATTGTCGTAATTCATCAATGTCACGACTTAAGCCAAAATCACCCGTTTCAGTTACACGGATGGTACCGGTTGATTTGTAATCAATTACCGATAAACCCAGCTGTTGTGCTTCATGTAAAAAATTCTCAGCTAAATGCAGACCGATTAAATCAGTCTCTTCTAAATTTGAATCCACAGGCACAAAACTCGCAACAGCAATTGGTGTTTGCTCTGTCACGTAACGCATGTTTTTAATCAGTTTAATCGCTAGCGCTTCTACGTAATCACTAATCCGTAAATTAGCTTCACTAGAAATATTACTGTGATACTGAGTTAAATACTGATGAGGATCACGCGCCCAATGCCCCATTAGCTGTGCATCTTTATGGCCTGCAAACGCTTCAGAGCGAATTAATCGGTTTTCAGCTTGGATCTGCTGCAAGCTTTTAGGCTGTACATTTTTATTTATCGGAAACACCTGATCCGTTAATTGACAGCCTGAAACAATGGAAGCAACCGCCATTGCAACCGCAGTTTTAGCTAAGTTTTTCATTATAAATACCTCGCTTTAATGGCTTTTGATTGTCCATTAGTGAAAGCTCCTATACGGTAAATATCTCGTAAATTGAGCTCTAATTCTGTCACGTATATACCATCTAACTGATAAGTTTTAACAATACGCGCGCCTTTAATTACCCCACGTACTGACGTTTTAATACTTTCATTGCCTAATACTAAATCAGCAATGCGCGTATCACCGGTTAACTTATGGCCATATACTTTTTCTGTTAATTCTCGATAGGCATCCAGTTTAGAAGCCTTAATCGCTTTGATCATTTTAGTGGATTTATCTTGCCCCAACTGGGTTTGAATTGGCGCATAACCAGTTGCTGTTACAACGTAATCTTCTTCAGGCAAAATATACTGCCATTCGCTGTGTTTATTGACATTAATTCTTGACGATTCACAGGCGGTTAAAAGCACTGCAAGCACCAGCAAAATAAAGGCATTTTTAACCATCGATAAAACCCTCATTAATATGTCCTACGTCGCTCGCCTTTGTGATGTAAAAATCCATCACGCAGCCCGATATTGTCTTCTGTCCAAAACACATTGCTAGGCACAAAACCTTGAGCAGCAGATACCACTTGCTGCTCACTGAATTTAATTAATTTAACGTTAACTACCGCACCGCGTTCATGCTCAGTTAATGTGCCAGATAAAATATAACGGGCATCAACACGACTTTTTAACTCGCTTTTATTGCGGCTCCATATTTTATCGCCTTGCTCATTCACTTTAACCTGTTCCATTAGTTTGTGATCGACCACAGCAAACCCTCGCTTGGTTAATTCATACACAAAGCCTTCTTCCAATTGTCCACCTAAACTGGCTAGCGGATGGCCTGATTCTGGATTATTTAAACGTGTTTTTTGATCAACAAAATTGGTGACTAAAATTTTACCTGCCAATTTATTAGCACTTAAATTGAGTAATAACTCATCAGCCAACATATAGGTATAAGCTTTAACTGACAATTCGCTTATAGGCGCCGCATAATAATTTTCTGCCGAATGCTCGGGTGGCTTAGGCATCTGATAACTGTGTGTATTGGTAAAAGTACAGGCAGACAAAATCGCTGCTACGCCTGTTACAAACCAACACTTAATTAACCGCGTCATAAATTTGTCCTGTATCGGCAAAAGTCGCTTTCTTAACTCAGATAAGCATATTTTGTTCCAATAATGCCATTTACTATTAAATTAAGCAGCTAACCTAGATATTTGGCATGAATTTGGCACTATTTCCATTAACAGGACAAATATCAGTAATGAACACCATTATGTTCAACTTTTTGACAGTGACTAAAAGAGCTCGCTCATTTATGCAAAATTTAAGGTTTGATCTTCGGCTTATTAATACCGCAATTAGCCACATAGCTTGCCTAGTGACTTGTCTGCTGGCCATAACTTTACCCAGCAAGGTTTACGCCACTTGGTACGAGTCTACCGGCTCGGCTCATATCAAACGCGGCAACACACAATTAGCCCGACAAGACGCAGTGCGCTCCGCTGTCAAAGACGCATTACTATTTGCCGGTGCCACTGTGCAAAGTGCGCAGCAAGTGACAAATGGTTTACTCACCCAAGATAGCTTTGAAGTGCGCGCCAGCGGCTCGGTAAACGACATACAAATTCTTAATGAATACGTGGAAGACGGCAAAATTTTCGTTAACCTACGGGCCGATATTTTTGCCGATGAGCGGCAATGTTTTACCTCTCAGTATCGCAAATCCGTCGCGTTGTTACCGGTACAGTTGCAACATGCTAGCCATGCTAAAGTCGGTGCGGTTTATGAGTTTCCTAAAGTGCTTACTGAAAAACTGTTCAAACGCTTAAGTTCAGCCACAACTCAAGTTGATATAAGAGTGCTGGCTAACAACCGCTTGAATGTTGTTGAAAACAAATCAACAAATCGGGTTTATTCAGCTCGACACGAACTAGCAGAAGTCGCTAATCAAACCGATAGCCAATATATTGTTGCGGGTATCATACGTGATATGACAATGACAGAAGAGCCAACCACCAGTAGTTGGAATGGTTTATTCAAATCGACTGCTGAGCGCTATTTTGATCTGGAATTGCGCCTTTACAACGGTTACACAGGTGAAAAAATACAAAGCCTAGAATACGTTATGCAAGCCCAATGGCCCTTTGATAACCGCCGTACAGTTGACCCAACCAGTCGACGTTTTTGGGATTCAGATTATGGCCAAGCCGTACAAGAACAGATAGTAAAAATGACAGGCGAGTTAGACTCTGTACTGAAATGCCAAGCCGCCAACGCAAAAATATTGCAGGCCGCGCCCGATTCCATTCGTATAAACTTAGGAAAAGACAACGGCCTGCAAGTCGGCGACAAATTCAAAGTTATGCATCATGCCAGCTTTACCGACAAACAAGGCATAGTGCGTCCGCATTTTGTGATCAGTCCTTACGACATTGTGATCACTGATGTATTTCACCAAACAGCAGTAGGACGCTCACCCACTGAACAACTACTCGGTAATGTCCAAGTTGGCGATTTTGTAAGGCAAATTAACCTTTAGATAAAATTAACTATTCAGCGTAATATGTTTTACGCGCCTTAGTATTGCTAATTACCTCGTCTTTGCCGTGCCTACAGGACGTAGGTACTTAGGTTTCGTCTGGAACAAGAAACCTGCGAATGCGGTAATCTAGTGACTTTGTTTAGTAAACGCGAGCTTAGTTTACTTTAATAAAGGCACTGGATACCTGAATACTCAGGTATGACGGCGATTTTAATACCTGTTGGTAGAAAACCCTTTTGTGTACAAACAAGTTGAATAGTTACTATCGAGTTTTATTTATACAATAGCCGTAAAACGGCGACAAACTGGCTTCACGCGCCAACATACCTTAAATTCCCAACCCTTGCCTAGGCTGTCAGAATCAACCTGAATTTAGGTTTTTACTCGCATTTGACGTAGTTAATAACAGCTCCAATTGTCGAGTGTGATTAGCCTGCAAATAACGTGTCATTTCTCTAATTAACTGAGACTTATTAAAACCCAATTCATCAGCCAATTTAGCAATACCCTCGCGCGCTGCTTTATCCAAAGTAAAAGTGCAAGCACTAAATCGCCTAATTCTTCGTGCCGGCGATTTAGGCTTACCCTCGACAAGCGCACGGTTGTTATCTGCATGTTCAACTTGATTTACTAAGCCTTGTGCGTACAAAGTGGCATCGTCAATAAAACTATCAACGCTCACCACTTTTAAATTAGACGGCGGTCGGTAATGTCGTTTCAGATCCGCAAACCCCATGAGCTACCTCCTCTGCCTCAACTAAAATAAGCTCATCAATAATATGACGGATCTCATCAGCCGCTTTACCTGAAGAGTCAAGCTCAAGTACTGAAGCGCCTTGCTCTTCACTGTCATCATAAATATTGCGCGCATAGGTAACAGCATTTAACACATTCAAGCCGTAAGACCGACAACATTCCTTAGCATCTAAAATCCGGTTAGCTTGTGTCGGTAAAGATGGGCATTGTGTCATCACCACAGTGGCTTTCATATTCGGGTTGATCATAGAACAAGCCGACACTAGCTCCTCCATATGAGGTAGGGTTTTTAAATCTCGGCGTTTTGGCCGAAGTGGCAACAAAATATGCGTCGCCACTGACATGGCTGCTCGCAGTGTAGTACTGTCTTGACCACCACAGTCAATCACTACCACATCGTAGTGACTCTCAAAACTCATGAGTTCGTAACGAATTTTTCCATAAAGTTGAACACAATTAATCCATGCTAACTCAGGCATATTGTGTCGAGCTTGGATCCAATCAGAAGTGGTGCGCTGGGGGTCACAGTCTACTAGCATTACGCTAGCGTTCTGTTCGTGAGCAAAATACACGGCAAGGTTTTGAGCAAGACAGCTTTTACCACTGCCGCCCTTCTCGCCGCCAACGAGCAAAATCATAAGGTTGTCCTCAAGATACTACGACGAGCAATTCCTCACTCATCATCTTAAAACAAAAAAATAGTTGAACGAAAATCGTCCAATCCCATTGAGTATAGAACGAGTTTTATGACATAGTAGAAAGATAAGCACTTCAGACACAAAAGCGTTAATTAGTTCACATTGCTTCCATATTTTCTGCACAATTTGTCCAAATGTGGAGGAATTATGAAATGGTTAAACCTCCTACCACGCCCGCCACATAAGGTTTTGTGACCAAGTTCAAATACAAAGTTTACAGATTTACTACAATACACTCATTGAAAAAACAAACCCGCTAATGAGCAGTAAAACAAGGAAGTAAAAATGAGAACTATGACCAGACCAGCAAACTCTGCAATGACATTTAACCAGCAGAACGACTTTAATAAAATCCGTCAAGAAACCAAAAAACGCATGGCAACATCAACAAAACGCAAAGTAAAACCGATTACCGTGCAAGAAAAAATCTTGCAATGGAAACAACAATCAAACTTTAAAATGCGTTTGGTATGGACACTGGTTGTATTAACCGTCATCTACGCTGCTGGTGTTGGCTCATCAATTTCATCACTTGTCTGGTTGTTTGAAAGCGAACCAGAAAAACACCTAGCTGCAAAAAAGCCAGCAACACACGAAAACAACGCAATACAAACTCAAACTATTGAGCAACCGCAACAACCAAGCATTCAATATTCAGAGCCACAACAAACAGCCATGTCGCAATCACGCGCCAAAGAAGTGTTAACCCTAGCCAATGCAGAAACCATTGCGAGCTTAGGCCAATACTTTCGTCGTAAATTTGTTGGTGGCAACTGGTATTACATGGGAACCGAATCAGAGCCTGGATTAGTTAAAGCTTATATTCAGATCCCAGAGCGTATGGAAATGAACGAAACGCAAACATCAACTTATATCCAAGTTGCCTTGTGCCCTAGCCGCGGCTATAAAACACTCTGGCAATCACTCGACACCACCCAACTCGAAGTTCATTTATACTCAACGGTTAAATCATCTTCTGTATCAGCCGTGTGTAAAGCTTAAAAAAACAGCACTTAAACCACAAAACAGCGGCTTACGTAAAACAAACGTTTACTTAAGCCGTAACGCTGTAATACAATATTCCTACCAAGACGAATAACGTTTTAATGGTCTAGTTGATTGTTTAATTAACTAAACCTCGGGGCCGATTAGGATTCGACGGGATTCACAAAGTCTTAGGTGCATGTCGTGGGGCGGTTGGCCACGTAAAAAGCCGCAAAAAAATAGTCGCAAACGACGAAACTTACGCTCTAGCAGCTTAATAACCTGCTTGTAGCACTTCTGCCCTAGCTTCCGTCAGTAAGACGGGGAATCACAGAAGTTCAAACCCAAACTGTCTAGTGCGGATGCTCCCGCCTGAGAGCTGAACCACGAAATTTAATTCAGGATAGTCTAAAAGTGGCGTGTTCTTCCGCAGCTCTTAGGTGAATGTAAAGAAGAACTAAGCATGTAGGACCGACGATGGCGGTTTTCCGGACGCGGGTTCAAATCCCGCCGGCTCCACCAATTAGAAAAAGACGCTTTTTAGCGTCTTTTTTTATACCTGAAATTCAAACAACCAAAACAGTAACTTCTCAGTGTGTTCGTAAATTTAGGGAAAAGTGCTACCACAGGTATAAAAATTACCGTCATACCTGAGTATTCAGGTATCCAGCGCCATTATTAAAGTAAACTGAGTTCATATTTACGAAACAAAGTTATTAAATAAACGTATTCGCAGGTTTCTTGTTCCAGACGAAACTTAAGTACCTAAGTGATTTGTTACATCTACCCAACTTCTTTTGAAAAGGTTATCTGCAAAGGCTACGACCACAAACGTATAGCCAGAATCTTACGTGATATGGGCGCTTTAATACTGCGAGATTGTGAACGTAAAGAAAATAGGCTTAAGACTAAGGAAAGATTGCCAGGCACAGGTAAATCGATGCCTAGTATCTATAAGCTATCAGGAATGAAACTCTATACTGAATAAAATTTGATATTTATCTCCCCTTACTTTAACTTAACCATGAAGTTAATAAGGAAATAAATCTAATGTCGCTGCAACAAGTTATTATTCACGAACTTTTTAAAGAAAAAGTAAAAAAAGGCGAAGTTAAAAAGCCAACTACCTATACCTTAGGTTCGCTTCTTGACGTAACTAAAGAACCAGTAGAAGCCCTTATCAATAGCATAATCAAAGTGTATGGTTCCAAAGGTAATATTTCCGCCCAAGGAACTTTTGATCACGGAGAGGCACAACTTTTTCATACATTTGTTACTCGATTCATGAAAGGTGAAATAACGTTTGAAAAGTTCAGCAAATTAACAATGGATAAAATTGTAAAAGAAGTAAAAGGCTTAAATTTTGCTACAGGTGGCTATTTTGTATTTTCTTCATATAAAAGTACGTCACCCAATACTCATGATAACGATATGTTGCTTATAGCAATCGTTAAGAAAAAAAATGGTATTGAGTTAAAAGACCTTGAACCTCATACTATTCAGACAGTTGATTTATCGAAACTACACTCAGCTGCGCGAATCAACCTTACTAACTACGCTGAATGGAAAAAGGATAAGAATGAAGATTTTTCTGAAATTAACTCATACTTATCTTTTATCAAGCCACCAGGCAGTAAAACGGATAAAGTTGGTTACTTCATAGATGCTTTAGGCTGTACAAATATTACTCATGATAAAAAAGCAACTGAAGATGTTTTAGATGCTGTTAGCGACTATTTTGATAATAACGAAAAGATCTCACCGTTTAGGAGCGAAGCAGTAGAAATCGTAGCTTCCAAAATATTGGAAATGAGTAAGACATCAGAGCGAGAATATTCCTTAGACAAAGTTGACGATTTAGTTACTACGTTAATTCCAGAAGAAGTTAAAGATGAACTCGACATTGGATTTACGGAATTCGCTAACAACGATCCCTATAACGTTTCATCTCGCTTTAAGTGCAATAGTACAGCGGCATTAAAATGCCTCAAAATTAAAATTTCGGATAAAGGCGGTGACTGGACACTTAACGCAAAAAGACATTTGATTGGGACTTCTGAATCATCTGATATTCAATTCGACGAAAAAAATAAAAGACTTATAATTACTAAACTTTCCGAAAGCTTGATTAAAGACTTAAAGTCAGATTTAAGCTAACCCTGATTTAAATCTATGTCTGACAAAACGAACAACGAGTTATTTAAACTGGTCGAGTTAATCCGCCTAGTTAATAATTTTGATTCCACTGACAGTAACAAGTATTTAGCAAAAGACGTCTTAATTAATGAAAATATTTGGGCGCTAATTGAAGATGTATTTGGTCTTTTATGTGTAGATCAAAACTCTAGCGAACTAGAAGTTTTCAATGACGATGCTCAAATATACAAAACAGATGGAAAAGCTCGACTAACCAGACTAAAGCCCAAATTCCTAGGGAAAAAAGCCAATTTAAAAATCAATTCTCGGGCAAACTGTAACAATAGAATTTACACCAACGTCAACGAGATGTTAGACGTTTTCAAAAACCTGCCGAAAAAAAACTGGCCCGAGTTTTACTATTTACATGAAGAAAACTATTGCAGTGGTAAAGATGATTTTAGTAAGAAACCAGACAAAATAAGAAAAATAGAAGAGCTACTCGATTTTGTAGAAAAGCTTAAAAAAATAGCTTTTAAGTTTGACGAACGGAACGATACTCCGGTTGTTACTTTTTATTCAAATGACAAAGAAGACAAAGGCGATTCAAAATTAGTCGATATAAAGTTAACGATCGACGCAGAAACCATTACTTTACCCTTAAACAATTATGCCATTTTAGATGCTGCAATAGGCAGTGGCGAATCCGACAGCGCTTTTGAGAATGAAAAATCAATGCTTCTAAAGGCTGCAATATGTGAAGAGTTTAGTAAAAAGAAAAAATCAGAAAATGATTTACACTTTTTAATAAATCATTGGAAAGACATAGATCTAACGTATCACGTTAATCTAGAATTATTCATAACAGGCCTCTCATTTAGCAAACTAAAACAGGAAGTTGAAGAAAGTACCCTCAAATACTTAGATAACGTAAATTCTTCTCTGGTTGATATTAGTTTAAAACTAACGACTGTCCCTGCCTCATTTGGTGTCTGGGTTTATATTTTCCGGAAAGATCATTCAACAATTCAAATGTGGGGCTTTTTTGCAGCATTAGCTATGTTGACCTTAATAATGCATTTTGCACTAGACGGCCACTCAGCAAAATTACAGCACGTTAAAGGCAGCATAACCAAACAATTTGGCTTGTTAAAAGAAAAATTATTAAGAGCTGATGAGAACAAGAACGCTAAAGAAAAAATTAAAGCAGAAATCAAAATATCTGAAGATTTCTTAGATAAACGAGCAAACAAAGTCGGTCTCTATTTATGGGCTTGTAAATCCATTTTATGGATACCTCTGCTCATAGTATTAATAGTTAATTGCTGTAACGCTTTCGCTAAAGAAAACCCAATAAATGACAAATCAATAAATTGCCCTTTTAAGTATACCCAAACGAGTATACCCACAGAGAGTACAGAGTAATAACAAATCTGTACTCTTTAAACCTTGATTTGACTATCCCTTATACCATCGGATTGCGCTTAAAAAATTCAAATTGGTTTAGTGTAAACACTGAGATCGCTGGCTTACTTTTATACTCAATAAACCAACTAGGAAATGACGTTAATTGCCTAAACTATAACTATTGCCCATGAGCCGAATACACCCTATTATTCGGCTCATGATTTGAGCCGAATAGACCAATTTAATCGGCTCATAAATTCGTAATGGTGCTTACTATGTATATTTGGCAATCTGGTTTGTGGCCACAATTTAAGTTTGATGAAAACGCTATAAACGAAAAGCTGGTCAATATTGAGCAAGCTAAACAAAAATTGCTTGATTCGTCTGCTACCCTAACCCAGCCAATTGATAAAGAAGCGCAAATGGATGCGTTGCTGCAAAATGCTATTCGCACATCAGAGATCGAGGGAGAAAAGTTAGATGTAGGATCAGTGAGATCGTCCGTAGCAAAGCAACTGGGGTTGAATACAGTTGGCTTAAAGCCTGGTGTCGATTTGCACCCTAACAGATCCAGTGATTAGCGGCGTAATGGATCCACTTAAAACGGTCATTTTTGCCCTCAGACAAGGTGATTATTTCTCGCTTTTTTCTCCTAGTCCAGTGTGATCATTATTTTCTCGTAATTTGCGGTAACTTTCTCCTTCTAAAACCAGGCGATAGGCGTTGTGTCTAAGTCGATCAAGGGTGGCTGCTCCAAGTAATTTATTGGGGAAAGCTTGTCCCCATTCACTGAAGTCTAAATTACTGGTAATGATCGTTGATTTTTGTTCATATCGTTCGTCTATCAGATCATGAAGATCTTCATCTTGAGGTGACTTCAGCGGCTTTAAACCGAAGTCATCAATGATAAGTAAATCAACTTTTGCTAGTGCTTGAAATCGTTTCTCGTAAGCATTGGTTGCTCTGGCTGCGTGTAAGTTTGAAAGCAATTTAGCTTGCGTGAAGAACAGTGTATCAATGCCTTTTTTCACCGCGCAATGGCCTATCGCTTGGGCTAAATGGCTCTTCCCTGTACCACAAGGCCCTGCGATTAAGACGGCAACATGCTCTTCGATAAACCGGCAGTCGGCCAGTTCATTGATATAAGCTCGATTCAAGTTGGGGTTGGCATTTAGATCGAAGCTTTCCAGTGTTTTGTTCCCCCTAAAGCCTGCTCTGCGCAGCCGAGTCGCGTATTTCTTCTGATCGCGCCGTGCCACTTCATCTTGGATCAATAAAGCAAGGAAATCTGGGTAACTAAGCTGGTGCTCAATGGCTTCTCGATTGCGCATGGCCAACGAGTCCGTCATACCTGATAAACGTAGTTGTTTTAGTAAGGGGGTGAGTTCCGGAATTGGGTTTATCATTGTTTTTTCCTTGTTATTTAATGAGGGAGAAGTTTGTTGGGATCGCGGTGGAAACGGCCACCACCTGTGTATACGTCACTTAAGGTATCGAATGCGTTAGTTTCATTGGGTTGTTGGTCTAACCCTTTTTCAAGGATCTGTTTAACCGCGCTATAGCGCACGTTATCGAAGGTTAAAGCCCGTAAACACGCCGCTTCAACCCGTTTATCTCCATAACGTTTGGTTAACCCCACGACACCTTGGGCTGCCCGCAAGTTATCTAATACTCGACTGGCAAACAGCCTTTGAATAAAGAGGTAGCAAGACTCACCAATACGTTTTGATTGAGTTAAACAATATTGAGGATCGCGCATATTGTAAGCTTGTGCCTCAGGTGGTTGATGTTCTGGTACGGTTGAACGGCCGCCTTGATGAAATAAGCGAGGGTGTGTCGCTTTGAGTTCATGCTCTTGATAGATCCGTATCATATTATCCGTCGCTTTGAGCCATACGGTTTCACGAACTAGCGTGTAGGGAACTGAGTAACGACAATGTTCAAATTGCACGTGGCCATCACCGTGAACTTTAGCTTTAGCCCAGACCGCTTGCTCAGGAGGGATCTCGGGGAGTGGTTTTAATAGTGCTTGCTCGATCTCACTAAAACGTTCAAGAGGCTGACATTTAGTGGTGCCGTGTTTGCGATTACCGGCGACTGACAATAACCAATCCTTAAGCTGAGCGTTCGCATCACTTAAGCCTCGGAAGTCTTTCAAGGGCACAAAGCTATTCTTAATGTACTTCACATTAGATTCTACGCGGCCTTTTTTCTGAGGATCGCGTACAGGACAAGGTGCGATTAAAAAGCCATATCCTTCAGCACATTCACCGTATGCGCGTTGCACTTGTGGATCATGGTAGCAAGCCTTAGTGATGGCACATTTGGGATTATCGATAATGACGCGCTTGGGAACACCTTTAAACCATTCAAACGCCCGTCGATGACAGGCCAGCCAAGTTGCTGTGCTTTGGTCGCGGATAAACTCTGCGTAAATATGTCGGCTCCATGAGAGCGTCATTACAAAGATCCAGCTTTTACGCAACTCTCCGGTACGAGTATCAACGATTAGCGGGCCAGCACCGAAATCCACTTGCGCCGTATCACCAGGCAAAAAATCGATAACGGTTGTCGCTTTTGGTGCTTTCTGTGACAAGGCTTTAAGGTAACGACTGACTGACCAGTAACTTCCCTTGAAGCCATATTTATCCACTAAAGCTTGATGGATTGTTGTGCCTTGGATCCCTTGCTCATACCACCGAGTAACTTGTTCAGCATAAGGCTCTACATAAGACGTGGTGGTTGGGGTTGGTGCTTTCTCGCCCAACAGTTCAGCCAGTTGGTTGTTATCAGGCAAGTCATTGTCAAGGTTAAGCCAGCCTTGTTCCTGCGCTAATTTCTTGATGGCCTTAACTTTATTGCGTCCAGCTAAGCCGCTATCGGCAATAGCTCGATTGGAATCTCCCATTCGCATGCGAACGAGGATCTGTCTGTATTGGTACATTTCAAACCTCCGGTTTGCCATGCCTATCTCCTGACTGAAAAAACAATCAAAGATACGCTAGATTAACGAAAGTCTGAGGGGGAAATTAGGTCAAAAGTGGATCCAATAAGCCGCAAATGTGGTGGATCTATTACGGTGCTAATTGGGTGGATCTATTATGCCGCAAATGAAATGGATCCATATGGGTGCAAATTAACACCTGGCACCAAGCAAACTGATTGCTTGGTTTCTATGCTGGTTCTAGCAACTGAAAGTTTGGACACACCTTTAACAGTTGAAACACTATGCGAATGGCAAACTCTACTATTTCCAGAGCTACCGCAACTTAGTGAGCTTACGATAGGCGATCTTAGAAATGATGGAATACACGGTGACGAACCTATGCAGGTTATTTCTTACCGTGGCAGACAACAAACCGTTCATTTTGAAGCTCCACCCAAATCTATTCTAAACCAAGAACTAGCAAAGTTTGTTGATTGGTTTAACTCAAGCAGTAATGAAATACACCCCTTGCTTAAAGCGGGTATCGCTCACTTATGGTTTTTAACTATACACCCGTTTGATGACGGTAATGGTCGTGTCGCCCGAGCATTAACCGATAGAGCATTAGCCCAAGCGGATAATACATCAGTTCGCTTTTATTCATTGAGCGCGACAATAGAAAGCCACCGCAATGACTACTATGATCACTTTAAATTGACTCAAAATATAAAGTCAGAGTCACAAATCGACTCTGGCAATGATTTAGACATTACAACTTGGCTTACTTGGTTCTTAGATGTGTTAGCCGAAACAATAGAACTTGGCCGCTTTAGAATTGATCGCGTATTAAACAAATCTAAGTTCTGGTACAAGCATAGCCAAACAACATTAAGTGAAAGACAAACCAAAGTATTAAACCGTTTACTTGATAACCTTTTTCTCGATTGTCTGGGCGAAGAATTTAACGATGGAATTAACGCCTCAAAATACCAATCTCTTGCTAAAGTGAGTAAAGCGACTGCGACAAGGGATTTATCAGAACTGGTAGAAAAAGGTTGCTTAATAAAACTCGAAAAAGGTGGAAGAAGTACCCGATATCAGGTCAATTTAGACGAAATTTAGCCTTAGTTTTTAAAACCATTACGGGCAGGGTTTAATTCCTTTTCGACAGAATTTTTGTAGTAGTACGCTAAGAGGCGTCTAGAAACCAAGCTTGTAGCAGCCTTGCCGCTATTGTCGAAATAAATTTCGACCTACATGAATGTAGTAAATACCGTTAAGCGTCGGGAACAGAGCACGGCGACCTACATTAATTTAGTTTTTCTTACTACCTCAGTGCTTTCAACTGTTCATTTATTTCTGGAAACAGTACTAATACCTTAACTCTAAAGATTTTAACGGTTGAATTTATCACCATGCGCTAAATTTTAGGGTTGATTTTACATCGACAAACCATGTGTTAGCCGAAATAAATTCGGCCCTACGTTGCTTTAATTATCATGAGTCTTCCTTAAGTACGATAAAGTGCTCAACCAGCCGTATGATTAATTCTTTTTGTTCTGGTTTACTCTCGGCAACTAATAAAGCCAAAGCAACTAGCGTGTTATCGTTAATTAGCAGTTCATCGTTTACCTTCTTGGCGAACTATCCGGAATTTCCGGAAAGTTGAATCTTCATCTAACTCAGCGGTTTTATATATGTTTTTAATGTGTTCATTAATCGTTCGCACATCTTTATCGAATAATTCCGCAAGTTGAACTTGTGTTAGCCAAATACTCTCTGCTTCAACTTTTATCGGCAGCGCAATGCTGCCGTCGTCATTTTGATAGATGATTAATTCACTCATATATCTTCCCAATAATTTTCCATGCCCAGTCTTAATATGACTACACCCAATATTTTCACTAATTAAGCTGCGTGAAATTTGCTTCGCATCCGAGCGCAAACTACCCTGCTGAATTATAGGTTAGATTAGATCTTCCTCAATGGAAAACACCTTGAAAGTCCGTTTACTTGTTACTGCTAAGTGTTGATCACTGAAAATACAGAATGGTAATCATTACAATGGATTGCAATAGCGCCTTTAAAAAGTAGCTTACCCTACAGCCATCCAATGACATGTTTGGTCGTTAGTTCATTTACCTGCTACAGTTAAAAACAATAGCGGGAATAATAAATGATGAACATAGAACATAGCTACGGGGATCCTATGACGAAAAATGATGAAATCATTTCACAATCAGAGATTGATGATTTATTGCATATCAATGAGTTTATTGAACAAACGAAAGATAACTCCTTAGTGAGTGAACTAAAGGCAGCTATTTTAGATTCAGGAAAATTATCACTAGAACGTTGGATTTCATTACGTGATCACATTCGTGAAATTGAAGAGCTTATTCCGCATATTGAATTAATAATTAAGTTGAAAGCCGAAGAAAAGTCTTAAAATAACCCATTTGATAATGACGAACGTTGTTATCAAACAATTGCCAGCTACCCCTTGCTAACAGAGTGCGTCACTTTTTGGACGCACCTTAGTTATATCTTGCTACACTCAATTACCCACCTCACCCGCAGTGACTGCTATGTCTGCTTTTCAAAGACGATTAGATTTACTGAGTTACATACCTAGAAACCCAAGCAAAATTGCTATTCGAAGGTTGCAGGCTATGCAAACATAAATGTTCGCCTACAACGGGTTGGTTTTGCAGGCTCTGCAAACATGAATTTTCGCCTACAAGGGTTGGTTTTGCAGGCTCTGCAAACATGAATGTTCGCCAACAAGGGTTGATTTTGCAGGCTCTGCAAACATAAATGTTCGCAAAAAAACAACGACTTAGAATGGTGACGGGTAGCGTTTCATTATGCCTATAATTTCGTTAATCGCCTCTTGGCTTAATTCGATAGAAAACGCAGCAATGTCTTCTTTCAACTGTTCCATATTAGTCGCACCAATGATGGTTGAAGTGACACCATCCACTTGTTTACACCAAGCTAACGCTAAATGCGCTGGTGGTATTGCCAAATCTTTCGCCAACTGACAATAGGCTTTGGTCGCCTCATTAACACTGGGGGTGTCTCTAAATTCACCATTACGTTGCGGATAAGTTAAGCGGCTACCTTTTGGCCTTGCACCATCAATATATTTACCAGTTAAAATGCCACGCGCCAAAGGCGACCAAGGTAAATAAGCGATATTGTCATGTACGCATTGCTCGATAAGATAGGGCCAATCTTTGGTTTGCAATAGGTTAAATTCATTTTGAATGGACACAACAGGCGCTAAATCGTGAGTTTTAGCTAACTCTAAATACGTTTTTATACCCCAAGTGGTATCGTCTGATAAACCAAAATGGCCGATTTTTCCCGCTTTAACGCAAGTATCTATTGCCGTTAAAATATCCAACATCTGCGCTTTGTGCGCTGCTGCGTTGACGTGACTAAAGCGGATGTCACCTACCCAATGTTTGCCAAAATGCGGATGTGCCCTATTCGGCCAATGAAGTTGATATAAATCGATATGATCGGTTTGTAAGCGTTTTAAAGAATCATCAACAGCTAATATCACAGATTGGCCAGTGATCTCACTGCCTTCACGGATCCAAGGTAAACCGCTGCCAACAATTTTGCTCGCTAGCACAAAGTCTTTGCGTCGTGTTGGGTTACGTCGTAGCCAATCACCAATTATGGTTTCTGTTGTGCCAAAAGTTTCTGGTGTCGGTGGTATCGCATACATTTCAGCGGTATCAATAAAGTTAATACCTTGCTCTAACGCATAATTAATTTGTTGATCAGCATCTTGTTGGTTATTTTGAAATCCCCAAGTCATACTGCCTAAACAAATATTTGAAACCGATAATCCACTTGTTCCTAGCGGCACATACTTCATTTACATTTTTCCTTAGCCATTGGTTAAACACAATTCTAAATGTTACAACGAAAACATTCACGGGTTTTAAACGCAAACTTTTGGCTCCTTGCCAATAATAAGGTTTTATTGCACCGGTATAGCTACAGCAATATTTTTGACTAACGGAATTGAAATAAGAAAATGGCTGGTATTTAGAATTATCGAGCAAGTTTTGCGCATGTTACTTTTGAGGGGCGTAATGCGAACTCATCAGCATTTATATGTGTTATCAAAAGCTGGTCGCTTGGGCACCATAGCTAAATATTATGATCCCTTTTCCAATTAATAACCGCCAAAAGTGTAAAACTAATGGCGGCTATATTTATTGCTTACTGTTTTATCTATAAATGTCGCAGTGCGTTTTTATAGAACAGTTTAAAAGCCTTAAATTCTTTTATGCGCTAGTTCATAACGTCAGTAAAAGAAACCCCAGTGTGTGTTACGGTTTGACCGTATTTAGCTGAGTTGCGCGTATGTTCAACAACTAACTGCATTTTACGAGGATGGGTAATATCTGGATCGTTATAAGACAACTTCAGCTCATATAGGCCAGCACCTAAATTGCGTAGGCTAACGGTTCTTCTATCTGCATTTTCGATAAAACTAACCGGTACAGTTTCATCGCTTAATTTCGCTGATACAAAACGAACATCAATTGGTTGACCATCTAGTTTGGCATGCACAATAAAGTAGTAATCTTGGAATTTTCCTTTAATATCTCGACCAACATACTCTGTGCTGACTTGAATTTCTTTTTTAGGCGTATGATCAGCCTGTTGTAACCCTACAACTTCATAAAGATACTTTCTATGTAATTTACCTTTACATTCTGCAACTGTTTGACGATACCATTTAATAGCCTGCCAATACACTTTTACCGCTTGAGCTCCGGCTACAGCTGTAGCTTTTATTGGATTTGGCACACCGCCACCATTACCAGCTGCGACAGTAACTATACTTGGGCTAATAATATTTGCGATCCCGTCGGCTGCAAAACTAGCAAGCCCCGCACTGACTTCCTGTGCTAAAGTAAAAACAGCAAAAGGGACACCGTCAATAAAATTTAAAAAATCAACACAGTGAATCGATTCATCATATTTCTCATAGATTTCTGCGCTATCAAAATTAGGAACCGAACTAGTCATTAAAGTGGCCGCACGAAATGATTTTGGTGCATTAATATCGCTATTATAGTTTTCTATTTTATTTTGAATTTCGGCTACCTTTAAAAGGTAATCAGGTAAAGACCAAAGTTCAGAATTGGCTTGCATTTGCTTATAAGTTTCTTGCAGTTCAAGCTCTGACATTGTCTCTATTTGTAATTGAGCTTCTTCTAACTGAGCTAAAATCATCTCACTGTTTTTCATCTGAGCTGCCGCATCAACAATATCAGCGAAGTAGTTAACCAACTGCTCTCTAATCTCTGATACTTGGCTTGCTGAGTAAGATGTTGCAGCAGTTACCGACAATGGTGACATTCCTAGACATGCCAATCCAAAGGCTAAAACACACCCTTTCAATTTATTTATCATTGTATTTTCCTAATTATTATTTCAAAAAAATCAGACTGGTATTTGAAAATAGAGTTTTAAGTTAAGAATAGCTCTCAAACCTTCACCCTTCAGGCGGCGTTAAAATGAAAATCATTATCCAATGATTAGATTATTGATATTTATACTAATCGCAGGCGCCAAATAACTTGCAGGTAAATATGCCTTAAATATAAAAGCATCTATTTATCCTACCATTTTGATAATACAAGATTGAAAATACACAAACAATATAAACAAGGGGACTTAAAGTAAAATTAAAGCACTTTACATCGTAAAACAGAAAAAATAAGCAAAACTTACCCTTAGTTATTGATGTTTTGAAGAACTCAAAACAATGTACAGTCTATGCGTTTAATATACAGACAGGTCATTTCCAGAACATTTCAACTTAAATTGAAACAGCGCTAGCTAGCTTTATTTAGCAATTCAGGAACAGGCTTTAAAAATATTGTGTAAATATAGAAGTGAATAATGACAATTAATATATTGATAAGTGAAAAGCGAGAAGAATTGTAATTCGCTTTACTACGTGAGTGCTACCCTTGTCATTTTATTTTATTGGCTAATTACAATCAAAAATGGCGCTAAAAAGCGCCATTATAATTAAGAAGAAATGATTAAAATCAGGCGATTAATTATATAGTCAAAGCGATCAGGTTTTAGGGGAAGCCGTCAAGCTTCGAGACCCCATGAGCATATGCTCTATTATGTGATTGGGGCGAGTAAGCGCTGACAATGAACCATAAGACCTGAGCGAGAAGACTATACATGCCTAACATGAAACACATGCTCAACATCCGATATAGCATTAAGTAGTTCGTCTGTTGGCTCTTGCTCAATATCTAATATCGTATAGGCAATATCGTCACGGCTTTTATTAACCATATCCAGTACGTTAATGTTTAAATCCGCTAACTGATTTAATACCGTTCCTAGTACTTTAGGCACATTATCATTGGCAAAAGTAATTCGGTAACCTGTCGTGCGCTCCATGGCTATCGCCGGAAAATTAACTGAGTTAACTATATTGCCGTTTTCAAGAAAATCCATCAGTTGGTCTGCGGCCATCACTGCACAATTTTCTTCGGCTTCGCGGGTACTGGCACCCAAATGTGGGAATAAAATCACTTTATCGTGTTTAATTAAAGCCTCACTCGGAAAATCAGCGACATACATTCCAAGCTTGCCTGAATCTAATGCATCAATAGCGGCTTGCTCATCAACCAGTTCACCGCGCGCTAAGTTAATTAACTTAGCGCCCTCTTTAATGGTATTAAAGGCTTCTTCATTCATAAAGCCTTTGGTCGCAGGAACCACAGGCACATGTAAAGTCACGTAATCGGAACGTGCTAATAATGAATTAAGGTTTTCAGCTCGGCTGACTTTACTCGATAAACGCCATGCGGCTTCTACGCTCAATTTAGGATCATAGCCAATTACTTTCATGCCTAAACTTAAAGCTAAGTTGGCAACTTTAGCGCCGATAGCACCTAAGCCAACGACGCCAAGGGTTTTGCCTTCAAGCTCACAGCCGCCATAGGCTTTTTTGCCTGCTTCAACTTTTTTATGTAACGCAGCACTGTCGGTTTCATTCGCTAATGAATCAACATAATTCATGCTTTGCGTAATACCACGCGAGCTCAGTAACAAACTAGCTAATACTAACTCTTTTACCGCATTGGCATTGGCGCCTGGTGTGTTAAATACCACAATACCTTGATGAGTATAATCACTTACAGGAATGTTGTTAACGCCAGCTCCAGCACGCGCGACAGCCAAAACGGAATCGGGTAATGCTTCTGAATGTAATTTATGACTACGAAGTAATATTGCGTCTGGCGTATTAGCGTCGGCACTGACTGTGTATTTATCTTGTGGGAATCGGCTTAAGCCTTTATCTGAAATATTGTTATAAGTACGAATTGATTTCATATTTAGCGCTCTGTGATTATTTATCGTTATTAAAAGATACTGAGTTTAATGGCCGTGTCGGCTCTTTTTATTAACTCTGGGTTATATTTTATGGGTTTGATGTTATAAAAAAGGCCGACTCAAGCCGACCTTTTAGTTGTTTATTTTAGGCTGTTACTTGCTCATAAGCCCAAGTAATCCAAGGTAATAACGCTTCAACATCCGATTTTTCAACGGTGGCACCACACCAAACGCGCAAGCCGGCTGGCGCATCTCGATAAGCACCAATGTCGTAAGCAACGCCTTCGCTATCAAGTAATTTAACCATTTGTTTCACTTGATCAGCATCCGCTTTTAATTGAAAACAAACACTGGTATTGGAATTAATTTCTGGACGAGCTGCCAAGAAATCAATCCAATCATTCTGTTCAACAAACTGAGTGAACACACTTAAGTTTTCTTCACTTTTAGCAATGGCTGCGTCTAACCCACCAATTGATTCGACCCAATTAAGTGCATCTAAGTAGTCTTCTACACATAGCATAGATGGTGTATTGATAGTGGCACCTTTAAAAATACCGTCAATCAACTTACCGCCTTTGGTTAAACGGAAAATTTTAGGCATTGGCCATGCTGGTGTATAAGACTCTAGGCGTTCAACTGCACGAGGGCTCAGGATCAATACACCATGCGCACCTTCTCCACCTAACACTTTTTGCCAACTAAAAGTGGCCACGTCAATTTTATCCCAAGGCATTTGCATAGCAAAAACCGCACTGGTGGCATCACAAATAGTGAGACCTTGACGATCGTCAGCAATCCAATCTGCGTTATCAACTTTAACGCCTGACGTTGTACCGTTCCAAGTGAAAATAATATCGTTGTCTGACTTAGCTTGACTAAAATCAGGTAGCTCACCATATTCGCCGGTATACACATTGGTGTTATCTAGTTTTAGTTGCTTAACAACATCTGTTGCCCAACCAGAACCAAATGATTCCCACGCAAAAATATCAACCCCGCGCGGACCTATCAGCGACCACATTGCCATTTCCATAGCGCCAGTATCAGAACCCGGCACAATACCTACTTTATAACCTTCAGGTAGTTTTAACAGACGAGCCGTTTCGTCAATAGCTAACTTAAGCTTGTCTTTACCTATAGCACTGCGGTGCGAACGACCTAAACTTTCAGTGCTTAACGCAGCTAAATCGTATCCTGGACGTTTTGTACAAGGACCAGATGAAAAATTAGGGTTAGCCGGTTTGATACTCGGTTTCATTTATTTTCCTTTGGAATGTTAAACAGCCGTTTTGCTGTCAAGAAAACGTTACATATTATTAACGAGGATATTGCCTGAAAACTGATATGGGCTCAATTGTGAATTTTTAAAGATAGATATGAAAATAAACTCAATTTGATATGTATTAATCTTTGCTCGCGTTTATTTAATATAAAAAAGGCACAAAAAAGGCGCTGTAAGCGCCTTTTTCAAAGTTATTAAAATATGTGGTTTTACATAAACACAGACTTGGCTTGGTTATAGGCCTCTAAAAACTCTTCACTTTCAAGGTAATCTTCGTCAGGTAATACGCCTTTTTCGATATACTTGTCGTAGAAGTCTTCTTTGTCTTCATCAATTGGTAGCACATCACAATAAACGGCGGCAACTCGTACAAAGTCCAAGTAAGCCACGTTTTCAGGATCGACACGAAAATCGTTCCAACGCTCAGCTATCATGACAAAGTCATCACTAAATTCCCATGCCCGCATAATATTGCCACCAATACGACCTGCAAGACGGGCGATGGCTCCTTCTAAAAAGTCCGGTTTAGCAAATACTTCTTCGTGGCGTTCAGCCTCGGTTAAAATCGGTAAAACCCCAATGTTATGAACTAAAGTTGCTAGCGTTATTGTATCGATATTCAACGACGTGTGCTTATTGGTTTTTAAGTAGTTCGACATGGTTGCCATGGCAACCGCGGCCACTTCAATCGACAATTTCCACACTTTATCTAGCATGGCTTTTACTAAGTCATTTTTCGAAACAAACAATTGTTCCATGGCCAACGCTGTCGCAATATTTTTAATTTGGCGCAAGCCAATGCGAGTAACAGCTTGATTAAGGGTTTCAACTTTAATTGAGCGGCCAATATAAGCACTATTAGCAATTTTCAGCATACGCGCCGACAATGCTGGGTCTTGGGCAATAACATCTGCCATTTTAGCTAGATTAACATCTGGATCATCTGCCGCTTCACGAACTCGTACAGCAATTTCAGGAAGGGTGGGTAGCACCAAAGAATCGTTTTTGATTTTTTCGGCTAGTATAGTCAGTAAGGCGTTTTCTGTAGACATAAATTTCCGTTCACCGTAATTAGTTAGTTATTGCCAACAAGGATTTTTGGTTTCCATACTTTCCACTTTAGTCGGTGTTGCTGATTTGGCAACTAAAAACCCTAACAAAATGATTTAAAAGCTTATTTTTTAGTCAAATGGCTAAAAAGATAGTATTTCTGCGATACAAACCGCTAGTCTCCTTTTCCAAAATGACGGTATCAAGTCGGTTTAATGACATTACCTAATATGAGTAACTAGGCACAGGATTCGTGTTTAGGTATAATCCGCGCCTCAATTTTGTGGGGTAAAACATGCAAGACAATTCAGGCAAACAGCAATACAACCTAAATAAGCTAGAAAAACGTTTAAGACGTGAAACCGGAAAGGCAATTGCCGACTTTAATATGATTGAAGATGGCGACAAAATTATGGTTTGCTTATCAGGTGGTAAAGATAGTTACACCTTGCTTGATATACTGACTTTCCTGCAAAAACGTGCGCCTATCAACTTTGAGATAATCGCGGTAAACCTTGATCAAAAGCAACCTGGGTTTCCGGAACATGTTTTGCCTGAGTATCTCACCTCTATTGGTGTTAATTACCAAATTGTTAATGAAGATACCTACAGCATAGTTAAAGAGAAGATCCCAGAGGGTAAAACTACTTGCTCGCTCTGCTCTCGCCTGCGCCGTGGTATTTTATACCGCACTGCCAAAGAGTTAGGTGCAACCAAAATAGCATTAGGCCATCATAGAGACGACATAATTGAAACCTTGTTTTTAAACATGTTTTATGGCGGCAAAATGAAAAGCATGCCGCCTAAATTAGTCACGGACAATGGCGAGCACATTGTAATAAGACCTCTGGCTTATTGCCGTGAAAAAGATATAGCCAAATACGCAGTCGCGCGTGAATACCCTATTATTCCTTGCAACCTGTGTGGCTCGCAAGAAAACTTGCAACGTCAAGCCATCAAGCAAATGTTACAAGGTTGGGATAAACAATTCCCTGGGCGTATCGAAACCATGTACAAGGCCATGCAAGACATAGTGCCATCACACATGGCAGACACAAATCTTTATGACTTTAAAAACTTACGTTCTCAAAGCATGCCGTTTGCCGATGGCGATACTGCGTTTGATAAGCCTGACGTGCCGAATACGCCAAAATATATTGACGAAGACGACCAGCAAGAAAAACAAGCCAGCATGGTACACATTGTCAATTTATAAACATTGCGTTTTTGATCAAGCTGAATACATACCTAAAATTAACCTCGGCTTGCCACTGTGCTTAACATGAGCAAGCCTTGAAATACTGCTACTGCCGGTCAAGTTTGGATCTAATGCGTAACTGCAAAACTGATTGTTATCTAATAAGGATAACGCTTTGGTATCTTGTGGTGTTAATACCCCGTAAATGGCAAATAGACAGGCGATTTCCAACTCTGGATTTGCGGCTTTTAGCGCATTAATGCGTTCAATATCAGCTAAGCATTTATTCAAGTCTTTTTGTTTTGTGTATGTATCGGTATGACTACAGCGCAACTCAAAAAAATAGGATTGCTCTTTTTGTTTAAATGCAAAGTCACAGCGCGAAGCTGATGTTTTGCGCGTTGTCACACTCACATCACCGCCATTTTGTACTCTTAGAAAACCCGTTTCGACAAAGGTTTTATCGATAGCTTTTTCGTTGTTTTTTTCGTTAGCTTCAGGGCTTTTTTTGTCACTTATTTGTGGCTTTTTTTGCGTTTTTGTCTGTGATTTTTCCTGCGCTTGTTCCAAGGCTTGTTGCCGCTCGTTAGGTGCAGGGTAAAACACATCGGTTTCCAACTGCTCTATATTGCTATCACTGGCTAATACACTAGCGAGTTCCAAAGTTAACCATTGTTTCCAACAGCTACTAAAACCACTTTGTGAAAAAATTCGATGGGTTGTGTTGAAGTCGTAACCTTGTTGTAATCGAGCTAAAAATTGATGAGCGTTCATAATCAAATGTCCAAAAATGTCCAATTTAGATAAATGACTAATCTAATTAGCAAGGCGAGTGACAACTTGGGGAAACCTAGTACAGTTTCAATTTAATTTTGATTAGTTGAAAACATTGGTGATCAATTTCACACTGAGCGCGAAGCAGTCGAAGTGTCGGTAAATTAGAAAGTAATAAGACTTCGACAAGCTCAGCCTGAAGTTGTTTATTTTATCTAAATATGATTAAAAACATCACGAGTGATAGTAAATTATGTAAGTGATTCAACTGATCATTTCTTTCGGAAACACTACTAGGGTTTAATTGCCTGTTTATAGGAACCAAGCGGCTAATTTTTATTTTGTTTTAACTAAACTCAAGCCCAAAACCATTACAGGATATTCTCAGGTAGACCAAAATAAAACCCTTGCACAAAGTCGACTTTACATTGCTTAGCTTGCTGCAACTGCGTATGTGTTTCAACCCCTTCCAAGACCACTTTTTTGCCTTCTTTATGGCATAAGTCGATTAAATGACTAAGCGCACTTAAATCGTTTTTATCTGAGTTTGTAGCATTAAATACTGAACGATCCAGTTTAACGATATCTGGGTTTAGCTCAAACACACGGCGAAAATTCGACGCTTTGGCACCAAAATCGTCTATGGCAAAACTAAAGCCCAATTGCCGGCAAATTAGCATGCGTTCTTTCATTCGCTGCCTATCATAATTAAGCTCATGTTCGGTTAGCTCAAAAATAATATTATTGGGTTTATCAACAGCAAAAAACAAATCTTCAAAACAACTTAGCAAACCATCTGATAACAGTTGTTCCAACGTTAAATTAACAAATAGCTTTTGCTGACTTTGCCTAAATTTACCGGCCTTATCTAGCGCTAATATGTGCTCAAACAAAGGTTGCGCGAGCTCTTTAAATAAAGTTGGATGTTGATTAAACACAGCCAAACCAATACCACGAAACTGACGCAGTAAAACCTCAAAACCAATGGATTGCTGCGTAACTACGTCAACGATAGGCATTCGTGCATATACACTTTCAACCTCTGGCATAAACAGAATTTACCTAGTGCTTGATTAACGTTTACTAAGATCTTGCATTTCAATTTCGATCACAGGCACTAATTTACGCATGTCCTCACTACAATCTTGCTCCATCATATGGATAAGGTTTTTAAAACTGTCTTGCGAAGCTTGCTCTAACGCCTCAATTTTGGCTTTAGCGCCAGCCAACTCCACGGTACAACGCATAACGTTAACAAGAATATTTTTGTATTCTTCCAATTTATCCTTGTCTGTCATGGCTCGAAACGACTTGCCGACATTCGGTTCTGGGTTGCTATTAGCAAGATATTGCTCAACGTGTTGTTGTGCTCGTACAGAGTAATACGAGGCCATTTGCAATTGTCGACCGTCATTGATTTCATCTGCGGGAATAAAGCTAATGGCTTTACCCATTAACGGCCCGATTACCGGTATATGTGAAGCGGCAAATGAGGCAACCGAACGCCCTATTTTTTTACCGCCAGCTTCCCGAAAGGTTTTTTTACTGTCACGAAACTTAGCACTAAGCCATTCTGTATCATGACGCATTTCACTCTCAACTTTACCTTCTATATCCACCCAGATAGGTCTAGCCCATTCATTTCTAAATTCTTGTTCTGCCATGTTAATTATCACCTTCACTATTTAAACTGATTAACAGTTTACGGACAAAATAACGATAAAACTTGGTGGTTATGATGAAGTCACTCTGCTTGCAAGCTTGAATTATGAATCCAGACAAACCATGTATATAGTCTTCTCGCTCAGGTCTAATGGTTCATTGTCAGCGCTTACTCTCGACTTTGGCTCCTGCGTCGTTCTAACACCTAAATCCATTTAGGCGGCCCCAATCACATAGTAGAGCATATGCTCATGAGGTCTCGAAGCTTGCCTGCATGGATGCAGGTAAGGGGCGAGAGCAGGACGCGGTAGCTTTGACAGCTTTGCCTACATGGATGTAGGTACTTTGGTTTCGTCTGGAACTAGAAACCTGCCCCTAAAAACCTGATCGCTTTGACTATAGCTAAAGCAAGGGCTTATAAGCCCAAGTTTCGCCTACGCCTGTCATCCTAGCTATTGTTGGCGAGCATTAATGCTTGCAAGGCTTCAAAAACAAATAGGGATATTTAAAATTGTTGGAAAGAAATATCAGTAACCAAGGTTAAGTGCTTGCTCTGTACAAATGCTGGGGTAACCATACAGATTTAACCTTTGTTGTAACCAAACACTGTGCTGCTGGGCGGCAAAGTTAAGCTTGTAAAATAAACTATCTTTAAAAAGTTGATCATCCACGCAATCACTTGAAGTGTGTACCTTGCACTGGATTAAAGCTTGCTCTAGCAAATAATTTGGCCGATAGCGTAAACCGATCTGCCATTGCGTGAAAACTTCGTCGATTGGGCTAGATGCTAATTTTAATAAAACGGGGATCGCATTAAGCCATTCAGCTTCTTTAATTAACAAACTTCCTTGCATTGAATAAAGCCGAAATAACAAATTATCTATGGTCTGTTTGGCTGTTCCTGCGGCGGGATAACAATGGATCAGTTGATAATTCAACGTTCGTTGATTCAGATGGCATTTGATTGTCCGATAAGTCCAGTAAAAACAATCAAGCCAATGAGCAAAACTGCCGCCAGTGTTCTGACTATCATGCTCGTTAATGGCTCCGTTAGTACTTTGTGTCGAAAAACGCCACGTATTTTGATAAACAAATAACGTACAACCCAAGGTTGCCAAACCTTGCTTATCATTTGACAAACCACCAACCAGTTGACGTAATTTGGAATTAACCATCTCAACGGCAAAAGTACTATTCGCTACGCAATTTATTTCGGCAATAGGATCTGGAACTATTTCTGAGCCTAAATCTGAATCTATTTCAGAATGAGTATTCGCAGAATTAGCATCCAATTGAGTTTCAATATTGCTTTCTTCATTAGTGTGATAACTATGCCGTGCCGCCAACCTCTGACTAAAGGCTGAAGTAAATTGCCCTCCTCCTATCCGCCAATCAACATCGGTTAAAGGGTTATAGTGGCAACTGGTCGTCTTGCGAACTTGCGCGCTTAGCTGCTGCGAGTTTGATTGCTGTTTGTTTGATTGCTGTGTGTTTGGCGACTGCTTGTTTGGAGACTGAAAGTAGCGATTTAAATTAGCGCTTGATTGAAGTGGGTTTACTGTATGTTGACGGCTCTTATTCTTACTCGGATTCTGATTAGAGCTAATACTAGAGTTAAGATCAAAATTCTTATGATGCTTAAAAGATTGGCTCTGAGACTGGTACTGTGACTTTACGCGCGGCTCAACAAACACCTGATCATTACAATCAAACTGTTGCCGTGTAACTGACTTGTCAATTAACGCCGGTAAATTAACAAAAGCTAACTGACTGTTTAAACGGCCTAGGTTTACCTTTTCTCGATTACATTGCGTTAATGGTTTATCACTGACTAATATTGGCTGGAATGGCCCTTTTTGCGTAAGCCAAGGGGTTCGACACGCATTTCCCTCGATAAAATCAGCCATAGAACGACAGTTATACGCTAATAGTTGCGCAGAAGCTGACGGCATACCCGCAAATCGCGCCGCTAGGTATGTTGCATAATAATAAAATAAATTATCCACTACTTACTCGCCCCATGTGCCAGCCTCTATCACCAGTGTCATTCGCAATTTGATTGCTACTTATTGTTACCAGAATCTAAAATCAAATGTTTTAAATGGTTGAATTGATAACCATTTGCTAAATTGTAGGGGCAATTTTACAGCGACAAACCTTGTGCTAGCCGAAATAAATTCGGCCCTACCTGTCAGAATTTTTGTGTCGATGTACTAAGTCGCCGGTGCTGCTAGCGCTTTAGTGGCAGCCAAGTTTTTAATCGATTCAACGAACTGACTAATAGCAAGCTTGGCAACATTTTCTGTCACCGGTGCCTCTAACACATAAGGCTCAAGATCCGTTCTAATATGCCCGCCCATTAAATTGTCCTTTTGGCGCTGCACTACAATGGCATTAATGGCTTGAGTAAAAGCAAACGGATCCGTCTTACAGTAAATGCGATGCTGTTGTGAAATTTTACTGCCTTGTGCATACCGCGGAGCCGCATACGACACCATATAAGGCTGAACGGCTGGGTCTTTGCCCACTATATCGGCGCAAGAGAATAAGACAAAATCCGTCGACTTATGCTGTTCCATCATTTGATTACACATAGGTAAATCGCCTTCAATCCCTAAGTTGTAATCACAAAACATAACGTCTATGCCTTTTATTAAACTCGACATCATTATATCAAACGCCTTGCTAACGCCTTCTGGCACTTGTTCCGATTCTGGCAACAAAACAAATTCGTCTGACATAACAGTAAAGCCCGACTTCCAATGGGCTAACAACTCTGGGGTAGAGCTGCTATCACGATCTTTGTAAGCCACCTTATAGCCATTATCAAACGCTTCTTCGACTTCAGGTTGATCGGTTAGAAATGCAAAGCGACGACCATCGCTCGCTACGCAAGATCGAAACAATAACTTTCTCATTTTAGACTCCATTTCATTAAATTATTCGTAGTGGAATGAGATTTCACAATGTGTTTACAGTGTAATGAGTCGTACTATTTATAACTCGGTTGACTCAACGCTGATTGCAGTTGAACTTATGAATTGCATAAACGAGTTCGGCGTTTTTTGCTGGATTGCAGCTAATGTTGCGGCTAGTTGTTCAAGTGTATACTTTTGGCTATCTTGGCTGACACTCGGTAATGCATAGCGGTTTAATTGACAGCGAATAGGTTTACTTAACCGAATTGAATATTGAATTAATAGCTGTAAACACTGCACAAACCCTTGGCAGTTTACCCGTAGAATTAAGCCATCCGGCCAGCAAATTTGCACATGATCATTGTGCTGTATAAAGCAATATTTAATCCGTCCATAACACAATTGATAAAGAACCGTTTTGTTACCTGGCGTCGCTTGGGTAATATATTTATGCAATAGCCTTAATGCTAAACGGGGTGTATTAAACCTTTGTTGATAGTTGGGGCTAACTGCATCTAACCCACTGTTTAATAATAATTCAGGCCAGTTAGGAACAATTAAAAATGCGTTAGCCACTAAGTACTGAATCACTTGATTAAACTCAATATTGCCACATGGCATTGATTCGTTATTAGCTAACTTAACCAGCACAGATACAGGCATTTTATATAACGCCTGTTTTAATTGGCATGGTTTAGCAAACATAACCGCTAAATGAACTAAACCAATGTCTTTCGTTTGGCAAAGTTCAATAATGGGTTTGCCTTCAGGTAATAACGAGATAGCTTGCTCGCATGTCAGGCGACAAAGTGCTAATTGTTTTTTTGCGCCCTCCACTGCCGAGCAGCTAATGCCATCTACGCAACTTTCCGCCCGTTCTTGCGTTAGGTTATCAGTTAATAGATCAGATTCAGTCAACAACGAGGGGCAGTCACCGCCAAAGCGGACATGTAAATCACGCCGAGTTAATAATGCCTGATGCTTGCTCACTCGGCCCTGTTCGTATCTGTGCTGGGATTGTTCTCTATGCTGTGCAAACAGCAAACGCCAATAATGAGATTCTGATTGAAAATAGTTTTGTTTAATTGATAAGTTTTGCCACCTGTCACGCACTACACTTGGTTTACGCGTTGGCGTTGCTTCAACTGCATGAGAGTCAGCTTGAGCTTCGTCCCTGCTAGGTTTCGCTCGTTTAGATGGATTACCAACCTGCGATTGCTCACGTTGTAATAGAGCTAGCATGCTATCACTAAACGCATTTTGCGCAGCTTGTGCTTGGTCAGCTAAACGCTGTTGGTCTTTTTCTTGACTGCTATTTGATGCTATATCAGCCACTGGATATTGATTGCTATCGGTTAGCTTTGCTGCAGTCTGAGTTTCACTCTCGACATTTGTTTCACGTTCAATATTTGTTCCATTATCGACATTTGTTTCACTATCAACTTTTGTTTTTGGCTCGGCGTTTATCGTTTTAACTAGATTTGGGATCGCAGTTAAAATCCCTGGTAACTGCTGTAGCATGTACGCATAAGGATTTTGTCCTTGCTCAAAATGAGCTAACGGCGCTTGACCTAATTGAGACTGTTCAAGTGAGTCGGTGACCGTTGATATTTGACTAGGCAAGTTGCGCTCAGTCATTGCGTTTTTAACCTGGCGCTTTTCTGCCTGAGTGATTTTTGCCTGAGCGATTTCTGCTTGAGTAGTGTCTACTTGTGCAGGTTTAACCTTGATATCACTATCACTTGGTGTCGCCTGTTTTTGTTCTCCACTACACTTTAGTCGATAACGAACAAAAATAGGTCGTAATAATACGCGCCGATAACGACGCTTTTTAACAACCTTAGCCATTTACAGTGCGACTTTTATTGAGCTTGTTAGGGAACTTATCGCTTGGTTAACCGCATGCTGAATGGTTGCCTTAGCTGCAATTTCTAACTGAATGATCTCCGCTTCGAGTACCGCTTTTTCACGTTCAATCTCATCAGCAAACTCTTGTTGGCTAATATCGCCCTCTTTCACTGCTCTGACTAAATCAGCCATATCACTTTTATTATTGATCACAGCCAAAAGGTCTTGGCTAATACTTGCACCTTCTGTTGGTAGCGACATTGCCAAACCCTTAACAAAACCATTCAATACTTCATCTACATCTAACGCCATGTTTATTTCCTTAATTGATTTTTCAAGTGGATCTTTTGTTGGTCGAAGCGGCTGCTAAAACAAGGTTTGTCGATGTAAAATCGACCCTACAATTTAGCTAATGTTTATCAATCAAACCGTTCAAAACTTGTGAATTAAGGTACTAATTCTGTTTCCAGTAAAAATACTAATTTACCTTTTTGGCTTCTTCGCCTTTGATCATCGCCAAAAATAAACGCTGATATTGCTGGCGGTGCCGCTGCAAAATAAAATCTGACACTGTGTTTTGCTTTTTATGGCTGGCAATATCTTTGCTCCATAAATCTAACGCAATATCGACCTGCTTTAAGGTTTGCTCATTTAACGGCCGCATGGCTTGGCGTACCTTTAACGCTTGTAGCGCCACTTCAATCGCGATGTAATTGTCTTTTGATTGCTCAAATAGCCGCTGCGATTTTTCTACGTATTGCAGGCTTATAAAGTGCTGTTCCACCTGGCTGGCAACGGCTTGCATTTGTTGTAAAGACTGTTTATCAAAATCGGAAACTAAATGGATTGCGCAGCTTGACAAGATCAAGACAAAACAGGCTACCAATAACCGGTTTTTATATTTTGCTAGGCGTCGTGTTAAAAGCATCGTTATCTCATTTTTTCGATAAGACGTGTATGGTGTATAACAAACCATGCACGCTTTTTGCGTTATTCAATGAACTCAGTTTAAGCAATGTGATTAACGAAAACGCCGCATAAACTCTGTTAAATGCTGGTTAATTATTTAAGTTTTAGCTGAAGCTGTTGACGGCGCAGGCTCTGGCTTAGTTTTATCAGAATTTGCTTCAGGCTTTTCGACGGCTTGCTTAATATTGTTGACTAGCTTGTCCATAATTGAGAACAAAATATCGACGTTGTAGCCCATTAAAAATGCCAACGCCATTGAAGAAACTGAATCCGCCATATGAATTTCTTCAGGCTTTAAAAACCAACCTATAATCATCCCACCTAACGCGCCTAAGGTGAGCCGCAAGCGATAACGGATTTCGCAGTCGTAAGTATAGGTAATGTCGCGCACTTCTTTTAACAAACTACGTAACACAAAAATAAACGCGCCTAATAACCCGTACAATAACGGCAAAATATAAACCTGTAGCACTTTCAACACGGCTTCCGCTGATAACAAGTTACCAAAAAAAATCAATCGCGCTTCGTACAAGCTATGGGCTAACTCAAAATGATCGAACTCTCGCGGATCAAGCGCCAAATGGCTTTGCTCAAGTTTTCGTTGCAAGGCTTTTTCTTCTATTTCAAACTTCTTTTGACTGTATTTGGGCACATCGACACTTAGTGTGCCACCAAACGACCACACTCGATTCCACATAAGTAAAAGGTTGTAGTTGGCATCAATTTTTTGATCAAGAAGCTTAATTTCTTCTAGTAGCTTATCGTTTTCCGGTTGGGTTCTGGATTGTTCCAATAGCGTTTGTCGTTCAGAGAAAAAACGAGTCAGGTTAGTATTAAGCCCTTCGCCAAATAAAAAGAATACCTGAATTAATAGCAAAAAAAACAAAGCCACCATGGTATAGCGCCGATACCAGGCCACGGCACGTTCAGCTTTAGTTAAAGGCCTATTTTTACGATTGTCAGCTGGGATAACGGCGTAAATACTTTCCACCGTTACCGGATAAACCGCTTTAGCTAGCTTGTCGTAGTTAATCAAAAAGGCTTGTTCATCTTCCATCGTCCATTCGTCATTAACAATTTTATATTTGGCATCAATGACGTTTTGCGTAACGATTGGATCGAGCTGTTTATTACCATTACGAGCAATATAAGTAATTAAACGCTGACCATCGGCAACCACCTGACAGATTTCTGGTGACGCTTGGATTGTCTTGATTTCGTTTCGATTTCTCATGTGGTTGAGTTGCCCTTTAATGCGAACGTGTAGGTAGAGATTTTCACGAAAAAGCGAAGCCAGTTTAGTTCTGGCTTCGGCAGTTGAAGAAAAGAATCGTGCTATTGGCATTAGCCATACGTAAAGGTAGAAGCCACTTTGCCGTCGTAATTTGTCAACGTTCCAGTGTCACCTTTGTTGTTCCATATAGCACGAGGGCTTGCGAACGAATAACCTCCTGTCGCTTCATCAACAAGATTGGTATAAACACGAATTTTTGCATTAGGTGCTAATTGACTACCTTGTGGGAAGATAAAATCTTGACCAATACCGGCATTGACATTCCAGCCGGACAAATCAACAAAGCTAAAGTCCAAATTTGCTATTTCTATATATTCGTCAGCTTCGGTATGCTTCACTTTACCGTCGAAACAAATTTGAGTGATAGCAACGTGGCTTAGGGCGGCTTCACCATACACATAGCTACAAATCACTTCACCTAATTGATTAAATAGCCAAGCTTTATCCCCTTTGTTATTCCAAATAGGCTGTTTGCGTTCAAAGCTCATTTCATCATCATTGGCAAATGTATATACCCTTAAGCTATGATTAGGTTTTAACCAAGTATCGGATGGAAATTGCATGTCTTGACCTTTGTCGCCCGCGTTAATACGCCAGCCAGTCAAGTCGACTATTTCAGGCCCTTTGTTAGTGATCTCAATAAACTCTTCACGCTCAGTGTCACCTGAGTAATTCACGTCACTAATCACCACATGCCGCCCAGCCATTAGCTCGTATGCAGCATGCCACCAGTCACTTAACGCCGAGCCTTTTATGCTTTGATCAATGCGCTTTTGATGGTTAGCTTGCGTTAGTTTATTTTGGTATTCGTTGATAAAGTTCCATGACGATTGCACATCAATCGCGTAGGCATTAACTGGTAGTTTTTCGACAAAGGCTTTTTTATCAAAATCAATATTAGACATGGGGTTTGTTCCTTAGGTCATTCGTAATTAATTAATATTCAATACTTGCTTGGCACGTTCTAGGTAGGCTTGACGATCGTCTAAGCCGTTATAACCACCATTAATACGACGAGTAATCGCTTTAATATCATCCTCATCGGCGTACTCGTTTAATTGCCGGGAGTCCCAATACCAACATGCAGCACCAACGGCGGCATCAGGGTCATCTTCTAGCAACTCTGGCTGGGCTATTAAATCCAGTCCTAAGCTTAAACCGCACTTTTCATAGTTTTCTTTACCGGTTAATTGAATTAATCCTCGACCACGATATTGCCAGCCTTCGCCGCTTGCTGTATCACCATTGCCCATGCGATTGGCGTAAACGACGTTGGCAATTTTTTCAGGTTGCCGAGCATGCGCGTCAGCCGAATCATCGTCTGGGAAGTATTTGCTAAACACGGCGCGTAAAGCATTAGCGCTGTAATTTAAGTTTTCAACTTTGTAGCGAAACGAGCCACTCTCATGAGCAATTTGTGCTATGTAATGGGCAACACGTAATGGGGTATCAATTGCAAAGTTGCTAAGTTGGCTATTAATAGCCGGCAGGTAAAAATCAATATTTTCTGATTTTGCTTTTGGCATAATTTCAGCCAATTGTTCTGAAGTTAATTCGATAGACATAGAGCTTCCTTCGTCATATTAAAATATAGTTTTAATGAGTTAGCCCAGACATAATGCAGGTGGATAGCCAAGGAAACGCGGATTAAGTTACGTTTTTTTAAGGTTTTTTTTCGGGCTTTTAAAAATGTTTAAGGCTTAAAGTCTTTAAGAATTTTGGCAGCTTTTTCGCCTACCGATGCATAGTTTTCTGCGCCATTGACCATGACTTTTTGCGCTTCTTCCAATACTTTTACGTACTTTTGATCGCCAGTGGCCAATAGCTGAGATAGCGCAACACCAATTGCCGTTGTCGCAATGGTATTAATATTTCGGAGGTTATCGGTGGCATCCTGTACCGCAATTGCGGTTGATTGAGCAACCGCCTGCTGCGCTTTAATCGGTGCAGAATTATCAGCCATGAGATAAAAATCAACCCGTTAGCCGATCAGCTCTGATGAACTAACCGCCACCCTGTTTTAGTATAAGCGCACAAGATGAAGAGGCTGCAGTATTGGCGATAGCTTGCATACCTTGTTGAATAGTCACGGCATTTTGCATCATCAAACCCACAGTATCGGCCAAACTAGCCTCGGCAAGCTGATTAATCACTTCCGAGACACTTTGATTGTCTTGCTCGTTGCTCATGGCGTGCAGTTATCTGATTAGCTGTCTTTTTCAACAACGCCTTCAGCCGCTCGGCCTAATACAGCACTGCCTATGGCACCTAACGCATTAACCCCTTGCACCGTTGCCGATTGCATGGTGATACCTGCCTGCTGCTGGCCACTGGTGGCATTTAATGCAGCGTTAGAGATCGCTAAGCCCATCATGGAGTATAAATTGCCCATAGCCATAGCCGGTGCGTCGCCAATGACTTTAGTGTTAACTTGGGTAACTGAATCAGTAATTTTTTCATTTACAGTTTTTGACATGGTAACGTCCTATATTAATTCAAAGATCATGACTGTTGAGTGAGTTCACTCATTTGTTGGTTAATTTTTTCAACAGCCTTATCGAGTTCTTGATTGACTTTTTTCATAAGTTCTGCCGTTTTTTCATCCGTTTCTTGTGCTTGCTCAAACGGTTTTACATCTTTCAAGTTTTGTTGATTTTCACTAATGATACTTTCAACTTGGGCTTGTTGTTGCTTAGTAAACTCTTCAATCGACTGCATATAGCGGTCATGGTTTTCCAGCAATGTTTGTTCAATAGACACAGCAGCCCCCACTTAGTTATCTTGCGCAGCAGACACTTCAGCCTCAGCGTCATCCGGCTGTTTTTTCTTTTTCATAAACGCAAATGGGTTAAATTTACGTTTTGGTTTTTCTTCTGGCTTGTCGGCAGGATCAGCCACGACAGGCTCGGCATCAATCACTTTACCTTGGTCTTTTTTAACCTCTTGGATCGGCACCTGGGCTTGCAGTAACCGAGCGCAAGCATTCGTGACAGAAGCAGCCGTCGTCATTTGTGAACTTTGTTGATTAACTATCGCGTTATGCATAGATAAGCCTAATGTTTCAGCAAATGTGGTTTCGACTAACCCTGTTGATTGAGGAGAAAAAGGGACATTACCAGCCGTTGTTATTGTGCGCTCTTGACTTGTTGAGTTACTTTCGTCATTACTCATCGTGCTGCTCCGTTTGATACCTTTAGTTACACGGGGATTGGCTAATTAGTCTAAATTTTCAACCGTTTTAAAAATCGGTGAAAACCACTATAAATACAGACATTTTCACCCTAAATACCCATCAATTAGTACCTATTCAGTTGTCTCATGTAATACTGAGGTCGCCTTCTCACCAACCACACTGAAGTTTTCGGCACCTCGGGTAACCACCATTTGTGCTTCTTGAATAACATCACAAAATTTAGTGTCACCTGTTTCAATAAACTGTGACAACGCAACACCTATCGCCGTTGTACTTAGCGTGTTTAAATTGCGTAAGTTATCAGTTGCATCAGCCAGTGCTAACGCCGTCGATTGGGCAATGGACTGTTGAGCACTATTAACCGCTGAATCTGAAGAATGATCTGCATTACTCATGATAAATCTCTCAAAAATAGCTAACAGTTGGGGTAGTCACTGGCCTAGCCAACCACTACCCTCACCGAAGGTTGAAAAACTTAGGCGTCTTTCTCAATAATGCCTTCAGCACTACGACCAATAACAGAGCTACCAATTGACATGAGTGAATTAACACCTTGTACCGTAGCAGCTTGCATGGTGATTTGCGCTTGCTGTTGAGCCGCCGTCGCATTGTGAGCCGCATTACCCAAAGCTTGGCTTGTTGACATTAATAGGTTGCCCATTGCCATGGCTGGCGTTTCACCTACTACTTTTGTATTAACTTGCGTAACTGAATCCGTTACTTGTTCATTTACTGGCATAACATTTTCCTAATCATCTTGTTACTTAATAATACTTGAAGCACTTCGCCCACATACTGCTGCACCAACAGCCATAAGTGAGTTAACACCTTGCACTGTTGCCGCTTGCATGGCTATTTGCCCTTGCTGTTGTGCCGCCGTTGCGTTGTGAGCAGCTATGCTCAACGCATGACTGGTAGCCATGAGTAAATTGCCCATGGCCATTGCCGGTGTTTCTGCTATCACTTTTGTATTGGTTTGCGTAACAGAGTCCGTAATTTGTTCATTGACTGGCATAACTTATCCTCTTACAACTACAACGTTAGCTATTTTTAGGTACTTGGAAACAAATCCCTGTAGGCTCGTTCTTCAAGCCAATAAAACACGCGGTTTTATCAGCCTAAAGCCCGACCTACATTGAAAAACGCCAACTATTGAAGATTGGCTTAGCCTTTTTCAATAATACCTTCAGCACTACGACCGATAACTGAACTACCAATTGACATAAGTGAATTAACACCCTGCACTGTTGCCGCTTGCATAGTAATTTGCGCTTGCTGTTGAGCTGCTGTGGCATTGTGTGCAGCGTTACCTAACGCTTGGCTGGTAGACATTAATAGGTTACCCATTGCCATTGCTGGTGTTTCGCCTACAACTTTGGTATTAACTTGAGTTACTGAATCTGTGATTTGCTCATTAACTGGCATTTTAATTTCCTCTTTAACTTATTAGATCCAAGTGATCTGTCATCACTTTAATTGGGGTTAGCCATGCTTGCTGTTATAAAACGCAAGCATGGATCAGCTAACAATTAGCCTTTTTCGATGATTTCTTCTGCACCGCGACCGATTACCGAGCTACCAATAGCCATAAGTGAATTTACACCCTGAACCGTAGACGCTTGTAAGGTGATTTGCGCTTGCTGTTGAGCAGATGTTGCGTTGTGCGCAGAGGTACCTAATGCTTGGCTAGTTGACATCAATAGGTTGCCCATAGCCATTGCAGGCGTTTCGCCAACTACTTTAGTGTTTACTTGTGTAACTGAATCAGTCACTTGTTCATTTACTGGCATAATGATTTCCTTTTAATTTCTAAGTTTAAAAACACGACTCACCCAAAAATCAGGCTCCGCCGTATAATTTTCCGAACGCTAACTACTCAATAACCGACTCAGAACTACGGCCAAGAACCGCAGTACAAGTCGACATTAAAGAGTTAACGCCCTGAACCGTTGCTGTTTGTAAAACAATGCCCGCTTGCTGGGCTGTTTCACTCGCATTTAGTGCTGAAATACCTAACGCTTGGCTAGTAGAAACCTGTAGGTTTCCCAAACCGATTGCGGGTGTCTCCCCTACAACACTGGTATTAACCTGAGTGACTGAATCGGTCACTTGCTCATTGACTGGCATAACAATTCCTTTAACTAAGTTAAAAAGAGCCAAAACATTTGGCTCTGACATTCGGGCTGCAAAGTCGTCTAAATTGCTGGCCAGAATTTATTTGGCATAAGCCGCACCGACCGCTTGGAGCAATGCAGAACTAATCGCCGTATTGGTGTTAATGAGTAAATTTTGCTGCTGTTGTACCGCTGTCGCATTTAATGACGCATTGGCTAGTGCCTGTGCTGCAGTTTGAACCAGCATGGAACGCGCAATAGTTGGTGCATATTGCTCAACTAACTTATTACAGGTTTCTGCCGGACTTGAGCTGCTCATAGCGCTTACTCATCATTTTTCAGTGAGTTCATAGTAACGAGTGGTGGGTTTAAATTATCGGTTTAAAACACGAACAAATGCTTCTAATCTGGGGGGTTAATTAAACCGTTTTTGTAAATGACGTATTAACCAATAAAAGTAGAAAGGAAAGTAAATAATGAGAGTTAAAGGTTAGTGTTAAATATAGTCTTCTCGCTCAGGTCTTATGGTTCATTGTCAGCGCTTACTCGCCCCAATCACATAGTAGAGCATATGCTCATGGGGTCTCGAAGCTTGACGGCTTCCCCTAAAACCTGATCGCTTTGACTATATAAAGGTGAAAACTGAAGTAAAGCGGCATAAGGCCTTGCCGCCATTCCTCGCACTTCTGTCATTATGCTAAGTTCAGAAAATCGCTCAAACTCAATAATTATTAAAATATAAATAGGTAAACAGTGTCCGTATTAAGTTTGGCTATAGTCTTCTCGCTCAGGCTTTATGGTTCATTGTCAGCGCTTACTCACCCCAATCACATAATAGAGCATATGCTCATGGGGATTCGAAGCTTGACGGCTTCCCCTAAAACCTGATCGCTTTGACTATATTTAATCAAACACAGGATCACGACTTTTGTTTTTTCTTATATTCCCTAGGGGTAAGCTGAGTAAAACGTTTAAAGGTTTTTTCAAAATGGCTCAAATCACCAAATCCAACCTCAAGAGACACATCAGTAATACGCGCGTGAGGTGTTTGTTTAAATATGCGTTTGGCTTGCTCAATACGCATTTCAGCTAGGATCTGCTTAAAGCTGCGACTCAAAAACTGCTTAAATAAATAAGATAAATGTGATTCGCTCACATAAGCATGATTCGCTAAACAACCCAATGTTATCGACTCCTTAAAATGCAAAGCTAAAAACTCTAACGCTTTTTGTAACTTCACATGCACTGACTTAAACGATGATAAATCACCAGCAAGTAAATTATTAACCAAGTTAAGCTGCATGACGCTAGCTTGATTTTTTGCCGACGATTGTGCCTCAAACACTTCTGGCGCATATTTTTCTAGTTCATCTATACGCACAGGGTTGGTGTTACTTAAACTCAATAATCGCGCCATGACTCGTTCTAACTGCACGATATTTTCCGGCCAATTAAACTCAACCAAACGATTGACAACTTCATCAGATAAACACTGTTCGTCATACACTTTGTATTTTTCGACTAGATCGCGCACTATCTCAGGAATGTCAGCACGGCGTTCTCTTAACGGTGGTATTGATACGGTTAAAAAATTAAGTATTGAATACAAGCGCTTGGAAAAACGATTTTTGCTCACTTGGACATGCAACTCTTCTGCGCTTGAAGCAATCAAGCGTGTATTTTGCAGCATGTTTTTCATACCATAATGTGATTCAGGGGTATTGGAATTAGCAGATAACAATTCTACGAGTAGGTTTTGTTGAGAAAAACTAAGCTGATCAACATCACTTAGATAGATAGTGCCATTCGATGCGGCTTGTATTCCGCTCAGCAAGGTATCCCTAAATTCAGAAAAAGTGGCAACTGAACAATTAATTTCCAAAAACGGTTTGTGTTTAATATTGCTGTTGTAATGAATAGCGCTAGCTACGGCCAATTTTTCGCAACCGAACTCGCCTTCGACAATAACTGGGCAACTAGTGTTAGACGCTTTTTCAATAAAGCTTTCAATAGTTAACACTTGATCACTTTGACCCAGCAAACCAATATTCAACCCTAAATGCTGCTTAGTTAACGAGGTGGCTTGAAAACGTTTAATCAATAAAGCAATTTTTCGACTCACTTCAACTGGCACTTGAGCATTACTATCATTGGCAGGCTCAGTAAGATTTAATAACCCTATTTGCTTGCGATGATACAAAATAGGATAAGAACAAATAGATTGTGGGGGTTTTATACCGCCTCCACGAAACTCGGTAATTTCAGCATCCGCTGCCAAAGGGTTTTCCTGAATAAAGAGCTGCACTGAAGCATCCTTTAAATTCGCATTGTCCAAGGTTAATGCTAAACAGTCTTTAAGTTTTCTTACCTGCGACGTTTGGCCTATTTCATGCGGAATACTGTACTCCATTTTTAAACTCCAATTATTGTTTTGATTTGAGTGGGAGGATCAGTGGCGACAGACTAAACCCACTCATTATTGTTGTAATTCGAGAACAAATTTAATGTATCCACCGCTTGTCAAAATTGGTCAAAACCATGATAAATCTGGATTAAACTGCTAGATAAGGGGTTTTAAATGATTTTTCCCTTATTTTCGACGTAATTAGATACAAGCCTGTATCGGCCAGTTAATGAACATTGGCCAGTTGTTTTTCTGAATAATTGCTTAAATGTCATTTTGCTGTGGTAGGTAATCAGGGAATGGCATATTTAGCATGGTCACCATGAGTGAAGATATACAGTTGGTTGGTCGGCGAGAGTTGGCTTACAAGCCCTTGATTTTGGTAGTCTTGCTCTTTTTGGTTAGTTAGGTTTGCAGTCTCTGCAAGCATAAATGCTCGCCTACACGACGTTTTTTAGCTAGATAAGTTTGCTGGCTTACTTGCTAAAAAAAAGGCCAGCATTTAGCTGGCCTTTTTCAATTTAAAATTATGTCGAGACTTAGTCTTCTAACAAGATACGTAGCATACGACGTAGCGGCTCTGCGGCACCCCATAATAATTGGTCGCCAACTGAGAATGCTGATAGGTATTCACCACCCATCGCCAGCTTACGCAAACGGCCTACTGGCACGTCTAATGTACCGGTAACCACTGCTGGCGTTAACTGCTGCATTGTTGCTTCTTTTTCATTTGGTACAACTTTTACCCAGTCATTATGCTTAGCTAACATATCGTTGATTTCGTCCATCGGCACGTCTTGCTTAAGCTTAATGGTGAACGCTTGTGAGTGACAACGCATAGTACCAATACGTACACATAAACCTTCAACTGGGATAACAATGCCGTCGTTACCTAAAATCTTGTTGGTTTCAGCGCCGCCTTTCCATTCTTCACGGCTTTGGCCGTTACCCAGATCACTATCGATCCATGGAATTAAGCTACCCGCTAAAGGCACTTGGAAATTATCCGTTGGGAAACCTTCGCTGTTCATTGATGTGGTGATCTTACGATCAATATCTAAAATAGCACTGGCAGGATCGGCTAATTCACCAGCCACTGAATCACGTAAATACCCCATGCCTGAAATTAATTCACGCATGTGTTTTGCGCCGCCACCTGATGCTGCTTGATAGGTCATAGATGTCATCCAGTCGATTAGACCTTTGTCAAATAAGCCACCTAGAGCCATCATCATCAAACTAACAGTACAGTTACCACCAACAAAGTTTTTCACACCTTTGGTTAAACCGTCTTGAATAACGTTTTTATTTACTGGATCTAAAATAATTAACGCTTCATCATCCATACGCAAGGTACTTGCAGCATCGATCCAGTAACCATTCCAACCCGATTGGCGTAAAGCAGGGAAAACACTCTTAGTGTAGTCACCACCTTGGCAGGAAATAATGATGTCCATTTGCTTTAGTTCATCAATATTTTTAGCGTCTTGTAAAACGCCAGCATCTTTACCAAAGTTAGGTGCTGGTTTGCCTGTTTGTGACGTAGTAAAAAAGACTGGCTCGATTAAATCAAAGTCTTTCTCTTCGACCATGCGGTTCATCAATACTGAACCTACCATGCCACGCCAACCGACTAAACCCACTTTTTTCATTTGTGTTTTTCCTCAATTAAATGCTTGTTTAAAAATCGGCAGCAAATATAACACTGATGCCGCTATCAACCTAACGAAAACTGTCATCCTAGCTAATTTTCTGATGTTTTAGGGTGAGAATTCGCCATCTGCTGGACAAGCACAGACTCTGCAATAATATCCTGATTAGACTCAACTCGGTCTAACCAAGTTTTACCTAAAAGATGATCAAGCTCATGCTGAAATATTCTGGCTAAAAAACCTTGCCATGATTGACGATGAATCTGCCCTTTTAAGTCCTGATATTCAAATTCTATTTCCGTGTATCGAGGCACTAAACCTCGAACACCCGGTACACTCAAACAGCCTTCGTATTGTTTGTCAGTGATATTGTTGTGACTTAACAACTTAGGGTTAATCATAACGATAGGCTGCATATCAGGCGCATCTGGATAACGCGGGTTGGCTTTAGATGCAATAATCATAATCGCGCGCGGATCAAATACTTGAGGTGCGGCAATACCTATTCCATTCGCTTTTAGCATGGTAGTAAGCAATTGTTCGACAAATTGATTTAACCCATCGTCAAACATTTTCACCGGCTGTGCAGGTTGTTTTAGAATCGCTTGCCCAACTTGAGCAATGGGTAAGGCTTCAAGTGACATAGTTCCTCCCTTTTTATCACATGAAAAGACTGATGTTAAAATGGCTGACATTAAAATCACACTAAAATAATCAACGCAGTGGCATAAAAAATGGCGCCAAAGCGCCATTTTTCTTATTTTCTTAACGAGTTAACATCGTCAAGTCTTTGCTATTTAGGGCCGTCATCAAAATCAACCGTAACACCATCTAAGAAACCTGAACTTCGAGTTTCGTTAGTGCGCAATTTAATTTTAAGGCGTAAATCATTCGGCGAATCGGCGTGATGTAATGCATCTGAAAAGTTAATTTTACCTTGATTGTAAAGTTCAAATAAGGCGCCATCAAACGTTTGCATCCCCTGCTCTTTTGATTTGTCCATCACCTCTTTAATTGCGCCAATATCACCACGGGCGATCATATCTGAGATAAGTGGAGAATTGAGCATAATTTCGATTGCCGCAACCCGACCGTTACCGTCTTTTGTTGGCACTAATTGCTGAGCACAGATGGCGCGTAAATTCAGTGACAAATCAAACAACAGCTTTTCTTTCATATCTTTTGGTACTAAGTGCATGATACGATCGATAGCTTGGTTGGCGTTATTAGCATGCAGTGTCGCAACACACAAATGCCCTGTTTCCGCAAAGCTTAACGCATACTCCATAATTTCTTTAGAGCGAATTTCACCAATCATAATGACGTCTGGCGCCTGACGTAACGAGCTTTTCAGCGCGGCATCGAATGATTCTGTGTCTGTCCCCACTTCACGTTGGTTAACAATGCATTTTTCATGCTTGTGCACAAATTCAATCGGGTCTTCAATGGTTAAAATATGGCCTTTTGAATTACGATTACGATAGCCCATTAATGCCGCGAGTGCGGTTGATTTACCAGTACCTGTCGCACCCACGTACAAAAATAAACCACGCTTAGACATGATCACTTCTTTTAATACGTTAGGTAAACCTAATTTGTCCGCATCTGGGATCTCGGTATTAATACGGCGAATAACCATACCCACTTTTTCGCGCTGGACAAACGCACTACAACGAAAACGTCCAACACCGTCAATAGCCACCGCGTAGTTACACTCACTAGTGGTTAAAAACTCATCCTTTTGTTTATCCGTCATCGAGTCTAGTGCTAGCTCTCGAGCATGCTCTTCTACGACAACTTCTTCATCTAACGGGGTCATTTCGCCATTAATTTTGGCGCAAACTGGACGGCCAACAGCGATAAACAAGTCAGAGCCATTTTTATCGCACATGTCTTTTAAATAAGGAGCGAGTAACATGCTTACATGCCTCCAAACATTTGTTTATTAACCGCTTTTTGCATCGCGGCCTGGCGTGATACTTGACCAGAGTTAACCAAGTTCATTAAACATTGATCCATGGTCTGCATACCTTGCTGTATACCCGTTTGAATAGCAGAATACATTTGAGCGACTTTATCTTCACGGATCAAGTTACGAATAGCCGGAGTACCCACCATGATTTCGTGAGCGGCAACTCGGCCACCACCCGACTTTTTCAATAAGGTTTGGGAAATAACCGCTTGCAAGGATTCCGATAGCATTGAACGGACCATAGGTTTTTCTGCTGCAGGGAACACGTCAACGATACGGTCAACCGTTTTCGGCGCTGACGTAGTATGCAGGGTTCCAAAAACTAAGTGACCGGTTTCGGCAGCTGTCATAGCTAAGCGGATAGTTTCAAGGTCACGCATCTCACCCACTAGGATAACATCAGGATCTTCACGTAAAGCAGAACGTAATGCGTTATTAAACGACTTAGTATCGCGATGCACTTCCCTTTGGTTAATCAAACTCAATTTATTTTGATGAACAAATTCAATTGGGTCCTCAATGGTTAAAATATGGTGATGCTTAGACTCATTGATATAGTTAATCATGGCCGCCAAAGTGGTTGACTTACCCGAACCCGTTGGCCCTGTAACTAATACCAAACCGCGAGGTTTGTCGGCCAAATCACGGAAAATGTCGGGCGCGTTAAGGGTTTCTAAAGATAAAACTTCACTTGGGATGGTACGAAACACAGCGCCAGCGCCGCGGTTTTGTACAAAAGCATTAACCCTGAATCGAGCAAGATTAGGAACTTCAAACGAGAAATCGGATTCTAAGTTTTCTTCGTAATCTTTGCGCTGCTTATCATTCATAATGTCATAAATAAGCTGATTCACTTGTTTATGATCTAAGGCAGGTATGTTAATTTTGCGTACTTCACCATCAACACGGATCATGGGTGATACACCCGCTGATAAATGTAAATCAGATGCTTTATGTTCTACGCTAAAGGCCAGTAATTCTGTAATATCCATGCTAATTCACTCCACAATGAGTATAATTTCAGATTTAAGTTTAGCTTCTAAACGAAAATTTGCTTTTTTGCTTAAACTCTCGCCAAGTTGCTAATAATTAAAACAAATTTATGAATACAATAGCAGAAAGACTAGAAATCGCACGTACTAACCTCACAAAATACGCAAGCAATGCGCAAAGAAAAGCAGATGAAATTCAATTGCTTGCTGTGAGTAAAACCAAACCCATCGCTGATATTGAGCAAGCATATGCTGCAGGCCAGCGTTTATTTGGCGAAAATTATGTACAAGAAGGTATCGAAAAAATTCAGGCATTAAGTCAGTTAACTGACTTAGATTGGCATTTTATAGGGCCATTGCAATCCAATAAAACTAAGCCTGTGGCTGAACATTTCAACTGGGTGCAAAGTTTGGATCGCGAAAAAATCGCCAAACGTTTAAATGAGCAACGACCAAGCAACAAACCTAAACTTAATGTTTTGATCCAAGTGAATGTTGCCGCAGAAAACAGTAAATCAGGGGTGCTACCTGAGCAAGTTGCAGCACTCGCTAACTACATCAGTCAATTACCCAATCTGTGTTTACGTGGTTTGATGGCGATCCCGGTTAATACACAAGATGAAAATGAACAAAATCAACATTTTGCCGCGATGAAAAGCTTGTTTGAACAATTGAAAAATCAGTATTCGACCATAGATACCTTGTCAATGGGCATGAGCCAAGACAGTAAAACCGCAATTGCAAACGGCTCGACTATGGTGCGTATTGGTACGGCCATTTTCGGTGTTAGAGAAAGTAAGCCAACCCAACAAAATTAGTGAAAAGAACCAATAAATTATGAATATAAAAAACATTGCCTTTATCGGCGCGGGTAACATGAGCAAAAGTATCATTGGTGGGTTAGTTGAAAAAGGTTACCCAGCCAACAACATTACCGCGGCCAATCCGAGCCAAGGCAAACTGGATGCTTTACAAACTGCATTTAACATTAATATTACCCAAGATAATCTTAATGCGGTGACTAATGCCGATGTTGTGGTACTTGCAGTGAAACCGCAACTCATGAATGAGATGCTTCAGCGACTCACGCAAGACGCCAACCAAGCCAAGCTTGATTTAAGCAAAAAACTCTTTATCTCTATTGCGGCTGGACTGCCGGTTGCACGCTTAAATGAAATGTTAGGCGCCGAGCATCAAATTATCCGCACTATGCCTAATACCCCTTCGTTATTAGGTTTAGGTATGACAGGCTTATATGCACCACAAAATATCAGTGTTGAAGATAAAACCTTTGCTAACGATTTAATGGCTGCTGTTGGTCAAACCGCTTGGGTTGAAGATGAAGCCGGTATTGATAAAATTATCGCTGTTGCCGGTAGCGCGCCGGCTTATTTTTTCTTGTTTATGGAATCACTAGAACAAGAAGCCAAAGCTTTAGGGTTTTCTGATACTGACGCGCGCAATATTGTGCAACAGGTAGCTCTAGGCTCTGCGCAAATGGTTTGTCATAATCAAGAGGTAAGCTTAGCTGACTTACGTGCGCAAGTAACCTCAAAAGGTGGCACAACGGCAGAAGCCATTAAGGTATTTGAAGATCAAGGCTTGCGTGACATTTCCAAGCAAGCTATGCATGCTGCAATAAAACGCGCTGAAGAAATGGCAAAATTGTTTTAATCTATAAATCTTGACTAGTTAATATTGAACTAGAAAAAATAATTAAATTTAGGACTCGTCCAATGCAAGCGACAAACTTTTTAGTCGAATCTCTATTTGGTCTGTATTTAATGGCCGTTATTTTACGCTTTTGGATGCAAACGGTACGCGCCGATTTTTATAATCCGTTTTCACAATTCATCGTCAAAGTCACCAATCCACCGCTAATTCCGTTACGCCGTATCATTCCAGGGCTATGGGGATTAGATTTAGCCTCAATTGTGTTAATGGTATTAATAGCCGCCGCTAAAATATTTATCCTTTTCACCTTAAATGGTGGTGGAATGGTTAACCCAATGGAACTATTAATAGTGACATTAGTGGCGATTATTAAAGAAGGCTTGAATATTGTATTTTGGATTATCGTGATCCGCGCACTCATGAGTTGGGTCAGTCAGGGGCACTCACCTATTGATCAAGTGTTATATCAATTAACTGAACCTTTACTGCGCCCTGTACGTAAGATAATCCCGCCTATGGGTGGTTTTGACCTCTCCGTATTGGTAGTACTGCTGGGATTACAATTTGTGAGTTTGCTATTAATCGATATGTTTGGCCGTTTTTAACCATTAAAAAGAGAACGAATACCTCTTTAATTTTGATTAGTTGACGTTGTTCAGTGTAGGTCGAAATTTATTTTAACAATAGCAGCTGGGCTGCTACAGACTTGATTTCCAGCTGCGACATTGCCTAATACCTGCAACCTTTGTCGACAAAGATGCAGGAAATGCTGTTAAGCGCCTGGAATAATGCGATTAGTTTGGCTTTTCTTACCACCTCAGTGGTTTCAACCAATAGATAACATCATCAACATACGGACACTTGTTTTATCATGCCGCAAATGAAATTTTTTATTAAATGCTGTCTCTGTTTTAGTTTGTTTTTTTCTGGCTTTAGTTTTGCTGAGCAAATGAAAAAATTGGGCAAATACGATGTGCATTACATTGCTTTTCCTTCCACTTTTGTTCAGCCACAAACAGCGAAAGCACTCGGTTTAAAACGCCGCAACAATATGGCATTAGTCAATATTAGTGTTTTAGACAGCCAATCTAAAAAAGGCCAAAAAGTCACTGTAACTGGCTTTGCCAAAAACTTAATCGGCCATCATAAAGAGCTAACGTTTATCGAAGTTGATGAAGGAAATGCAATTTATTATATGGCGCAGGTTAAACACAGTAATGAAGAAACACTCAGGTTTACTATCTATGTCGATGATGGGGTTTCTAAGCAGGAATTAAAATTCCAAAACAAAATGTATGTGGATGGCAACTAGTATAGAAAAAAGCGTGGCACATTAATTTGATGACCACGCTTAATACACAGCATATATAGTCAAAGCGATCAGGTTTTAGGGGCAGCTACCGCGTCCTGCTAACGCCCCTTACCTGCATCCATGCAGGCAAGCTTCGAGACCCCATGAGCAAATGCTCTATTATGTGATTGGGGCCGCCTAAATGGATTTAGGTGTTAGGACGACGCAGGAGCCACAGGTTTCCTGTTCCAGACGAAACCTAAGTACTTACATCCATGTAAGCAAAGTCGAGAGTAAGCGCTGACAATGAACCATAAAAGCTGAGCGAGAAGACTAATGGTTTTCTGACACCATATTGATAGTATACATAGGAATTTCGACCACTAAGTCTTCATCGGCTATGATTGCCTGACAACCTAAACGCGATTCAGGTTCTAACCCCCAAGCCTTGTCTAACATATCGTCTTCAAGTTCATCGCTTTCTTCTAACGAGTCAAACCCTTCGCGAATAATGACATGACAAGTGGTACAAGCACACACTTTTTCACAAGCATGTTCGATATCAATATCATTTTTAAGCGCTACATCTAAAACGGACTGTCCTGATTCGCCTTCCAGCACAGCGCCGTCTGGGCATAGGTCTTTATGTGGTAAAAAGATAACCTGTGGCATTTTAAACCTCGTCTACTTTCTGCCCTGACAAGGCAGCACTAACTGATTTATCCATACGTAATGCAGCAAAGTCTTGGCTTAATGCATCTACGTGCTTAATTTGTTGTTTGATCTGCTCTTCAGTACCATTGTGATGACGTAGATCCATTAATTTAGCTAACGCATCTCGCAACTCATTTAGGCTTTCTGGGCTTAAAATGGCTTCGCCATCTTTGTCTAAGGCATTAGATAAAGATTCATGTAATCGATCCGCTTCAACTTGTTGTTCAACCAACATGCGCTGACGGATATCATCTTTTGCGTATTCCATAGATGACTTAAGCATCTGAGCAATTTGATTATCTGATAAGCCATAAGACGGCTTAACTTGAATACTGGACTGAATACCGGTTGATTTTTCCATCGCCGTCACGGATAACAAGCCATCCGCATCCACTTGGAAAGTAACCCGAATATGAGCAGCACCCGCAGCCATTGCAGGAATACCCCGTAATTCAAAGCGAGCCAATGAGCGACAATCAGCGACAAGTTCACGCTCACCTTGCACAACATGAATAGCCATCGCGGTTTGGCCGTCTTTAAACGTAGTGAACTCTTGAGCTTTAGCGACTGGGATAGTGGTATTGCGACTAATAATTTTTTCAGTTAAACCGCCCATGGTCTCTATGCCAAGCGATAACGGTATAACATCTAATAAAACCAAATCTGAATCGGGCTTATTACCAACAAGAATGTCGGCTTGAATACCAGCGCCTATAGCTACGACTTTATCAGGGTCAATACTGGTTAAAGGTTGTTGTTTAAAAAAGCTTTCTACTTTTTCACGAACCAAGGGAACACGGGTAGATCCGCCAACCATAACTACTTCAGCAATATCATCTTGTTTAATGCCAGCATCTTTTAACGAGCGACGACAAGCAACCAAGGTTTTATTAACTAAAGGCGTAATCAATTCATTAAACTGGCTAAAGCTAAGTTCAAGCGACTTTTTCTCGCCACCATCTAATGTAATGTTAATTTGAGTGACATCTGCCGATGATAACTGCTGCTTGGCAGCTTTAGCATGCTCTTTTAATACTCGAGATAAACGCGGTGATAATTGACCTGTAAGCTGCCATTGTTGTTTTAACCAAGCGACAATGGCTTCGTCAAAGTCGTCGCCACCTAAAGCTGAATCGCCACCCGTGGCCAATACTTCAAACACACCTCGAGTCAACTTAAGAATTGAAATGTCGAATGTGCCGCCACCTAAGTCATAAACCGCAATTGTCCCCTCTTGACCTGAATCAAGACCATAAGCAATCGCAGCCGCAGTGGGCTCGTTTAATAAACGCAGTACTTTTAATCCGGCAAGCGCAGCGGCATCTTTAGTACACTGGCGCTGTGCATCATCAAAATAAGCCGGTACAGTAATAACCGCACCTTGCAATTCATCGCCTAAGGTATTTTCAGCTCGCGTTTTTAATGCAGCTAAAATATCGGCTGAAACTTCAATCGGTGACTTAACACCAGCCGCTGTATTAATACTAACGAGACCGTCATCTTCACCACTAAACTGATAAGGCAAATCCGCGTATTTAGCTTTAACATCTGCAGCTGCACGGCCCATAAACCGTTTAATGGAAATTAACGTATTCTCAGGATCAGACTCGGCATTTGCCAAGGCAATTGCGCCGATCTGTTTTTCGTCGTTACTAATATAACGCACAACTGAAGGTAGGATATCTTGGCCATTAGCATCGGGCAGTGTCGAACATTCGCCACTTCTAACCGAAGAAACCAGTGAATTAGTCGTACCAAGATCAATACCGACGGCCCACTTATGTTGATGTGGTGCCGTACTTTGCCCTGGCTCAGATATTTGTAGTAATGCCATAAAAAATAATAGAAGTTAAGGCCAATTTGGCGTTACAAAATGCAAATTAGAATGCTAACTGTTCGTCTTCAAGACGTTCCAGTTCAGCCACAAGCTTGAACATAAATTTTAGCTTGCGTATGGTATTGGCAGCAGCTTCATTTTCGTTGCTTTCAATATAACCTGTAAGCTTTTGCTGAAAGCCAGCTATCTCAGATTCTAACTCTTGCTCAAATTCCACTACTGCATCGAAAGGCTCCGCGAGAGCCGCTATGTCTTCTAAACGCTCACGATATTCCATCTGTTGCATGAGAAAACTAGGGTCTTGTAATGTTTGAGTTTCGTGTTGAATATCTAAACCGCGCAATTTTAACAAATACTCAGCTCGTGATACAGGATGCTTAAGTGTTGTATACGCGTCGTTTATTTCAGCAGATTTTTGAACTACGGCTAACTTGTCTTGATCGTTTGCCGTAGCAAACTTGTCAGGATGATATTGCTTTTGTAATTCGCGATAGGTTTGTGTAATAGCGTCGACATCAACTGCAAAGGATTCAGCTATGTTAAACAGCTCGAAGTAATTCATTACTTAGTTTCCTTATAAAACAGCGATTTAGTCTTCTCGCTCAGGCCTTATGCTTCATTGTCTGCACTTACTCACCCCAATCACATAATAGAGCATATGCTCAAGGGGATTCGAAGTTTGACAGCTTCGCCTAAAACCTGATCGCTTTGACTATAGAAGGCGTAGCAGTATAATTAATATGCAGTGGTTGGCTAAACGTGAAAACTTTCTCCGCAGCCACACTCATCTTTAACATTAGGGTTATTAAACTTAAATCCTTCGTTTAATCCCTCTTTAGCAAAGTCAAGTTCAGTACCATCAATAAATGATAGTGATTTAGCATCAACAATGATTTTAACATTATATTGCTCAAACACTTCATCATCAGGATTCAGATCGTCAACAAACTCCAACACGTACGCCATACCTGAACAGCCTGAGGTTTTAACACCTAAACGAAGGCCAATTCCTGAACCACGGTTATCTAAAAAACTTTTAACTCGCGAGGCAGCGACTTCAGTGATGGTGACAGCCATTAACTTAACTTCTCCTGAAAATTTCGGATGGATATTTTAGCGGACAATTAAATTGCCCGCTAATGAATTAATTCTTTGCTTTATAATCTTCAATAGCGGCTTTAATTGCGTCTTCCGCTAAAATAGAGCAGTGAATTTTAACGGGTGGTAACGCAAGCTCTTCTGCAATATCAGTGTTTTTAATTTCAGATGCTTGTTCTAAGGTTTTACCCTTAACCCATTCTGTCACTAAAGAGCTAGAAGCAATAGCTGAACCACAACCGTAAGTTTTAAACTTAGCGTCTTCAATAACACCTTCGTCAGTCACTTTAAGTTGTAATTTCATTACGTCACCACAAGCTGGTGCGCCTACCATACCCGTTGCTACATTCGGATCGTTTTTGTCAAAAGAACCTACATTTCTTGGGTTCTCGTAATGGTCAATAACTTTGTCGCTATAAGCCATGATACATACCTCGCTGGGAAGAGCTGAAGAATCAGCTCGCAATCAACTATTATTAATTGATTGAAAATTAACTTTTAAAAACAATCCGTTGCCATTGCCTTAATTAAGGCTTAGTGGTGAACCCATTCAACACTTTTTAAATCTACGCCATCTTTAAACATGTCCCAAAGTGGCGACATTTCACGTAGTTTACCAATTGACTCATTAATCACTTTAACAGCGTAATCGACTTCTTCTTCAGTTGAAAAACGACCAAAGCTAAAACGAATTGAGCTATGTGCAAGTTCGTCATCTAAACCTAAAGCACGTAAAACATATGAAGGTTCTAAACTGGCTGATGTACAAGCAGAGCCACTAGAAACCGCCATGTCTTTCAACGCCATAATTAACGACTCGCCTTCAACAAAGTTGAAACTAATGTTTAGGTTACCCGCAACGCGTTGCTCTAAATCGCCATTAACGTAGACTTCTTCCATGTCTTTAACACCGTTCCATAAACGGTTACGCAAAGCTAATAAACGTGCGTTTTCTTCAGCCATTTCTTCTTTAGCAATACGGAAAGCTTCACCCATACCGACAATTTGGTGAGTTGGTAACGTGCCTGAACGCATACCACGCTCATGACCACCACCATGGGTTTGTGCTTCAAGACGAATACGTGGTTTACGACGCACGTATAAAGCACCAATACCTTTAGGACCATAAATTTTATGGGCTGAGAACGACATTAAATCAACTTTCAATGTTTGTAAGTCAATTTCAACTTTACCTGCTGATTGAGCTGCATCGACATGGAATACAATTTTACGCGAACGACATAACTCACCAATCGCTGCGATATCTTGAATAACACCAATTTCGTTATTAACGTGCATTACACTAATTAATACAGTGTCTTCACGGATAGCATTTTCTAACGCGTTTAAATCAACTAAGCCGTTTTGCTGAACATCCAAGTAAGTCACTTCAAAACCAACGCGCTCTAATTCACGACAAGTATCTAAAACGGCTTTGTGTTCAGTTTTAACGGTAATGATGTGCTTGCCTTTCTTCTTGTAGAAATTAGCTGCACCTTTGATGGCTAGGTTGTTAGATTCAGTTGCACCTGATGTCCAAACAATCTCACGCGGATCAGCATTGACTAATGCTGCTACATTTGAACGAGCAATATCTACCGCTTCTTCTGCTTGCCAACCAAAACGGTGTGAACGTGAAGCAGGATTACCAAACTGACCATCCATCGTCAGGAACTGCATCATTTTTTCTGCAACTCTTGGGTCCACTGGCGTCGTTGCCGAATAGTCGAAGTAAATTGGTAATTTCATTAATGTCTCCGTATGAGCCTAAACTCGAAAGTCTAAGTCGATTTCGTCAATCGAGGCTTTGCCTAACGCAAAGGCCGAATGTGTAGTTTTCTTACGATTTTGTCGCTCAGCAACTTCTTTGACTTCTTGCTTTGCGACTAATTCGTCAAGTGTAATTTCGTTTAAAAACGCTGCAATACGATCACTCAACTCAGTCCATAAACTGTGAGTTAAACAGCGAGCCCCACCCTGACAATCAGAATTGCCACTACAGCGGGTTGCGTCAACTGATTCGTCTACTGCAACAATAATTTTGCCAATTGATATATCATCAAGCTCGTAACCTAGGCGATAACCACCACCGGGCCCGCGCACGCTTGTTACTAGGCCTTGCTTACGCAACCGAGAAAACAATTGTTCAAGATAAGAAAGAGAAATTCCCTGACGCTCTGAGATATCAGCTAAAGGAACTGGGCCTTGCTTTGAATGCAATGCCACATCAAGCATTGCTGTTACGGCGTAACGGCCTTTTGAAGTAAGTCTCATGCAGATTCTCCGAGGGTTTAACTGTAATAAATTTTCACATAACCCAGTAAAACAGTCAAGTATAAAACCTAGTAAATTACTCAGGTATTATCCTCTTATACGCCTGTTTTAAATTTGCGGATCAAATCTTTCATGCTCTGTCTTACGTTCTTCTGCTGCATCTTGCTCAGCTTTAATAAACTCAGGGCTTTCTACTTTAATATCTGGTAATTTTTCATCGCACACGTCACCACCCATGCGATTAACCTCTGAACACAGTTCTGCTAATTTGCTATCCATCGAGTGAACATGGTCCAACAAATTACCAATAACTTTTGCAACAGGGTCTTGGCTATTAGCGCTAACACCGTAGGCATCAAAGCCTAACTTTTTGGCTATTGCTTCGCGCTTTTCATCTTTATCTTTGGCGACAATACGTGCTGGAATGCCGACCACAGTCGCGCCTTCAGGTACTTCTTTTACAACAACTGAATTTGAGCCTATTTTGGCATTATCACCCACTTTAAACGGGCCTAAAACTTTTGCGCCTGCACCAATTACCACGCCATTACCTAAAGTCGGATGACGCTTACCTTCATTCCAACTGGTTCCACCAAGCGTAACACCGTGGTAAATGGTGACATCATCACCAATGACAGCTGTTTCACCAATTACAATGCCCATGCCATGGTCAATGAAAAAACGGCGGCCAATTTGTGCACCAGGGTGGATCTCAACACCGGTCAATAATCGCGCTAAATTAGAAACTGTTCTCGCCAACCATTTAAAGTCTTTTTTATACAAATAATGACTAAGTCTATGCCACCAAATGGCATGCATACCGGGATAATTGGTCAGTACTTCGAAAAAATTACGTGCTGCTGGATCACGATGAAATACCGCATTAATATCTTCTTTTAAGCGTTCAAACATGGCTTATTCCTTACACTTTAGTGCGCACATGGCGAAATTTATTGCCATTAGTCTTTTTTGGCTACTTTATCGATTGAAGATAATATGCCACGCAGGATATTTAATTCTTGTGAATCAGGACGGATCCGATTGAACATGCGACGAAGTTTAGCCATCACCTGTCCAGGATGATTAGCGACAATAAAATGTGTTTTAGCTAAGGTATTCTCTAAATGTCCATAAAAGCGTTCTAAATCTTCAACCAATGGATACGCTTCTTCAGTATGTTGATGACCTTGTTCAACCGAGGCTAAATGAGCAACACGCACTTCGTAACATAATGTTTGTACTGCAGCAGCTAAGTTTAATGACGAGTAATCCGGATTAGCGGGAATAACCGCATGAAAATGCGCCTTTTGTAATTCATCATTAGAAAGGCCATTATTTTCTCGACCAAAAATAAGTGCAACTTTGCCAGTTTGCGCCTCATTAATCAGTTTTTCACCGGCTTCACGCGGTGAAACAACTGGCCAGCTTAATGTTCTTGAACGTGCACTGGTTGCTATTACCAAGTTACAATCATTAATCGCTTCATCTAAGCTGCTAACAATTTTGGCATTGCCCAATACATCAGTCGCACCAGCTGCCAAAGCTGAAGCTTTACTGTCAGGCTCTGAAACAGGATCAACTAAGTACAGCTCACTGAGTCCCATGGTTTTCATAGCACGAGCAGTTGAACCTATGTTACCTGTGTGTGAAGTATTAACTAAAATAACGCGAACATTATCTAACATGCTAAAACCTGTCCTGTCTATTTGCCTGTCTATCATTGAGAGAGGTGCTTATTGTTATAAATGGATAAATCCAAAATAATTACACTCAAAGTGTAAATCAGCACCGCTTCAAAAAAGGCGCATATTCTACAATAACCTAGCGTAACCACAAGTTATGTTTGTCATAATAAATTAATATGATCTAGCGAGTTAACACCTTTCACTGTATAATTCGCGCCGATTCATTTTGTGGTAAAGATTTTAGGCTAATTTGTCCGAAAAATTTATCACTAGTTCTTTTTACAATTAGGGTTAATAACACCATGCATCCAATGTTGACGATCGCCGTGCGTGCGGCTCGTAAAGCGGGTAATATAATCGCTCGTGGGTTTTCAGAGCTTGATCTAGTTAAAACTGCAACTAAATCAGAAAACGATTTTGTAACTAATATCGACCAAGAGGCTGAAAAGGCCATTATTGAGACAATTCGTCAATCTTATCCTGATCACTCATTTGTTGGTGAAGAAGGTGGATTGCAAACGGGTAAGCAATCCGATTACCAATGGGTTATTGATCCTTTAGATGGCACGACTAACTTTATTCGTGGCATTCCTCATTTTGCAGTATCAATTGCACTTCATGTTAAAGGTAAAGCCGAAGTTGCTGTTGTTTACGATCCAATCAAAGACGAACTATTTACCGCAGTAAAAGGTAAAGGCGCGCGTTTAGACGAATATCGTATTCGAGTTAAAGACAACAAAGATACTAAAGGCGCTATCTACGCAACAGGCTTTCCATTTAAAGCCCGTCAATATACTGAAGTTCACTTCAATATTTTATCTTCGCTATTTGAAACAGCAGCAGATTTCCGTCGCTGTGGCTCAGCAGCACTCGATTTAGCCTATGTTGCCGCAGGTCGTTATGACGGTTTTTGGGAACTTGGTTTAAGCCCATGGGATATCGCCGCTGGTGAACTTATTGTGCGTGAAGCAGGTGGCGTAGTCACTGATATTGCAGGTGGTCACAATTATTTGGCAACTGGTCATATTGTTGCAGGTAACCCTAAAGTGACAGGTGCAACTTTAAAAGTCATCCAACCTCACTTGCCAGCAAGCTTGAAAAAATAGCACTACATGGTTTAGGTCATTGATTGCCACTCGTGCTGAATAAGCGCTAATTGGCTGGCAATGGCCTACTCCTTTTAAACGACACCGTTAATAGACCAACTTTTCATTGTCTTCAGCTTTTATGCCTTACTGCCCTAGTCATATTCCCTTGCATTTTCACTCTAGCATCTTCCTTAAACAAAATGTTTAAACAATTATTGCAATCAATTTAGACATAATTGATTGCAATATATTCAGTTCACTTTAACCTAATCACATCGTTACATTAGGCTTATGTGCTTGTTTACGAATGGATATTAACAAACAGGTAGCACCACCTCTTATACCGGCTGATCAGAATTTAGCTGAATTAACAATTAAAAGCGTTGTACTCGGTATTGCACTAAGTATGTTGCTCGCAGCGGCTAATGCCTATATTGGCCTGCTGGTTGGCTTAACCGTTTCAGCCTCTATCCCCGCTGCGGCGGTATCTATGGGTGTGCTGCGCTTATTCAAACGCTCTAACATTCTTGAAAACAATATGGTGCAAACATCGGCTTCGGCTGGTGAATCGTTGGTGGCGGGTATTATCTTTACGTTACCTGCGCTTGTGCTAATGCACCATTGGCACGGTTATGAATACTGGCCATTAGTCAGCATTGCGCTTGTTGGCGGTATATTAGGGGTAATATTTACTATTCCGTTACGTCACGCACTTATTGTTAAAACCAAACTCACCTTTCCAGAAGGTGTTGCTACATCAGAAGTTCTAAAAACAGGTAATACCCAAAACCACATACCAATTGACCAAGAAAATAGTGATAGCAGCCGAGGATTACGCACGTTATTACAAGCCGCTGGGATTGGTGCATTATTCAAATTGGCCGAATCTGGCTTTGGCATGTTATCTGGCTGGATATCAGGTGTAAAAGCCTTTGCGAGTAATTCAATTGTGCTATCGGGTAGCTTAGCAATCAGTCCCGCATTAATTGGCGTTGGCTATATCATTGGCTTAAATATAGCTATTTTAGTCTTTCTTGGTGGGGTGATTGGTACGCTAGTTGGGGTGCCGCTTAACTGGTATTTAAACAGTGAAGCTATTCTTATCGCGACTGGAATTGGGGTTGATAGTTCCGTCGAACTTGCAAACCTAGATGCAAAGCAAATTCAAGCTATTGCCTATGAAGCGTGGGAGCAAAATCGCCGCATAGGTGTCGGCGCTATGATTATTGGTGGTCTATGGTCACTCATTTGCCTTGCAAAACCGTTAACTGAAGGGATCAAGGCTTCATTTTCAGCATACAAAGCGAGCTTTAATGAACACGCCAAATCGCCGCTCAGAACTGAATTCGATACCCCAATAAACTATGTGATTATTGCCAGTACATTGGCGCTTGTTCCGTTATTTTTTATATTCAAGAGCGCACTAGATGATTACTCCAATGCTAACTTTATCGCTGGGGTTATGACACTCGTCATGTTTGTTTTAGGTTTTTTATTTTCATCCGTAGCAGGTTACATGGCAGGTTTAGTCGGCAGTTCGAATAACCCTGTATCTGGCGTCACCATTGCCACTGTTATTATTTCCGCCTTGTTATTATTACAGTTAATGGGCAACGAGGGGGTAGCAGCAAAATTAGGGCCTGTCGCTGTGATTTTCCTAGCTGGGCTGATATGTTCCTCGGCGGCTATCGCCGGTGACAATATGCAAGATTTAAAATGTGGTCACCTATTAGGCGCTACGCCATGGAAACAACAGCTGTATCAAGTGATTGGCGTCATTGCTGCGGCATTTATTATTCCTGTCATTTTAAATATTTTAGACGCCGGCTATGGCATTGGCCGCCCTGCCCTCGACGCCAATAGCCAAACCTTTTTAGCAGCTCCGCAAGCCAGTTTAATGAAAGACCTCGCGACGGGTATTTTTGGTGCTGGGATCAATTGGCAATTTATCTATTTAGGTATGGGGCTAGCTATCGTATTAATCCTTGTCGATGAGGTTTTAAAACGCACTAACGCGACTTCCCGTATGCCTGTGCTTGCTGTTGCCGTTGGCATTTATCTACCAATGGGCTTATCGTTACCTATTTTAATTGGTGGTGTCATTGCTTATAGGGTTGCTAAACGAAGTCCGTCTAACAGCGGTAAAGTACTACAACAAAACCGTGAAGGAGGCATACTATTAGCCTCGGGCTTAATTACTGGCGAAGCCTTAATGGGTGTTGTAATCGCGATTTATGCCGCTTTTATCGCTGATTTACCTTCTGTTGTGCCCTATGGTAACGAGCTTGGACTCGCCGCCCTCGCGTTAGTCAGTTGGTATTTATACAAGCGAACAAGAAATAGTGCTTAAGGTTAGTCGTTTCGACTTGGCGCTAAAGCGCTATTTCTAAGCCGCTATTTATAAACCACTACGCCTAAGTCATTAACCCTAAGCGATGACTGCCATTGATACTAAGGCTAATACCATGATTAGTATCGCGATACAAACACTCTTAATGGTTGATATCGCCAAGCCACTTTAACGTTTAAAATATTAGCCTTGGCATCGTAATAAGCACCTTCAAGCGCCTGCTCGAAGTCTCGACCTGCTTGGTAAACTCGTGTTTTCGTTCCATCAATTAAGATACGTTTCGCTGGGATCGGATTATGGATCGCTAACCTAATACTGCGCGCCTCTGGTTTTCCCGTATATTGATAGCCTTTAGGATCAATACCTAAAATCAATCCCTCACCGTCTTGTTTAGCCGTAAAATCAATTAGCTCATATTGTTTATTTTCAATGGTATTAGGTGTTTGGCCATCATCATCAAACATTTGATAAGAAGATTCTGCCACAGAAGGATCGGCATAATAATGAACCGTTAGTTGTTTCGGATTGTAATCATCTGTGGTTTGAATGGCTTTTTGACCTAACATGGGCACAAACGACCCCGCTTTAACCATGACCGGTATAGTACGCAAAGAAACAGGAACAGAATGTACACCTGATTCAGTGAATTTTTTATCTGTCCAAAAATCAAACCAGACACCGCCAGGTAAATATAAAGCTTGAGTTGTGACTCCAGGTTCAGTGACAGGGCTGACTAAAAAGGCATCGCCCCACATAAAACTATCTTTTATGGCAATGAGTGACGAATTCGCTTCATTCTGAAAAAATAGTGGCCGCATCAATGGCATACCGCTCATCGAATTTTGATAAGCCAAACTATAGTTATAGGGTAATAGTTTGTAGCGCAAGTTAATATAACCGCGGATAATATCTTGTGTTTGTGGATCATGAAAAACCGGTTCGGGGGCTATTGCTTCCTGTGCGTGGGGTCGATATAAAGGTTGAAATACACCATACTGCAACCAGCGAATGTACATTTCTTTGTCAAAAGTTTCACCGCCAGCAAACCCACCTAAATCAGAGTGAGTATAGGCTAAGCCTAATAGTCCCATTTGCATGGTTAGCTCAGGTTGCGGCTTTAAGCCCCCCCATGAGCGGCTGACATCACCTGTCCATGGCATCATGCCGTAACGTTGTGAGCCATTAAAACCAGAGCGCATTAAAATAAAAGGTCTTTGATTAGGTTTAGCCGCTAACGTTCGCTCGTAAACCATTTTTGCCCACTGGTGGCCATACGCGTTATGGATTTCATCGGCGGTGCCGGCTTGGTGAATAGTATCGTGCGGATGCACTTCTGGTTCACCTAAATCACCCCACCAACCTGCTATTCCTTGATCAAGCAAAGGCTGGTATTTTGACCAGAACCAATCTTGACCGCTTTGTGAAAAAACATCGACTAAACCAGTTTCACCAAAATAAAAATTGAAAATTTTAGGCTTACCCGCCAAGTTTTTCGCTAACGCATTGGCACGCACACTACTCAGCCAATTCTTCGAAGAGGTTAATATAAAAGGTTCGGTAATTAGCACGGTTTTCACCCCTTGCTGTTTAAAGTCTTGGATCATCTGTTCTGGATTAGCAAATGCTTGTCTATCCCAATCCAAATTTCCCATATGACCTTGAATATCTTTACCAAACCAAAATAAGTCGAAAATGATGCTATCAACCGGAATACTTAACTCACGAAAACGAGTGATTACGCCTCGCGCTTCACTCTCGGTGTGATAACCAAATCGTGAGGCAAAATTGCCAAACACCCAACGCGGTGGTAAAGGCTGACGTCCCGTGGCTTGCGTATAGGTATCGATTAATTGCGGATAGCTATTACCGGCAAATACAACATAACTACTGCGCCCGCCAATCGCTTCAAATTGCAGAATATCCTTTTCGGTTTTGCCCAGATCAATCCAGCCCTTAGCCGGATTATCAAACAACAGCATGTATTTATTGCTCGACATGACTGCTGGCAAACTGATATTCATTTGCTCAGAATGCGTCTGATAACCATAGTGGGCTTTATTGTATAGCGGTAAGCGATGACCACGACGATCCATACCCAGTACCCGCTCGCCTGTACCTAGTAGCTTTTCTTGCGCTTGTAACTTAAAGCGAAATCCCATTAAGCTGGGAAAATTGAAGTAGCCAATCTCCTCTTCAACTAACAATTTTTCGTTTTGATAAAAAGCCATTCGCAAAGGTGATTTCTCGATTACCGCGCGTATATTGGGGGCGATAAATTGCAAGGTTTCGCTTCTTTCCACCACTCTAGTTTTAAAATGGGTTTTAGCTGGCAATAATGAATAGGAAGGTAATTGTTTTACATTATCGTGCTGATAATGCACTTCTAGCGCGCCTTCAACTACCGCAGAGATGGACACCTTACCTTGGCTAGTGACAATGGTGAGTTGGTTATTTTGTAATTGATGACTTTGATAATCAGCCGCCTGTACGCTAATAGCGAACGCCATCAATATGCTAATTATAAATACTAATACTCGCTGATAATTGGCTACAAAGGTGTTGAACATACTCGTTTTCATTTATTTATAATTTTTAATTCGGTTTGGTGTAGGTCGAGGCTCAATGCCATTAAGCGGCTTGTGTTGGGCTTCGCAAGCTCAGCGCCAACCTACGTCAGCCTAAGTTAACGGCATTGGATCGAGGCTCGCTTAAAGCGCCTACTTTTGGTGCCTCGACAAAGGTTACAAAACTAAGCCAAGGTCGAACCTGTATACTAAGTTTGTAGCAGCACCGCTGCTATTTTCGAAATAAATTTCGACCTACATGGATGTAGGGAATGCCGATAAGCGTCTGGAACAGCGCACGGCGACCTACATGGATGTAGGGAATGCCGATAAGCGTCTGGAACAGCGCACGGCGACCTACACTGGTTCGGTTTTTCTAGCTTACATTGTGTTTTCAACTGATCATTTCTTTCTGGAAACAGCACCTACTAAAAGCTTGGGCTTATCTTTAAACCAATCAAATCAAACTGGTTTTCAGCACCGGTTAAACCACCAGCCGATGTAAAAGTTTGATTTTTTGTTAGATAACTCATATTAAAAAAGTCTTGCACTTCAATACTATAGACCCCAGCCGGTAAAAATGCCTGTATCGGTGTTGAATAAAGCTTAGGTTTTAATCCCTGTTTTGCTTTGCCGTGTGGTAATTGCACAACCCCTTCACTGACAATTGTTCCTTTAGCATCACGCATAACTAAGCGTTTGACACCACTGGTTATGCCCTGACCTATTACATGTTTATCATTGTGATAAGCTAACTGAAAAGCAACATGGCTTTGATTGTCGATTGTTATGTCATTAAATGCCGCTGAATCATCAACAGCGCCCCAGCTCGCCACATAATGATAAGGTTGATTACTATTTGGCTGCTGAACTGATTTATTCGATGTAAAACGGCGATCATCCACATTTATTTCTTGATAAACATCAACACAAATGGGATAGCTTTGGTGTGAATGATTGCCAAATTGATTCACTATTGTTGCGCTATAACAATTCGCTTCTCCGACAATATATTTGACATCAACTAGATTGCGCTTAGCTTGTGTTGTTATCGCTATCGACTGATCTTCAATAGTTTTGCGACCGTTTCTATATAAGGTTAATTTAAGATCACTGGAATGAAGACGATTCGAATTATCCGCATAATCATCTCTAACAATCACTTCTAATGTTTTTGTTCCATCCTTTGATGTATCAGATAGCAATTTTAAGCTCGGCTCTAATGGGGCATAAACCTTAGGCGTATGCTCACCGGGCAAAGCATTTACTAAAGTCACGCTATCACTGCTCGCAATGAGTTGCCCTAACGTGATAACAATTTCATTACTGGCAAGCAGTGACCCCTCTTCAATATAACCATCACGCTTAACCCCGTTTAATGTCACCTGTTGAATCGAATAATAACCAGCCTCTTTATCGTCTAATTTTTGAGTCGGCAGCTTAATCGTAATATCGAGTGTCTTGCCTTTGTATGAAAGGTTGGTTAACTGAATTTGCTTAGCTTGCTGGAAAAATCGATTAGCGAGGTACTGAGTGATAAAAGGTTCAAACTTGAGTTTGTTTTTTTCTTGTTTCAATCCAAATACATTATCTATCACTAAATTTAAATACGCGGCAACCGACCACAATTGGTATTTTGAATTAATGACAGGACCCGATTCAGCTGGTATATCCATTTGCAACCACATGGCTTGGCCAGACAGCCATTCCAAGTTTTCCATATTTGATAGGTTTAACGCAGCACCTCTGATTAGGGTTTTATACGCTTCATCCGCTGCCGCAACATGCTTGGCTTTGGTTGCAGCACTTAAGCCATAGGCAGTAACAAACGGCCATAAAGCACGGTTATGGTAAACTGGGATATTAGGCTGCTGAGGAAAAATCACAGGCGCACCCATAGGACCATGAGGATAAGACGACAAAATTTTTGTTGCCTGTTGCGGTTCGGCAATACCTGTCATGATTGCAAGTGACTGCCCTAGCCAGTCAAACTTGTTTAACGGTAAACCAGCAAAATGCCCTGCCGTTAAACTGCTATATAATCCTTGTTCTTTGATCCATAGCTTTTGGTTAATCGCCACCTTTAATGCTTTAGCCCAAGTTGTATATTTGTTGGCTAAATGTGGCTGGTTTAATTCCTCAGCCAATGCTGCGGTTAATTTGATTGCTTGATAATGTGCAACATTGGTCGAAAGCGCTTTACTACTAGCCATGTACGTTAAGTCATCCACTATCCACGTAGCATAGGTTTGCTCACGCCAATCTAAGAAAGATTGTTCGCCAGTGTATAAGCCATCAATAGGATCAAAAGCAGCGACTCTGTCGTTTTCAATCGTATTGCGCAAAGCATCAAACGCATGTAAAACAAACGCCTGACGTGCGTCACCCGCTAACGAATTTAATACGCGCTCTGCGCCAAAAGCCCAAGTGACTCTGTCGGTACTAATAGGCCAACTGCCACCACTGCCAGTATCTTGGATAATCTGTAAGCCATCTTTGCCATAAACGCTTGATGCAACCTTGTTATCTTTACGAAATTCAGACGTTTTAAATTTTAACGAATTAACAACACGTTGCGGATCGAGTAAAGCTAAGTTTAAGTCTGCAGCATATGCCAAGTCACGCGTCCAAACATAAGCCCATTTTTCACCGGTTTTAAAACAGTCACAGTCGATACTTTTTCCAGCGTTGTAATTACCGTCGTTAATTTGCGCCACGCTTAAATAAGTCATTTCATTGATCGCTAATGCGAACAATGCATCAAACTCAAGATTACCAGTAGACACACGAGGGAAATCGGCTAATTCACTATATTCAGCATATGGAGGGCCAATGTCTCGTAATACCGCAGTTGTAGATTGGGCAAACTGTCGTAATGGCGCCTGTTTGTCGGCAACGGAATAAACCACACTGTGTATTTTATTATCGAACGTGCGGTAATCGACAGATAAGGTCTCTGTTCGGCCTTGATGGGGATCTTTTTGTTTACCACTATCACGCACAACTTTATTCACCACCAAGCTGGGTTTATCAGCATGGTTGAAATCCAATATAAATTCAAAACGCCCTGCTTGCGCGGTAAACAGTGCATCTTCCGGCGCTTTGTGTTGTTGCAGCGTATACGCCTTACCGAGCATAATTATTTCAATCGCGTCAGGATTCACTACCCACTCTTGCGACCAGTCAGCCGTTGCCACCTTAAAACCAAAATTACCCGGCGTCACTTCGATTTCCGTACGATATTGATTAGCACTTAATGCTTGAAAAGGATTAGCCGTTCCCCAGCCGTTAAAAGCGCCTCTTAAGTACAACATTTTCTCAGTTTGAACTAATTTGTTATCTAAGTTAGTTTTTTCTTTGATTTTTGTAGAGTCACACCCAAGCATGACTACTAGAGTACTTATTGCAAGCGTGATACGAAGATAAAAGCTTAGTTTATTCATTTTAATTTGTGGGCTGGCCTAATAAATAGTTACAGTAGACTAAAGTTAGGCCAGTTAAGAATAGGTTAACGTTTAGGACAAATCCAACGCTTCTTGATGCTCCAAGAAGTTCATTGAACATCGAGTAATAAAGTCTTTAATTTCATCTATATTGTGTTGACTTGCTTCTTCGTTTGGCGCTAATAATTGAGAACTATCCGGATAAATTCCGTAGCCAGCAAGAAGGCAATGCCAAGAATAAGATGCGTAATATTGACTTAATTTCAGCTGTTCCAATACCTGCGTTATATTGTCGCCGGCCATCCAAGTTTGTAATATTTGCACCAAATTATTGGAAAGATGGTTGTTGTTAGCATTGGCTCGCCAATACTCACTATCATTTCGTGAGTTAACACGATAATGCGCAACAATATAATCTCTAATGCCTTCAAACCTATTGTTTATCACTTGATTAAAACGAGATTGGTGTTGATTAGTGTAATTACCAGCTTTATAGGCTGCACAAAAATTTTGAATCGTTTCTTGTACTAAGTGCAACGCAGTCGCTTCTAGTGGCTCTATAAAGCCTTGAGAAAGCCCAACTGCCAAACAATTTTTATACCAATGAGATTGAATGCGCCCTACTTTCATTTTAATGTGACGAGCTTCTATTTCTGAGTCGATTAATCCCAGGCTATTTCTTAATTCAGTTTCCGCTAAATCTGAATCAGTAAATTGACTGCTGTAAACGTAACCAGAGCCCGTTCTGTTTCGCAACGGTATAGACCATAACCAGCCATTCTTAAGGGTACTTGCGCCTGTATAAGTTGGCTTTTTTTCTAATGATTCGGTAGGTAAAACGACTGCCGAATCATTAAATAAATTATCTGAAAAATCTATAAACGGAACTTTTAATGCTTTTTGAATAAGCAAACCATTAAAACCAGTACAATCAATAAATATATCAGATTGCAGTTCTCCTTTTGTCGTTTCAAGGTAAGCTATACTGCCATCATGAGCTAAATGAACGTTTTCTACTTTTGTTTGAATATGTTTTATAGCGTTTTTAACCGCGTAATCTCTTAAAAATTGTCCTAGCAAGCCAGCATCAAAATGGTAACCATATGCAGTTTCAAAAGGAAAATTATTCCTAGCTATGGGGGATAATCCTTGCTTGGCAAGATAACTATTTAAGAAAAAAGTATCAGGGTGTCCTATTACATCTGCCCCCTTACGCCGCATTTGTGAATTAAAAAAAAATGCTGGTGCCGTTTGATCATCAACTTGACTAATAAAAGGATGAAAATAACTGTCGCTTTCGGCTCTACTAGACCAACCCGAAAACTTAATGCCTAACTTATAGGTTGCTTGGCAACACTTCATCCATTCATATTCGGCAATGCCCAATTGTTGGAAAAAATTTTTCAACTGCGGTGTTGAACCTTCTCCCACACCTATTGTACTTATTTCGGGAGACTCAACTAAATTAACCTGAACTTGAATATTTTCTTCATTCAATACTTTATTAATCAGTGTGGCAGCCATCCATCCTGCCGTCCCTCCGCCGACTATTGTGATTACTTTCTTCATAATGTTGTCCTTTCCCTTTTAAATATTCGCAAGTTCATCTAAGTGGCTTTTATGGTTAATTGCACAACTATTCATAAATTCTTTAACCTGAGAAAAGGAATATTTTTGCGCAGGTAAATCATGGCGTGTTATCACTTTATCGGGGAAGCAGCCATAGCCAGCCATTAAGCAGTACCATGAAATTTCCGGAAAATAATCACTGATGGCCTGATCTTCTAGCGCTTTTTGCATATCTCCACAGCTATTCCAGCATTGCACAGCTGTAGACAAGGCATTAGACCAGTTTTTATGTTCTCGGTTAGCTATCCAATATTCGGTATCGTCTCTAGAGTTCATTGCATAGTGCGCGACAATATAATCTCTAACGCCTTCAAAGCGTTTATTTACCCTTTCATTGAACATATCGCGATTTTTGTCAGTAAAATTACCTGATTGATAAGCTGCCATAAAATTCAAAACCGTGTCTTGTACGATATCAAGTGCGGTTGCCTCAAGAGGCTCAATAAAGCCTTGTGCTAGACCAATCGCCACACAATTCCGGCTCCAATGCTTTTCAACACGGCCAACTTTCATTTTTAAATGCCGCGCCTCTACATCAGATTCGACAAGATTCAGTTTTTCCCTCAGCTCTTGTTCTGCTTGCTGAGCACTACAAAAATTAGAATCATAGACGTAGCCGTTACCGGTTCGATTAGTTAGAGGAATATCCCATGTCCAGCCATATTTAAGCGCGGTTGATACTGTTTGGGTTTGTAACTGTTTATGTTTCTCGGTTGGCAGTACGACGGCTGAATCATTAAATAAATTTTCATTAAACTTCTTAAAAGGCACTTTAAGCGCTTGCTGTAATAAGACGCTGCGAAAACCACTACTATCAACAAAGAAATCAGCTTGTATTTGCTGGCCTTCTTCCGTCAGCAAGCTATGAATATCGCCATTATTGGCCAGCTCTACATGATTTACTTTACCTTCGATATAATTAACGCCGCGCGATATAGCCAGTTCTTTTAGAAACTCACCTAAAAGATGCGAATCAAAATGATAGCCATAATGAACATCAAACGGAAAATTGTGATCAGCTTTTGGAGACAACGCTTGCTGTGCAATATAAGTGCCTAAAAAATAGTGATCCGGTAAAGCTTCAACATTGGCACCTTTTCGACGAAAATAAGTATTCTGCTTAAAGGTCGATGCAACATAGCTATCAACTTGAGAGTAAAAGGGATGAAAATAGCTGGTAAAACCCGGTTTGGTAGACCAATTAGCGAAAGTAATACCCACTTTATAAGTCGCGTTACAGCGTTTCATCCATTGCGACTCTTCTACATCAATAGAATTAAAAAAAGCACGTAACTGTGGCGTTGAACCTTCGCCTACTCCAATAATACCAATCTGAGGAGATTCCATTAACGATATCTTAATATTGGGGTAATCTCGCCACTTAACCGCCATTAAATTAGCAGCCATCCAGCCTGCGGTACCGCCACCCAGTATTAAAATATGTCTTTGAGTATTTGTATTGGGGTTCATGTTCGCTCCTAGAGATTTAACTTAAGCGTGGATCATGAATAGAGATGTTGCAAATAAACATCAAAAAAACAGCCACCCTATAGGTGGCTGTTTTTAAAGTAATATTTACAATTTATTACATTGAGTAGTTAATACCCATGAACACGGTTCTACCAAAGTGTTGAATAGTACCGGTTAGGTTTTTGCTACCAAAATAGGTACGCGTTGGTTCATCAGTAATGTTAGTAATTTGGAACAAACCTTTAAGATTATCATTAAATTGGTACGACGCTTGGTAATCAATAACAGTTTCACTTGCATAGAAAACTAACTGCGCGTCTTCAGCAACTTGGTCACCAACAAAGTCGTCTACATAGCGTAAGTTAACCCGTGTATCAAAACCGCCGTTGTTGTAATACAAAGTACCGCTGAATACGTGTGGTGATAAACCTTCCAAATTAGCTTTTGCACTTTCTTTACCAGAGCCTGAAATCCCTTCTTGCTCAATTTCACTCTCTGTATATGCATAGCTCATATTGACACCTAATCCAGAGAATGGCTCAGGTAAAAAACTAAAAGTTTGCGTATATGCTAATTCAAGACCGCGAATGTATCCACCGTTGTCATTGTTAACTGCAGTATTAAAAGTACCACCTGCTACTTCTCGAGGTGTCGTTTCACCATCTAATGTGTAAGAATCTGGAATATCCCAACCATTACCTTCAAAGTCATAATTACTAAGTGATTGTTTCTCAACGAACGACTCAATATTTTTATAGAAGACCGCTGCAACAAAAGCACCTTCAGTTTCTTCAAAATAACGCTCATAAGAAATATCTAATTGCGTAGCATAGAAAGGGTCTAGTAATGGGCTGGTATCACCCCATGCATTAAACACAGCTTTACCATCAGCATTTGGCGCACCGTCGTACCAAGAACCTATACCCGCTTTTAGCTGATCAATTGGTGCTCTAGCCATGACTTTTGCAGCAGCTACACGTAATTGCTCTTGCTCAGAAATTTGGAAATTTAAGTTTATTGATGGCAATACATCAGTGAAATCTTTACCTACGCGTTTATGAGCAAAGCTACAATTTTCAGCGCCAGTTTCATCTTTAATACAAGTCGCGCCAGCAGCAGTATCACCTTGCACATTTTGTAAACCATCAGAATACTGATCTGTTTGAACAACACGAACGCCAATATTACCCGTTACAGGAATACCTACGTCAAAATCCAAATTAGCTTGAGCGTAGGCAGCTAGTACATCTTCATATACATCACCACTTTGGATCATAGTCCAATCATTTGCCCAACGCTTCTTAGGCGTAGCATCAATATTTTGAGCGTCAAACCATGCAGGCAGTGCTTTATCTAAATCAATTGCTATATAACTTGGGAAATGACTAAAATCACCTTCCCAGTCAACAACCTTGACCATATCATCAGTTAATTTTAAAGGTTTTTCATCATCTCGAAATCCCCAGTCGCTTCCATATTCAAATACAGAGCGATCAGCGCGATAATGACGCTCTGACATTCTAACACCCGCTTCAACTGATGAGATAAACTCTCCATCCAACTGATATTTTGCGTCTAACTTGAATGCCGTACTTTCATCTTCATAGTCGTATGGATAAGTACCATACTTACTCATCATAAGTGCATTAGCGCCAGAAATATTCGTATAATCTTTATTTAACGATATTGTAGGAAGGTTTAACGCATTTAATCTGTACGTAATTGTATGGTCGTCAACTAACTCAGGGCTAGCTGCATTTGCATCTTTTGCCATTAGAGTCCAGTTCACGCCATTAACAAAATCACTGGTCGCAGATGAATGAGCAAAATCAGCTGTAATCGTTAAGTCATCTAAAATCCACTCTGCGTTAATGCCGATACTTGTCAAAGACTCGTCTTCGGTATTGTTATCGTTTACGGTTTGAACATTCCAACGGTTAGTATCTGTCGCCTTAATCGTGCCGCCAATCAACGAATCATTAATAAAAATTGGATTTTCTAAATCACCAGCGCTAATACGAATACCACCTTCGTTACCAGTGAAATCCTTAATACGGAAACCACGGGCAAAGGCTTTAGATTCAAAAGTAGAATGGAATGCATCAGCTTTTAGTTTAAATGTATCGCTAGGAGCCCACTCAACTGTCGCTAAGAAACCATCACGAGTTTCTTCACCACCTTTATGTTGGAGTTCCATACCTTCTGAAATGGCGTGTTCATTTGGTTGACCATCATTGGTTAAATCTGTATCTGTTGCATAGTATTGCAAACCAATGAACTGAGTTTGAACATCGGGTTGGAATAAACGGGAAAAGCCAAGAGCGACACCTAAGGTATCGTCCATAAACTTGCGTTGGTAAGAAACACTTAAGCGATGACCAAATTCGTTTGCGTCACTCACTTCGCCAGCTCTGTCGTTATAACTACCACGAACGTTTACATTTAAACGAGATTCATCTGAAATTGATAGGGGGCTAACGGTTGTCATTTCAACAGTACCAGCAACACCACCTTCAATTAAAGATGCTTTTGGAGATTTGTAGACAGCTGCCGAAGTAATTAACTCTGATGGATATTGTTCGAATTCAACTGAACGAGAACCACTAGTCGATACCTGTTCACGGCCATTTAATGTGGTGTAAACCATGTCACCAGACATACCACGAATATTAAGCGCACCTGCTTGACCACCAGTACGAACAGCTGTTACACCTGGTAAACGAGCCAACGCTTCACCGATAGAAACATCGGGTAATGCACCTAAATCATCTGCAGAGATTGACTCGACAACGGTGTCTGAATAGCGTTTTTGATTTATCGATTCAATAAGGCTGCGACGGAAACCAGAAACTTCGATAACTTCAACATCGTCATCTGCAGCTACTTCGTCTTGAGCAACGACTTGTCCACCAAATGTAATACCGCTCGACATTAGCGCCAAAGTCAGTAAATTAGGCTTGAATTGTTTCATGTGTATATCCCCTTGCGTGTACGCAAAATTGTAGTTTTTAATTTTCGTTTAGGGCTTTAAGCCCGATGAAAAAATAAACACACTGTGTGTGCAGTTGCTTGAATATTAGTCGTAGAAACGCCTAGCCAACAACAATTTGCATACGTATTCACAATTGTGCATTTACAAGTTATTTACACTTTTCACTTCAAATTCAACTTCTATCAATTACTACCAAATTGAAAAAATAATATTGTTTATCAACCACTTACCGGATTGATAAAATTCATTTGATTACAAAAATGTAAACATATTTTGCAAGTTTTACAGCTTATATGCATACGTATGCGAAATATCATGCAATAGCGTTATGCAGTAAAAACGGACGGGTATTTTATGATTCACTCGCTATACATCAGGGCGATGAATCGCTCAAAATGAAATGGAATTTGAAAAAATGGCAATAACGGAGTGCAATAAGAAACCAAAACAGAGTTTTCACACTCTGTTTTACTGGGTCATGACTGATTAGTATAGAGAGAGGTAGGGGGAGTTTTGAGCAGCCTAAGCGTCTTTTTTTATGGCGCCTTTTAGCCATTCGATCATATCAACGGGCATACCAATGCCACAATTATCATAGGCGATCGAGATCTCAACATCAGGATATATACTTTGCAGTAGCTCACCACCCTTGATTGACATAATTTGCTCAGCACCAAGTTTTTGAATATAACTGGCTTGCTCTGAGATCACGACGGTTTGTTTGTCTGAGTTTTGTTGTGATGCAAACAATACGAAATCAAACTCCGTTTGGTTTTCTTCAACGCCTTCTTTGCCTATCACATCGCGTTTAGCAAACGCCGTATAAAACTCAGTATTAAGGAAGGTTTTAAAAAATGCAGCTTGGTCACCCTCGCCTTGTTGCATATCCATAACCAATTGCTGAAAGGGTCTAATTTTGCTTGTTGATTGGCTCATAATCTTTAAAAGTAGTTTTCAATAGCGCTAAGGTATTGTGAAAAGTTGAGTTTGACAAATAACTTGTGGATTTAAGGCATAAAAAAGGCCGCGTTTAGCGACCTTTATTTGAGCAATTTAGCCGTTAATAGGCTTAAACGTCATAAGTGGTAGAAGCGGTATCGCCACCACGACCAGTCCAATTAGTATGGAAGAATTCACCGCGTGGCTTATCTGTACGCTCATAAGTGTGAGCACCAAAATAATCACGTTGCGCTTGTAACAAGTTAGCCGGTAAACGTGCTGTACGGTAACCATCAAAGTAGTTAAGTGCCGCAGTTAAGCAAGGCGCTGGCACACCATTAGCAATTGCAGTCGCTGCAACATTACGCCAGCTTGATTGGGCGTTAACAACTGTCTCTTTGAAGTAGTCATCAAGCAATAAGTTATTAAGCTCTGGGTTCTTCTCAAAGGCTTTTTTGATGTCACCTAAGAAAGCAGAGCGAATAATACAACCGCCACGCCACATTAGCGCGATACCGCCGTAGTTAAGGTTCCAGTTGAACTCTTTAGCCGCTTCGCGCATTAAGGTATAACCTTGTGCGTAACTAACAATTTTCGACGCTAATACCGCTTGACGTAAGTCTTCGATAAACGCTGCTTTGTCGCCAGTGAATGACTTTTCTGGGCCTGCTAAAATCTTAGATGCTTCAACACGTTCTTCTTTCAATGCAGAAATACAACGAGCAAAGACTGATTCCGCGATAAGAGTAAGTGGAACACCTAAATCTAGTGCAACCACACCTGTCCATTTACCTGTACCTTTTTGGCCAGCGGTATCAAGAATTTTCTCAACTAGTGGCTCACCGTCTTCATCTTTAAACGCCATGATATCGCGTGAGATTTCAACTAGGTAAGAATCTAATTCAGTGGTATTCCATTGTTTGAATACTTGATGAATTTCATCGGCTGACAAACCAACCACTTCTTTCATGATTTGATACGCTTCACACAATAATTGCATGTCGCCGTATTCAATACCGTTGTGAACCATTTTAACGAAGTGGCCAGCGCCATTTTCGCCTACATAGTCACAACAAGGCTCACCACCTTCAACCTTGGCAGAAATACCTTGGAAAATAGGCTTAACATGCTGCCATGCTTCTAACGAACCACCAGGCATAATTGAAGGACCCGTTAATGCACCCTCTTCACCACCAGATACACCAGCCCCTACAAAATGAATACCTTTTTCTTTAAGGTAAGCTTCACGACGGATAGTGTCTGGGTAATGTGTGTTACCGCCATCAATAATGATGTCGCCTTCATCTAAATGCGGAATAAGTGATTCAATCGTGGCATCAACCGGCGCACCGGCTTTTACCATAATCATAATTTTGCGTGGTGCCGCTAATGATTCAACTAACTCTTCAACTGAGTATGCACCACGAATAGTTTTGCCTTCTGCACGACCTGTAACAAACTTTTCTACTTTGTCTGTAGAGCGGTTATAAGCGGTTACGGTAAAGCCTTTGCTGGCCATATTTAAGATTAAGTTCTCGCCCATTACAGCAAGACCAATCACTCCGATATCGGATTTTGACTTCATTTTCTGCCTCGAGATAATACCGTTTAGGCGTAATTAACGCTAAACGAAAGTCATAATATTAAGCTAAGAAATGACTGTTATTCAGCTACATTTCTGCAATTTGTTTGTGAGAACTCAAAAACACTTTATAAGCGCCTGAATTCAAAGCGTTCGATCAGAATAACTTATCAGGCAAATCCAATCAATGCGGACAAGCCATACGTTTGCAATTAACAATTGATTATATTGACATATGCTAGATCAAACAGATCGTTCGGCGAAGATTAGTAGAATATTTAGAGCTAACAAGACTAAATATTGATTTTTGGAAGGCTTAAAATTACACAGATAATTTAACTATAGTCAAAGCGATCAGGTTTTAGGGGCAGGTTTCTAGTTCCAGACGAAACCTAAGTACCTACATCCATATAGGCAAAGCCGTCAAGCTTCGAATCCACATGAGCATATGCTCTATTATGTGATTGGGGAGAGTAAGCGCTGACAATGAACCATAAGGCCTGAGCGAGAAGACTATATACTCCATAGGGAGATAGTAAAAATGAAAAAATTAGGAGCGTTATATAAAACGCCCCTAAAAGCATCTATTTACGCAGGAAATGCTTGTCTGAATACATCAATATCCACAATAGCACCACGATGCTGCACGACAAAACCAGCTACATTAGCTGCGTCTTTCACGGCTTGTTCTGTGCTGTTTCCTGACAGGCGAGAAGCTAAGTAAGTACCGGCAAACGAGTCACCAGCTGCGGTAGCATCGACTTGAACTGGCGCAGGGGTAAATGGTAAATGAACTTCATCAGCACCATTTTCAACAACGTAAACGCCATCTTTACCACATTTAACGACTGACTCTGAAACCTTGTATTGGCTTACATAATCAACAACAGCATCTTTAGTCGATTGACCCAGCATATCTTCATGGTCTTCTAAACCTGGGAATAAAATGTCACTCACAGCATAAGCCTTTTCCAGCCACTCAATCGCATGCTCTTTATCACGCCACATTCTTGCACGGTAATTCGGATCAAATGCGACTTTACATCCTTTAGCACGAATGTCTGCAACTAGATCAATCAATGCTTGTTTGTCTTCATCGGATAAAATGGCCAAACTCAAACCACTGAAGTATAAACAGTCAAAGCCAGCATCGATTAAGCCTTGGCGTTTATCACCTAACAATTGCATCATTTGCGTTGCCGCAGAACCTTTTCGCCAATAAGCAAAACTGCGCTCACCTGCTTCATCGGTATGAATAGAGTAAATCCCTACTTGAGCGGTCTGACTTTCTAATACCCATTCGGTATCAATGTTTTCTTGTTGCCAACGCTGTACCATTTGTTGACTGAATTCGTCAGTACCAACAGCTGAAAAGTAGCTTACTTTCGCATCTGCAAACCAACGTTTGGCATAAACAGCTGAATTGTATGTATCACCGGCAAATGATTTACTTAATGAGTGTTCGTCCTGTGCTTTTAGTTCCAGCATGCATTCGCCAATAATCAAAATAGATGTCATTTTTTGCTCTCTCTTCGCTCTTTTTTCGCTCTCTTTGAGCCTTCCTACTTTTATGCGGCATACTTTGCGACAAATACACTAATTAGTAAACATGAATCTAAGATAAAAAGTTAAGTGAAATGATAAAAAACGATCACAACCAAACACACAAAACTAATCATATTTAATTTTTGCACTTTATATATTGACAAAATAAAAAAATAAGCTAAATTAAATACTACGATTGTTTCTGCATTGAAGTAAGTCCCTTGATTGCGGTTTAATCGTGTTATGTGTGTGCTACTTTGGCCACGACGGTATTTTATTTGTCGTGGCTTTTTTATATCTGTTACCTATCAACCTTCGCTCACCTTTCTTGAAAAACAAAGTTAAACAATTAAATAGAATTTTATAATTTCAAATAACAATTTTTATTTTTATTTTGTATTCAATTTACAAAATGGTTTGACGGAAAATTAACTATAAAAGAAAGATTTATTATTTAGTTAAAGCTAAGTCATTGCATGGGGAATTTTAAGATCCAGACAGAGCCAAAAATTAACGAGTCTTGCTCTGTTGGATAAAAAGGTTTGCAGGCTCTGTAAACATAAAATGTCGCCCACAAAAAATTGCTAGTTTAAAGCCGTTATTTTCCGCGAAAGTCGGTAGATTACTTAATTAACAGCCCCCACACCACAAACCAAAAAACTAAACAAACCAAGCCTGTAACGACTTGACCAATTAAAGCGACCCGAGCTCGATGCATGCGCTGACGGTACGATAATTTTGTCGACATCTCGTAACTCCTAAGCAATCATAGGGGCATTAGCAACTAATAATGATAACGTAATTAATAAAGCTAAAAACTTCATACCCTTACCTCTTTAAAATGTAATATTCACGGTTATCGCTCATTAAACTAATTTAAATACTAAACAAAAATTTCACAAACAAACAGCATAATTTAAATACAAAATTAATATTTAATCTGCAATTTTTATCACTTTATTTAATATGAAGCGCAGCGGTAGAACGAGAAACCTAACAAAAATTTCAATTAAAATACTAATATTCAATAAGTTAAGCTCTAATTTAAAAAATCAGGATTGCTAACTTAAAGATTATGAAGTGAATTTAAAATTGGCACAGTAAACAATAGCTAGCTATTATTTATATGCAGTGAATATTGATCTAATAAATTATACTTTAACTACTCAATGTATTTATAAAAACCTGCCAATTGATACCTCTGGTGAAAAAAGTGGCGCAAGATTTCGAGTCAAACCTAAGAATACAAAGCTAGCGCATCTAAACGTAACTATTCAGCATTTCAAGTAGCAAGTGTCTTCATTGATAAGTTATAACTTTGTAGGCTTGCTGTAGATACAAGGCGAGACTTAGCTTGTTGGATAGAAAGGTTTGCAGGCTCTGCAAGCATGAATGCTCACCCACAGTTAATACCCACAAAAACTTAATACTTTAAAACCGTTTTTTCACGGTGCACGGCAAAAGGCAAAGGGAATTAAAAAAGCGAAAGCACGTAAAATTAAATACACTGTTCAGATAAAAATATTTCATATTTAATACACATCAAAACAAATATGATCATCACTTGATTCTGGCATTTAATTGCAAGAATCTGACAAACCAATAGTAATGATAACAATACCCTTTTTAATTATAGGCTTATTATCAATAGGTTAACTTAAATATCCGCCAATATATTACATCGATCTATTCCCTTTGATAACAGAGAGTTAAATAGGATTATGCAAAACATTGGTTTTATATGTGAATTTTATCTTGCAATAAATGTCTGTTCCAGACTATATTATGGTTAGAGATTTGTTAATTAAACTAACGACCACAATACAATATGAAAACAACTATTATTTCTTTTGCAAAAACGGCACTCGCAGCAGCTGTAGCCGCGGGCTTAGTTGGCTGTAGCATGAATGCCAGTGAATCTAACACTGCGCAATCAACCTCACACGCTGAAAAACTAAAGCAAATTGAAGAATTTGCTAATCAAGGTCCTTTTAAAGCTGATTGGCAATCATTGACTCAGTATAAAATTCCAGATTGGTACCAAGATGCCAAATTCGGTATTTTCATTCACTGGGGTGCGTACTCTGTTCCTGCCCATAATGGCGAATGGTATCCACGTCATATGTATCAAAAAGACCGAGCTGAAATGAAATACCATCAAGAAAAATGGGGGTCTATTGAAGAGTTTGGTTACAAAGATTTCATCCCTATGTTTAAAGCGGAAAAATTTAACGCTGACGAATGGTTGAATATCATTGAAGATTCTGGTGCTCGTTACATTGTCCCCGTAGCTGAACACCATGATGGCTTCTCAATGTATGATAACTCTTATTCACGTTGGGACTCAGTAGAAATGGGACCAAAGCGTGATGTTATTGCTGAGTTAAAAGCGGCAACGGCGAAAAAACCTGATATTCATTTTGGCTTATCAAGCCATCGTGCAGAAAACTGGTGGTTCTTTGATGGTGGCCGTGAAGTGCCATCAGATGTACAAGACGAAGCTTTCCGTGACTTATATGGCCCGGCCGTCAATCGTAAATCGTCTGAAAACGGTTTAACACCGCCAAGCAAAGCATTTATGGATGACTGGTTATTACGTACTGTTGAGATCGTTGACAAATACGAGCCAGAGCTAATTTGGTTTGACTGGTGGATCGCATCGAAACCATTTCATGATCACGTTAAGCAATTTGCCAGCTACTATTACAACAAAGGCTTAAACTGGGAAAATATGCCTGCGCTTAACTACAAAGAGCATGAGCATATGCGTTCTTTCTTACCTGGTTCAGCCGTATTAGATATTGAACGTGGTGGTATGACTGACATCCATCCTTACTTTTGGCAAACGGATACGTCTGTATCTAAATCGTCATGGGGTTATGTCACTAACCACAGATATCGTGATGCAAACTCTCTTGTTGATGACTTAATTGATATCGTTAGTAAAAATGGTTCCTTGTTGCTTAACATTGGTCCTAAACCAGACGGTACTATTCCTCAAAAAGAAGTTGAATTACTTGCTGAAATCGGTAGTTGGTTAAAGCTAAATGGTGAAGCCATTTACAATACTCGTCCTTGGGAAGCTTACGGTGAAGGTGAAACCTACGTACCAGATGGTAAGCACTCAAACGATGCTGAAAAGAATCGTAAAGACTTTAACAGCAGCGATATTCGTTTCACCCGTAATGGTGACACCGTTTACGCAACTATTTTAGCTTGGCCTGGTAACAACAAAGAAATTACTATCCGCTCATTCACGGATAAGCGCTACCCACATAAGATAGCGAAAATTTCTATGATTGGTCACGAGGGTGAATTAAATTTCAAACAAACTAAAAATGGCTTAAAAGTAACCTTACCAAGTCAATCACCTTCTAAATACGCGCAAGTACTTAAAATTGAGCGTTAATCATTAAGTGAATTATCATCACCCAAAAACCGCCTGCTAGGCGGTTTTTTTTATGCCTAGCTTATTGCGGCATCTAATCTTCTAAAAAATAGCCTTGTGACGAGACTGGGCATACAAGGCTCTACTTTTGATATTTTTGCTTTAATGGGCAAAACGGTTTGCAGGTTCTGCAAGCATAAATGCTCGCATACAATAAAGATAATAAGATCAAAAAAGCCAATACTAAAATATTCAGTATTGGCTTTTATATAGTCGATTCTACAAGTTTACTTAAAGGCGGTTAATGTTCTTCACCGGCATTTTCAACTCGACTTTTTAGCTTTTGCCCAGGTCGAAATGTCACCACTCTGCGCGCTGAGATAGGAATATCTTCGCCCGTTTTAGGGTTTCGTCCCGGCCTTTCTGATTTCTCTCGTAAATCAAAATTTCCAAAACCCGAAAGCTTTACTTGTTCGCCCTCTTCCAATGCTAGGCGTATTTCTTCAAAAAAGGCTTCCACTAAATCTTTAGAATCCTTTTTATTTAATCCCACTTTTAGAAATAAATGTTCAGCAATTTCAGCTTTGGTTAAAGCCATGGCTAATCTCTCAACTTTGCATCAAATTGTTGTTGGACACTGTCGACCACCGCGTCTACCAACGCAGTAATGTCTTTATCTTCCAAGGTACGTTCAACGTTTTGAATAGTTAAAGCAACCGCTAAGCTCTTATCACCATCATCAACGCCTTGTCCTTGGTATACATCGAACAAGTTTAGGTCAACTAAGTCAGTTCCGCCAACTTTTTTAATTAATTCAAGCACTTCGCCAGATTTTACTTCATTTTTGACAATAAAAGCTAGATCACGGCGATTTGCAGGGAATTTTGACACAGCAGTCGCTTGAGGAATTCGGCTGTCCAACAGTGTTGCTAGCTCAATTTCAAACAAGAAAGCTTTACCCTTTAAACCAATCGGTTTATTAGCTTGAGGATGAATAGCACCAACAAAACCAATACGTTTACCATGACGATAAATTGCCGCTGATTGTCCTGGGTGCAACGCACTATGTGTTTCAGCTTTAAACTCGAAGCTAGCCAAGTCTGATGTTAATGCTAGTAACGCCTCAACATCGGCTTTAACATCGTAAAAATCCACACCCGTCGTCTCTAACGTCCAATGTTCACCAGAGCGTGTCCCCGTTATTACACCGCCAATTACAGGTACTTGTTCAACACCGTTTTCAGCTTCCTTATTAGGCACAAACTTCAAGCCTGATTCAAACAAGCGAACACGAGGCTGTTGACGATTTTGGTTATAAACAACCGAACTTAACAAACCAGGCCAAGTGCCTAAACGCATAGCTGACATGTCAGCCGAAATTGGGTTAGGCAAGGTTAAAAATTCTTGGTTTGGGTATAACGCTGTTTGGATTTTAGGATCAACAAAGCTGTAGGTTATGGCTTCCTGATAACCACGTGTCACAAGTACGCGACGTAACTTATCTAAAGAAATTTTAGCTTCTTTATGTTTAGCCATGGTCAACTTAGCTTGCGGTGCCACATTAGGAATATTGTTGTAACCATAAACGCGCGCAACTTCTTCAATTAAGTCGACTTCAATTGATATATCGAAACGATAGCTCGGTACGGTGACTTGCCACGCATCATCTTTAGCTTCAACCGCTAAACCAAGACGTTCTAAAATCTCGGTAACTTCATCAACTGCAAGCTCGACACCTAACACGCGATTTAGCCTTGCTTGGCGTAATGTAACGACAGGCGCTACAGGTAAGTTTTGCTCTGATACAGCTTCAACGACATCAGCCGCTTCCCCACCAACAATATCCAATAACAATTGAGTGGCACGCTCAATCGCTTTAGCCTGCAATGTATAATCAACACCACGTTCAAAACGATGAGATGAGTCAGTGTGCAAACCATACTGACGAGCGATCCCTTTAATTGCATCAGGAGCAAAAAACGCACTTTCTAATAAGATATCGGTCGTTTCACTGGTCACGCCAGAATCTTGACCACCGAATATCCCTGCCATAGCAAGTGGTTTACTGTCATCGGCAATCACTAGCGTATTGTCTTTCAGTGTCACTTCATTGCCATCAAGCAAAGTCAGTTTTTCACCAGCTTGCGCTTTGCGAACCTGAATACCGCCGTCAATTTTACTCAAATCGAAAGCGTGCATCGGTTGACCTAATTCAAGTAAAACATAATTAGTAACATCAACCACAGGATCGATTGAACGAATACCACTGCGGCGTAGTTTCTCAACCATCCACAATGGTGTAGCGGCTTTAACATTAACATTTTTAATAACACGGCCTAGGTATCGAGGACAGGAGTCTGCATCAAGCAAAGAAACTGCAACTTTTGCATCAATACTCGGAGCAACCGCATTAATTTGTGGCTCGGTCACATCTAGGCGGTTTAACACGCCCACTTCGCGAGCTAAACCTCGAATACCAAGGCAATCTGAGCGGTTTGGCGTTAAGTCGACTTCAATGGCTTTGTCATCCAGTTTTAAGAATTGGCGAATATCTGAACCTAGTTCAGCATCCAGTGGCAATTCCATAATACCTGGTGCTTCGTCGGCCATGCCCAACTCAGCTTCTGAGCACAACATGCCAAATGAAGGCACGCCACGTAGTTTGGCTTTTTTGATTTTGAAGTCGCCCGGTAAAACCGCGCCGACTTTAGCTACAGCAACTTTTAAGCCTAAGCGACAGTTTTTAGCACCACAAACAATGTCGAGTAACTCATCTTCACCAACATTGATTTTTGTCACTTGCAATTTGTCGGCATCAGGGTGTGGACCACATTCAACGACTTCACCAACAACCACGCCACTAAAAGGCTTGGCTACGTCAGCTACGTCATCAACCTCTAAACCAGACATGGTGATTTGTTCAACTAATTCTTCACTGGTAATGGCAGGGTTTACCCACTCGCGTAACCAAGCTTCGCTAAATTTCATTTTTATATCCCCTGCTTACTTGAACTGCTTGATGAATCTAAGATCATTTTCGAAGAAGGCGCGCAAATCGTTTACACCATAACGCAACATAGTTAAACGCTCGACACCCATACCAAATGCAAAGCCTGTATATTCTTCTGGGTCAATGCCGACACCACGTAATACATTAGGATGCACCATGCCACAGCCTAGAACTTCTAACCATTTGCCATTTTTGCCCATCACATCCACTTCGGCTGACGGTTCCGTAAACGGGAAAAAAGAAGGTCGAAAACGGATCTGTAAATCTTCTTCAAAAAAGTTATGCAGGAAATCGTGTAAAATACCCTTTAACTCAGTAAAACTAACATTTTTATCTACCATCAAACCTTCAACCTGATGAAACATCGGCGTATGGGTTTGATCATAATCATTACGGTAAACACGACCTGGTGAAATGATACGCAGTGGCGGTTGTTCCGCTTCCATAGTACGGATTTGTACCCCAGAGGTTTGAGTACGTAAAACCAATTTAGGGTTAAAATAAAACGTATCGTGATCAGCTCGTGCAGGATGATTATCAGGGATGTTTAATGCATCAAAGTTATGCCAGTCATCTTCAATTTCAGGGCCGGTACGCACCTGAAAACCTAGTTCACCAAAAAAGGTTTGAATACGCTCGATTGTGCGAGTTACAGGATGCAAGCCACCTACGTCAGCTCCTCGTCCCGGCAAGGTCACATCAATGGTTTCTTCAGCTAGTTTCGCATTTAACTCAGCTTGTTGCATTGCTGATTTTTTATCGTTAATCAAACCTTGAACTGCTTGTTTAGCTTGGTTTATTGCTTGTCCCGCTTTTGGCTTTTCTTCCGGTGGAAGTTTACCTAACTCGCGCATTTGTAGGGTTAGCTCACCCTTTTTACCTAAATACTGAACGCGAATGTCGTCCAACACAGCGAGATCATCGGCTGACTCAACTGCTTGTTTGGCGCTAGCCACAATAGCGTCTAAATTCATTCGAAAAATACCTAAACAGAAAATTTTATTTTTGGTTGCCTCGCCAACTTTTTTAACAAAAAGTCAGCCAAACAAAATGATTCGGATAGTGGGCGGCGATTGTACAATAAGTCACAAGCTAATCTAAGCTAAATATTTAGCTTTTAACGTAATTTTAGCGGTTTGAACCGCATGAATACTCAATCTATCGCAATTTATGAAATTTTCTGGCGGTTTGAGGATCTTAGTCTATAGTCAAATTTACACGTCGCCCAATACGGACAAGTTGTTGAAGGATTAATATGTACAGCCAAGCCAGTTCCCCTGTTGTCTCAGAACCCAACCAAGAACCAACAAACCGCATTCTTGTCTCAGAGCCAACGACTCGGGATCAATTTATCAACAGACCCGCAATTATGGATATCGAAGCATCGGGTTTAGGATCGAGCAGCTACCCAATAGAAATTGGTTTAGTTTTACCCAATAACGATAAATATTGCAGTTTAATCCACCCATGCCAAGACTGGCACCACTGGGACCAACAGGCAGAGCGAACGCATGGCATTAGTCGCGAACTACTGACCAAACAAGGACGCCATCCAAGAGACATAGCGTTAGAGCTCAATAGCTTACTCGATAATTTAACCCTGTATAGCGATGGCTGGGTTGTTGATAGCACTTGGTTAAAACAACTTTACTACGCTGCTGGTATTACGCCCAGCTTTAGACTGAGTCCTATCGAAACCATTTTATCTGAAAAACAGATGAATAGTTGGCACAAAACCAAGCAACTAGTGACAAGCGAACTCAATCTAAAACGTCACCGAGCATCAAACGACGCTATTATAATTCAGGAAACCTTTGCTCGAACTCGCAATAACGAAAGGCATATCCAACTTAGTTAATCTCTTAATTAATCAAGTGTAAAAACCACTTTATCACTGCGGCCTAACCTGTCTCTAACAACCAACTGATACTGGCCTGCAGCTGTCAGTTGTATTTCATCGGCTTGTGGCAAGTATTCTCCGTTTAAAAACCAAAACAAATCCGTATTGTGCTGATTGGCTTGTAAAGTTATCGCCATAGGTAAACTTTTGTCTCGTCTAACCAAAATACTGTCTGGTTTTATGGACAAAATTTGTAAACGCGAGTTTGTTACATGATGGCTAACACAGCTCGGTGACAATGCCGGTAAGCGAAATTGCCTTTGCCAACGTTCATCGACCCAAGCCTCAAGCGCTATAGGATAGAAACTCATTTCTATTTTGCGAGCATCTTTACTGGCACAAGATTGCAAAGAGCGTGAGCCATCGGGTTCTAACCAGATGGCCTGACTTAAGCTTTGGGCGTTTTCCACTAAATGAGAACTTAAAGTGGGTGGCGCAACATCATCCAGTAGCCAAGTTGGGTACGCTTGATGGCATTGACTAGGATCAGTTAAGCGAGTACCTAATGGCCAACATATGGTTTGGCGATTAACATTATTAGGTTTGTTAGGGATAGTTTGGCTATCTAATTGTTCTGCAATTTGCAAAAAGAAAGGTAAAGCATTCTGACTGCCGGTATTATTAAAAACAGGCTTGGCATCGGGGCGTCCTAACCAAACCCCAATGATGTAATCCCCTTTAAAGCCGATTACCCAAGCATCTCGATAGCCGTAACTGGTTCCTGTTTTCCAGCCAATACTGGATGTTGCATAGCCGTCTCGTTCTGTTACATGCTGCCATCCTTGATATTGTTGACGCAAAATATTTTGCATTATCCAAGCCGAACCAGGGTTAAGTAAAAAACGCCTTTGCATCGGTTGTTCGGTACTAAATCTAGGCTTTACCGCAACGCCTTGATTAATAAAAGCAGAATACAATAAGACTAAGCTTTCTAACTGAGTACCGACACCGCCTAATACTAAAGAATGATTAGCTGTCGCCAACTCAGGCCAAATAAGGTCAGCGCCGGCATTGTGTAAACGGGCGGTTAATGCATACACAGATGAGTGATTGATAACTTGTAAAACGGGAATATTCAAACTTTCCAGTACAGCTTGCTTAACACTCACCGGCCCTTTAAAACCTTGATTAAAATTAGTCGGTCGATACAGCCCTTTTACGATAGGCACATCTTGCAATAGGCTCATTTCATGGATTAACCCTTGCTCCATCGCATGAGCGTAGACAAAAGGTTTTAAGGTCGAACCCGGTGAGCGTGTAGCCGTAACCATATCGACCTGCCCTTGACGACGTGCAGAATGAAAATCAGCCGAACCGATATAAGCTTTAACTTCACCAGTGGGAGCATGCATAACTATGGTCGACAATGACATTTCATCCGAAATTGATTGTACATACGCTTTAGCTTGATAGGCCAAACGCTGCTGTAATTCACGATCAATAAAGGTTTGATATAGGCCCTTATGACTTGCCTGATGCAATCGCCGACTCAAAATAGGTGCTATTTGCGGTAAGGGGTAATACTCTCCATAAACAGGAATTTGTTTAAGCTGGTCAACGTCTATTTGCGGCCATACCTTAAAATCTGCCATACGTTGCAATAGTTTATTTCTGGCTAACTTTGCGACTTCAGGATGGAGATCAGGGCGATAACGTGTGGGTGATTGCGGTAGTACCGCCAATAATGCCGCTTCGGCTTGAGTTAAATCGCTGGCAGGTTTGTCAAAATAAGTTAAACTGGCCGCTTGAACGCCCTGCAAAGTGCCGCCAAACGGCGCTATATTCAAATAAATGGTGAGAATTTGTTGCTTGCTAAAATGCCACTCTAATTGCAGCGCGCGTAATATTTGATAAAGCTTACCACTGACACTGCGTTTATTAGGGTGCAATAATCTAGCGACCTGCATGGTAATCGTTGAGCCACCCGATACGACTTCTCCATAATAAGCAGCTTGGGCTAGCGCTCTTATCATCGAGATGGGGTTAACCCCAGGGTGATAGTAAAAATAACGGTCTTCGTAAGTAAATAAGGCTTGAAGATAATCAGGATGAACCTGCTGAGGTGTAATAGGAAACCGCCAAACACCTTGTTTATTGGCAAACGCGCGCAACAAGCGCCCGTCTTTATCCAACACCACGCTGGCATTATCAGTTTGATAACTTAAATCAAGTGGGAATAGCCTATCTAAAGCGGCGAGCAATAAACTCACCGCTAATAATACGATGGCCCATTTTTTTAAGTATCTACTTTGCAAGGCTGTTAATCCGCGACAATTTCAATTTGTTGTTCGCTTGAGCCTATCGCCTTAATATCAGGCTGATACATAGATTCAACTATAGACGGCGGCAGAATATATTGACCCACCGTAACCGCTTGCACCACGTAAAAAATTTCAGTCGCGCGATACTTGGAAACGTTAATAGCCGCAACAAATCTATCATCTAAACTGCTTTGATAATCAATCGCCCCTTTACTCATTAAAGCCTGAATTGATTTTCCAGCTAATTTTAACGATTGTAAATCAACCAGTTGATTAAGCTCGGCGTTTTCAATTTCAAAGCCCGCGGGTAGCAAGTCCACTAGCATTAAATCTCGCAGCACTTGATCTGCAGAAACTGATAAGCGAACAATAAAACGATCACCACTGGTTATTTTGTCAGTCGCTATATTCATGGGCTTGCCATCAATAGAATAAAAAACACGTGTTACATCAACGCCTTGACTAATAGGTTTGGGAGGATTCAAAGGGTAACCTTGAGTAATACGCGTGACATACAAATCTTGATTCGATTGATTGAGTAATTGACTACCGGCGATCGACATCCCATCTAACCGATAAAAGGCGCTACTTTCGTCAGGCCCTGTGAACTGTTGACCTGCTACCGATAATTGGTAATTAAATTGTCCGGAAAAATGCTCGGCTAGTGCAATATCCGCGAGTACCAAAGCCAAGCGTTCTTGTGTGCTGAACCAAGTTCGACCTTGCACTCCATTCCATAAATTAAATGCCAAGCGTTGCGCCCAACCTTTATCCAAATCATGTTGCAGTAACAAATTGATGGTCGCTGCTTTATCACGAGTAACACTTGAGTAATCACTGGCGTAGCGATTGTTAAAGCGCTTGTTTTTTGCAGCACGCAACATATCTCGGCTTTGCCGACTATCCCCCATTAATTTAAATGCCGCAGCTAGTTGGATCATGGCGTAAGGTGAATTGGCATTATCTTTGAGTTTTGTCAGTTTACGCATATGACCTAAGTTCGCTTTATTTAACTTAGCCAACACATAGGCTGCGTAACTGCGTGTCGCAAAACGATAATGCGGTATATCACCATAGCCATCAAATATAGAACCACCGCGTAAATATTGCGCTAACTTTTTATACAAAACAGTTAACCTATCTTCCGCTACGAAGTAACCCGCTTGTTGAGCTGTAATCAAAATGTCTGTTGCGTAAACCGTTAACCATGCGTGTTCAGCACCATTACGCCATAAACTTAACGCCCCTGTTCCTGTCCCCATGCTGAGTATTCTATCCACACCACTAGTCACCACCTCGTCGACATTAAGGTCTTTAATAAAACTTTGTAATTGATGACGCTGATTTGGCGGTAAAGCAAGCCAAGGGTACAAACGACTACTGGTTTGTTCGAGACAGCCTAAAGGAAAACGATATAAACGAGAAACCTGTTCACTTAAATTGAATTCTGGGCGTTGCGCCAAACTAATACTAGATTCAATATCGGGTTGCCAGTCTTTAGGCCTTAACTCAAATTGGTGCTGTTGCTTGGCTGCTAGCGTGAAACTCTCGCTATAGCGTTCTGCTGGATAAGCATAGCGAATGCTGATTGGCCAATTACGATCAATCCGTAACGGCTCACTGATATTTGCTCGTTCATTGTTACTCAAGCTGGTGACAAGTAAACCGATATGTGCGTTATCCGTAAATTGATTTGCTCTGACGTTTAACTGCAAAACTCGCTTTTCGTTTGCACCAAGCGAAACAGTTTGTTTCACAGGTTCAGCTTGTAGATCGGTTGCGGTTAAGTTAACCCGTAAATCCATTTTCTTGTCGGTCATATTAGTCATATCTAAACTGATTTGCGCACTATCACCAACGGCTAAAAATCTTGGCATGCCTATTTGCGTTACCAACTTATCTGCCACTGTTATTTGACTGTCTGCAGCGCCATATTGCTCATCATTAAACGCAACAGCCATTAACCTTAGGCGACCATTAAAATAAGGAATAGGTAATGAAATTGCAGCTTGCTGGGTTTGATCTAACGCGACAGGTGGTGAAATATAAGAAACAATTTGCACTTGTGCCCGAGCTTGCTTACCACCGTGTGCTAACTCTGCTCCCCCACCCCATAAAATATCTGCATTTGCATAACGATTAGGTTGAATAATACGGCTAAAATTATCTCGTATTTCAACCTCATAGGCGCGTTGACCAAAATAGAAAGAGTCCGGACTTGGCGTTTTAAAATCGTGTAAATTTAAAATTCCCACGTCTACTGCTGCCACCACCACTTTGGTATTTTGTGTAGCGTTGGGAACAGTCACATTAACCACAACATTTTGTTCAGGTTCAATCTTAGCTGGAGCGGTTAATTGCACCTCTAACTGACGGGCGCTTCTATCTAGTACAAGATGCTGTACACCGATTGCTCGGCGTAAACCTTGCCCATCTTGAGCTGGCGCTATTTGATAAACACTCAAATAAACATTATGTTGTTGCCAATCTCCAATCGGGACCTCAAGTTGATTCTCTCCTTTTACTAAAGCAACACTGTTTTGCCACAGCAATTGATCGGACTCAATTTTAACCTGAGCGTGACCTGCATAGGGCGAAAACACTTTGACTTGTGCTCGTTCGCCTTGTTTATACATAGCTTTATCAAAAGCGATCTTGATTTGATCAGGACGAATATCATTGCCATTATCAGCGGCCCATCGTCGATACCAACCTTGGCCTGCGGTAAAAAATAAGCTTGATTTACGCCCATCGGTTTTGGACGTTACCAGTAATTGATATTTACCCCATTCTACAGGTACGGAAATATCTAGCGGGGCAGTTTTATTTAACACTAAGGATTTTTGCCAAACGGGGTAAGTCTGTTTGGTTTCGGTTCGTTCCCAAGCGCCGTGGCGACCGCGTTGCCATGAGTATTCAATGTGGTGACGGATCACTTCAACATTAATTTCATCGTCAACTAATTCACCTTGATTATCCGCGCGGATCAATGAAAAGTTTGCTTGGCTATTTTGTTCAGCAGTCAGTTTTTCAAACGCAGGTTTTATACCCAGCATGGTGTTGTGAGGCCACCAAATTTGCTGGAACTTATCTGTTACCTTGCGCCCTGCCGATTCATAAACATTAACATAACCGGTAAGTTGCAACGCACTCTGGTATTTACGCCATATGTTTTTTAAATAGAAAGTATGTGCGCCATCTCCGTCTAACAGCGCTTTAGCTAGTGATGCCTTTTTCAACACACCTAATTTTTCAACTTGGCCAAAATAATAACCAGATTGATTGGCAAGCGCTTGATTTGTCGTTTGTAAAATGACATGGCCATCCACTTTATTGCCACTAGCTGGGGCACCATATAGGTATTTACCAAACATAGCTTGCTGCCCTTCGCCAAACTGAGGTAACCATTCAAGCGGTTGAACAAACTCCATCTCTAAGCGCTCAGGCATAAAGTCTTCAACTTGAAACACATGTTTAAAAACCTGCTTACCAAACTTAAATTGCAAACGATAGGGGCCAGTTATTGCATCTTCGGCAATTTTATAAGTAAAGTGGTAATGAGAGTCGCTAGGGTTCAACGTTCGCGTGGATAGGGTTTTACCATTGGGAGCGATAATATTTAATTCAATTGGCACATCCCCAACAGGCATACCGTCTTGATTGCGTAATAAAGCATAATAATCAATTTGCTCTGCACGACGATAGAGATCACGCGCCCCCCAAACAAATAAATCATAGGGCTGCGATTGTCTGCCTTGGACGGAAAAATCGCGTAAATCAAGTTGTTGGCTGCTAGTCAAAGCTAAAACATTAAATTCATTACCCTGTGCAACTGCGACTAGGCGCACATCTTTATGGTGTGCAATACTGACCTGACCAAACTGGTTGGTTGTTAAGCTATTGCCAATTTTTTCGCCTTTGCCATCAAGCACTTCAACCGCTACACCGACTTTAGGCTGGCCCGTGTTTTGGTTAAATAAAGTGACTAGGTGTTCGTTTTTATATTTTCGGGCTTCAATGCCTATTTGGCTAACATTAAAGTAGGCTGTGTCATAACGTTGGTACTGACCTGGTACGCGCATAACGGCCAAGTAAATACCCGGTTCATGCAATGCTTCAGCACTTTGGGTTGACAATACAAACCTTTGTTTTTGATTGCGTTTACCTTTAGTTTGATATTTACGAGAAAACGCAAGTTTTGCATGTTTAATTAAATTGTCTATTCGATAACTCGACGTATTAGCGGTTGCTTTACGAATGACGCTATTCAGATACTGCTGTGGAGCAATACGATAAAAATCGACATCCACGTAATCAACATTCACTGCGAGAATAGGTAACCCTTCACTCATTGCCGGATTTAAAATAGCGCCACTGTGAATAAAACTGGCTCCTGGTTCAATTTTTGGTGTTTTGATTGTTTTGTGAAGTGCTGTATCTAGGCTAATGCCATCTGCCGACTTGATATGTTGTGATACCGTTAATTCATACTGAGTACTGGCTTGTACGTTAGGAAAATAAGCATTAGTACCTAACGCATCAATTATCCAACCTCCGGCGACTAAACCGAGAATATTGCTTAATTCAAAATAATCTGCTAAATCTTGTTGACCGTCTATTGGCTTAGAAAACCCCACCCATATCGCAGGACTGCCTTGGTATTCTTTATAACCTGAACCAACAATAAAAAATTGTTCTATATGATCAAACTGCCGTAGAGAGGCTGATGTTCCTTGGTCATTTTGCAGCGATTCAGCACTCACTAAGTGACTTAGTATTAAAGCCAAAAGACTCACAAACAAACGAATAGACATTCGCATTGTAATTTTCCTATTGTTATAAATTTTCCTTAAAGTTGGCGGATTATGACTGAAAAAAAAGGCATATGCCAAGCAAAGGATTTTAAGAATGAATAGCCCATGAAGGCTCACCATTAAAGATAAGACAACGTAAGCAACTAGGATTTAGTGAGTGAAGCGTGGAGAACAAAGCTAAGCCATTAACTTTGTTCTATTTGCAGTGTAGCTTAAATTACCGAGTAGCGGCAATAATAAAAGAGTTATTGCTCGCAGAGCACAATATCTAACAAAGCTTGATTAACTAATTGACCGCGCCAGCCAACAGCCAGCTCAGGTTGTTTTTCTTGGCTCCAAGGTAACAACTGCCAATGATACGCAATAAACTGATTAATTTGCCGCTTAGAAGCAAGTAGCTCAATACTCACATCATTTGCATCAGCTATAGATTGCAGTTTGGCTTTCGCCTGAGCGTAAATCGTCTTATATCTGGGTTGTTCTGATAGACGCTTAACCTTTTCTGGACATTGACTAATGTCTAACGACTTAGCCCGTTTAATGCATTCCAACATGGCTTTTCCATGTTTGCGGATCTCCATAGGATGGATACCCGGAATATTCTTCATGCTATTGAGACTCGTCGGTTGTCTTTGAGCCAATAAAACTAAACTGCGTTCATTCACTACAAAATTAACCGCTAAATCACGGGTTAATGCCTGATTCAGTCGCCATTCAACGAGCTCTTTTAGTACCGCTAACTGACGAGAAGTTAATTGCCAATTTGATTTAATGTCGCGCCAAGCCAATTCTGCATTTAGAGGCTCATACTTTTTATTAATGATGGCATCCACGTCATTAATCACTAATTCAGATTTATCTGATAAGCTTTGCTGTTGCTGCTGATAAACATCTAGTAACCAACGCACATCATCAGCTGCATAGCTTAATTGCGCTTCAGCTAATGGTCGTTGTAACCAATCTGTTCTAGCATGACCTTTATCTAATTTAACTTGGCAATAACGCTCAACCAATACCGCTAGGCCTAATGCGGTAGTACCTGAACAAAACGCTTCGGCTATTTGTGTATCAAAAAAGCCTGCTAATTGGCTGTTAAGTGCCGATTTAAACACTTCAATATCTTCACTACACGAATGAATAACTTTAATAATATTCGCATTACTTAAAATAGCATTGAACGCTTGCCAATCTGTCATGGGTAACGGGTCAATTAGATACAGTTGTTGACCACAATTAATTTGAATTAACCCCAACTTAGGAAAATAAGTTCGTTGGCGGACAAATTCAGTGTCTATGGCAATAACTTGACGTTGAGCGAGTTCAGCGCAGAGCGCATCGAGTTGTGATTGGCTTTCAATCCGTTTAAATGACATACCGTTTCTTTTAATTAACTGCTTAGTTAGCTGTTATGAATAAAGTGGGCGTTATAACAACGCCGCGCATTGCTAATTCGCTACAATAATGCGCTACAATTTTGATCAAATAGGGTCGTAGCTGTTTATATGTTCTACTTGTTCCTTAACGCTTTTTTCTTAACATTGAACAGGGCTAATACCTTAACTTAAAAGCTTTGAACAGTTGAATTTATAACCATTTGCTAAATTGTAGGGTCGATTTTACATCGACAAACCTTGTGTTAGCCGAAATAAATTCGGCCCTACAAATTCAGTCCAACAATGGAACGGGTCTTTAATATCGCTCGCTTAAAACGCCTACTTTTGGTGCCTGCAAGATAGCAGGTACCTAGGATTTGTCGGGAACAAAATCCTGTGCGTCGGATTTAAAGCCCTTGACGAAGCAGCAGCTTCGACCTACAAACCAAGCCTGTAGCAGATCCGCTACTATTGTAACCAATTACAACTTGGGTATTTATAGCGGCTTTCTATAAGCAAGAATAAAAAAGGCCACAGGGTATTACCGTGTGGCCTTATATTCATTTTACTGCCAATTAGTTGATGTTATGAATATCTAAACTGGCCGTTTGATTTTGATTCTCTTGCGCTTTTGCTGAATCATTACGGATATTATCAAGACGATCAAGATACTCTTGCGTAACATCACCCGTAATATAATTACCATCAAAAACAGACGTTTCAAATTTACTGATAGTTTCGTTGCCGGTTTTAACCGCCACAACTAAATCTTCAATATCTTGGAAAATAAGACCATCCGCTTTGATCATCTCGCATACTTCTTCAACATCACGCCCGTAAGCAATCAACTCATTTGGCGTTGGCATATCAATGCCATATACGTTAGGGAAGCGAATTTCTGGTGCGGCAGATGCAAAATAGACTTTTTTCGCGCCGGCTTCACGAGCCATTTCGATAATTTGCTCAGATGTTGTACCACGCACAATTGAGTCATCAACCAATAAAACATTCTTGCCTTTAAACTCGCTAGCAATCGCATTTAACTTACGACGTACTGATTTACGACGCTGTTGTTGACCCGGCATAATAAAGGTACGACCGATATAGCGGTTTTTAACATAGCCTTGGCGATATGGAATATTTAGTGTACTGGCAATTTCAAGGGCGATATCACACGACGTTTCAGGAATAGGAATAACAACATCAATATCAAGATGATCCCATACACGCTTAATTTTTTGCCCTAATTTTTTGCCCATTTGTACGCGAGCATCGTAAACAGAAATGCCATCAATTGCAGAATCAGGTCGCGCAAAATAAACATATTCGAAGATACAAGGCACTAATTTAGCTTCATCTGAACACTGTTCACTATATAACTGACCATCTTCGGTAATATAAACAGCTTCACCTGGTGCTACATCGCGCACAAAACTAAAGCCCACGGCATCCAACGCAACACTTTCAGAAGCAACCATGTACTCCATGCCTTGTTCTGCTTCACGCTGCCCTAATACCAAAGGACGTACACCGTTAATATCACGAAACGCTACCAAGCCATAGCCAACAATCGCTGCAACTACCGCATAAGCACCACGGGCTTTTTTGTGTACAGCTTTAACTGCGGTAAATACGTTTTCAGGTTGAAGATCCATATCTGCTGATTCACATATTTGGTGAGCAAATAAGTTCATTAACAACTCAGAGTCAGAAGACGTATTAACATGACGACGTGCTTCACTTTTCAGCTCTGCCCGTAAATCTTCAGCATTGGTTAAGTTACCATTATGCGCTAAAGAAATACCAAAAGGAGAATTGGTATAAAACGGTTGAGCTTCAGCTGAAGTACTAGAACCTGCTGTAGGATAGCGAACATGCCCTATCCCCCAGTTGCCCGCCAAGCGGAACATATGTTTTTGTTCAAAAACATCGCGTACTAAGCCATTAGCCTTACGCAGTTTGAACATACCATTGTTGATTGTCATTATGCCTGCTGCATCTTGACCACGATGCTGTAACACAGTTAATGCATCGTACAAATATTGGTTTACGGGAGAATGAGAAACAATTCCAACCACACCACACATGAGTAAATTACCTCTTATACAGGCTTGACGTCATTTAAAAAACTGGATGAGTTTTTAAGGTACTCAAAAAACCATTCAATCACGACTTTAAACTCTGGGATCAATATCGACTGTTGCCACCACTCAGACTGCCCTGCCGGAGTGAACGCGTCTAAAAAGAATAGTACAGCCGATACAATTAACACACCTCGCAAACCACCAAAAACTAGGCCAAGCATCCGGTCGGTTCCTGACAAGCCTGATTTTTGTACAAGTAATCCAACAAGATAATTGATTAATGAACCCACCACTATCGTGGCAACAAACAAAGCTGCAATAGCAATTGCGTTACGAAGTGTAGGTTCCTGAACCTGAGTAATGAAAACGGCGAGGTCTTGATGAAATTGACTAGCAACAAAAAACGCAGACGCCCAAATAGCCAATGAAAGTGCTTCTTTTACAAAGCCTCTTATCAAGCTAACTAAAGTCGATAGCGCTATAACACCAATAATGGCGTAATCAATCCAAACCATTGCTCAGTCAATCAGAGTTTTAACGAACGTTGTCGTGTCGAAAATGCGGGCGAATTCTAACAGATGCCCAATGTATTGCCTAACAAAAATAAAAAAACTTGGAAAATCAGATGATTCCAAGTCATACAAACAAGTTATAAATAACGGACTTGCCAGCGCTAATTAGCCGGCGTATAGACAGCTAACTTACCACTAAGATTCGTCAGCTTTTTCAATGCAGGAATGGCAGACTCTAATTTAGTTTTATCTAAATCTGGCCCAACAAATACCTTAGTTAAGGTACCAGACTGAGTCTCTATTGGCTTAGTAAACACCAAATATCCTTCGCGCTTTAAATTACTGACTAAACTTTCAACATTCTTTTTATGTTTAAAACTACCCAATTGCACTACCCATGCAGGCTTATTATATTGGGTTGTTTCTGGTGATTTTTCAGGCAGTTTGGCCTGCTCGTCTGCGACATTAATGACTAATGTATCGGCTTCTTTGTTACGGTTACTAGCAACCACATCACCTAAAGGCTCAGAATGACTTTCTGGCGACAAACCGGTCTTAGCGTCTTTTAATACAGGCTCTTGTTCAAGGTTGCTGTCATTTGGCGTGTTGCTAGTCAATTGATCATCAATGGCCTGCTCATCACTTAACGATGATTTAGGCATCATTTCATCAAATTCTTGTTGCGGGAAAATAACCGTACTATCTGGTAAATCATATGAAGGAGCTGGCGGGATCTGTTGAAAAGTGTCTTTATATGTCTGCTTCTTGCCATCCAACAGCTCAGGTAAAAATATAACCATTAACGCGACAAACACTATGGTGCCAACTAAACGATTTTGAAAGGAACGACTCACGGTTCAATAACCCTGCTATTTTGATTTTCCAACGCTAAAATATCAGAAACGACTAAAAAAGAGCCAAAGACTAAAATTATATCCTGGGGTGACGCTTTGTCCCGCGCGGCCTGATACGCTTGAACCACGCTATCATGAGCAGACGAAGATATACCCTGTGGTAAAAATTGCTGTAAATCTGCCGCTTTGGAGCCTCTTGGCCCCGATGTCGAACACAGATACCAGTGAGCAAAACAATCTGCAAAAACCTGCACGGTTTCTTCTACTGCTTTATCCTTTAATATACCGACAACAGCATAAACCTTAGCTTGAGGTTTGTTAACCAAGTACGCATTAAGCTGTTGTTTAATATATTCTGCCGCCTGTACGTTATGGCCTACATCAAGAATAACATCAGGTGAACGAGCAATAACCTGCCAACGCCCTGCTAAACTGAAACTTGATAAAGCTTGCTGCAATAGCTTTTTATCAAGAACAATATTTAATTTATTTAATGCAGCTAAGACAGTCGCGGCATTTTGTAGTGGCATGTGAGGCACAGGTAAATCAGAAAACGATTTGTCCGCCATGGTAAATTGCCAAACATCATTACTTTTCTGCCACTGATAATCGGTTAACGCGCAGGTTAAATCAACTTTTTGTTCATTAGCATGATCAAGTAAAGACTGCGGAGGTTCTAGATCGCCACATATAGCTAAACCTGAATGACGCATAATCCCAGCTTTTTCAAAACCAATTTTCTCTCGGGTATTACCTAACCAATCCATATGATCTAATGCCACCGTAGTCACAATAGCGAGGTCATTATCAACAATATTGGTTGCATCTAAACGGCCGCCTAAACCGACTTCTAGGATAACAAAATCGGGTTGTGCTTGTGCCAACAAAACTAAAGCCGCTAACGTACCCATTTCAAAGTAAGTTAAACTGATGTCACCACGGGCTTGTTCAACACATTCAAATGCTTGACAATGTTCCAGCTCGCTAAACCATTGATTATTCAGGGTCACTCGCTCACGATAATCGTTCATGTGAGGAGAGTTATAACAACCAACTTGATAACCGTGATGAGTCAAGACATGCTGTAATAAGCCACAAGTTGTACCTTTACCGTTGGTACCACCAACTAAAATTACCTGACTATTTGATAAATTCAGGTTTAAGCTTTGGTAAACACGCTTAATACGCTCAAGGCCAAGTTCGATATTGGCTGGATGGATGGATTCGAGATGGGACAGCCAAGCTGCTATGGAATTAAAACGCATAGCAGCTAGCAAAGTCACTAAAAATTAGGGATAAGCCCATAAATAATTAATATTGTTCTACCGAAGGTAAGTTCATCAGTTTGCTTAATACGCTTGCTAACTTATGACGCATTTCGCGACGGTCAACAATCATATCTATTGCACCTTTTTGCAATAAGAACTCACTGCGTTGAAAACCTTCTGGTAATTTTTCACGTACCGTCTGCTCAATAACACGAGGGCCAGCAAAACCAATTAATGCTTTAGGTTCGGCAACATTCACGTCGCCTAACATAGCTAAACTTGCTGATACACCGCCCATTGTCGGATCGGTTAATACTGAAATGTAAGGTAAACCTTTTTCACTCATTTTAGCTAACGCCGCACTGGTTTTAGCCATTTGCATAAGAGAGAACAAGGCTTCTTGCATACGCGCACCGCCACTTGCTGAAAAACAAATCAAAGGTAGATTTTCTTTTAAACACACCTCTGCTGCTTTTACAAACTTAGCACCAACCACTGACGCCATTGAACCACCCATAAAGGAGAATTCAAATGAACAGGCCACAACAGGTACACCTTTAACTTGACCACGCATAACAACTAACGCGTCTTTCTCGTCAGTTGATTTTTGAGCTGCGGTGATACGGTCTTTATATTTTTTTGAATCTTTAAATTTAAGTGCATCTTGCGGTTCAAGCTCAGCCGCTATTTCGGTTCTGTTTTCAGTGTCCAAAAAGCTTTCTAAACGCTTACGAGCACCAATACGCATGTGGTGACCACATTTAGGACAAACATTTAAGTTTTGCTCTAATTCAGCGTTATAAATAATGGCATTACAATCAGAACACTTAGCCCAAACACCTTCAGGCACATTCGCTTTTTTCTGAGCGCTGACATTGGTTTTAGGCAGAATTTTTTCAATCCAACTCATGGGTGATCTCTAACACAAATACAAGGAAATAACGGGGTTCTAATCTGTCTATATAATAATTAAGATGCCCCACGCAAAATTGTCGCTAATTAAAGCATAAAGCTCAGCAAATATTAACCTCAACTGGTCTAAACTGTAAAAATTCTATCTTATCTGTTTACTTTTTAACCTCACTTGGTTTCAAGCACTAATTATCAGCAAAAAATAAAGGACCCATTGGCACTTGAGGAATATTTAATTCATCCGGATAAAATACACGGACTAAATATAACCCATTGGGTTTAGCGGTAGCCGCCGCCAGTGTACGATCTTTACCCGCTAATAATTCACTAATCCAAGAGACTGGTTTTTCCGCACAGCCAATCACCAATAATGCCCCTACAATATTACGAACCATATGGTGTAAAAATGCATTAGCCTGTATATCAACTACAAGGTAATCACCATAGCGATTTACCCAACAATGGCTAACATGACGAAATGGTGTTTTAGATTCACAACTAGAAGAACGAAAGGCTGAAAAATCTTGCTCACCTAAAAATAATTGAGCCGCTTGATGCATTAAATGATGATCCAGCGGTTCATAAAACTGAGTCAAACCACTACGCAGTATCGCAGGTCGTTCGCGGCGATTGTAAATTATGTATCGATAACGTCGTGCTGTGGCACTGTATCTAGCATCAAAGTCAGGCGAAACGGGTTTTGCCCACTTTATCGCGATGTCATCCGGCAAATTGGAATTGGCACCCAATACCCAAGATTTCTCTAAACGCTCTACGGGAGAATCAAAATGAACAACCTGCCCTGTAGCATGAACACCAGCATCGGTACGCCCTGCACAAGTTAATTCCAATTGACTATTTGCAACGAGTGATAAAGCCTGCTCGACTTTATGCTCAACGCCTATAACCCCTGGCGTATATTGCTTTTGCCAACCAGAATAATTTGCACCATTGTATTCAATACCAACTGCGTAGCGCATAGAAAACCTTTAAGGGATGAAAATTGGCGGCTAGTATAAGACTCGCCGCCTGAAGTGCAACTTATTCGTCGATTTCTAACTGATCAAGTAACTTTGTTGCTTCGTCTCGCTGATTGGCGTCACCTTTTGCTATCACTTTTTCAAGCGCGGTAATAGCCCCATCAACATCATTTATTTCAATGTAAGCTCGCGCTAAATCAAGTTGTGATGTCATGCCTGACTCATTACCAAGATCAACATCAATTAATTCAATATTTTCTTTTTGAATAAATTCCTCTAACCCGACATCCATATCAGCAGGCTGATAAGGTTCGGCGTCAAGCTCCGCATCTTCACTTTCAGCCAATAATTCCTCGATATCAATCAGCTCTTCACCGTCTTCCAATGCTAACTCAGAACTTAATTCATCTTCTTCAACAATTAAGTCGTCTTCAGCAATATTCTCAGCGGCTAATAACGAATCTAAATCAAGGCTGGTTGTCGGTAATTCATCCTCTGGTGCTAATTCTGTATTGTCCGGCGCTTCTAATGAACCTAATAGTTCATCAAAATTAATGTTTTCTAGCTCTTCAAGCTCCTGCAACTCATCAGAAGTTAAATCTTCGTCTGCAACTGCATTATCTTGTGTAATAGTCGCATCTACTCCGCCGAGTAGTGTATCTATGGTATCAAGATCCGCATCGCTGGCACTGTCATGTACATCAGCATCGAGATCAAATGCTTGTGCTTCAACTTCACTTTCAGCATCAGCTAACAATGCGTCTAGCTCATTAAATTCTTCTAGTATTGCATCATCAAACTCTGGCTCTGGCTCTAGCTCTGGCTCTGGCTCTGGCTCTGGCTCTGGCTCTGGCTCTGGCTCTGGCTCTGGCTCTGGCTCTGGCTCTGGCTCTGGCTCTGGCTCTGGCTCTGGCTCTGGCTCTGGCTCTGGCTCTGGCTCTGGCTCTGGCTCTGGCTCTGGCTCTGGCTCTGGCTCTGGCTCTGGCTCTGGCTCTGGCTCTGGCTCTGGCTCTGGCTCTGGGCTCTGGCTCTGGCTCTGGCTCTGGCTCTGGCTCTGGCTCTGGCAAATCAGCTAAATCAATCGTCGGTTCAACATCAAGCTCAATGTCATCAAAATCTAAACTATCGGCAAGAGCGTCTTCCTCATCGATATCAGACAGCTCGATAGTCATATCGTCGTCTAGTTCGATATCATCAAAATCAATATCGTCAAGTTCATCGTCTTGTTGTTCAACTACATCAACATCGAGTTCGGGTATATCCGTATCACTTTCGAAGCTATCTTCCAGCAACTCAACATTCGCATCGTCAACTGCAAGTGATGGTTCAGCCTCTTGCACTGTTGTTGCGGATGTTTCTAATGCTTCAATTGGCTCTAGTGATTCAGTCGCTGATGATAATGCCGAATCCAACTCATCATCAGGTTCTGATAATGTTTCTAGATCAATTGTTTTAAGACTGCTTAGATCATCATCACTATTTGAATCGTCAGTTAGTTCGTTTTCTAAATCTAGATCTTCTATATCGAGATCTTCTAAATCTAAGTCTTCTAGCGCTAAATCATCTAATTCTGAAACGTCTTGTTGTTCAACAACATCAATCTCAGGTAAATCTGTATCGCTCTCAAAGCTATCATCCAGTAGCTCGACATTCTCGTCATCCGCACGGCCTGTTACCTGTGTTTCTTCTGATTCTAATACCTCTGTAGGCTTTAGTGATTCAGTCGCTGATGACAATTCTGATAATGCTGAATCTAACTCGTCATCAGGTTCTGATAATGTTTCTAGATCAAATGTTTCAAGACTGCTTAGATCATTATCACTGCTTGAATCGTCAGTAAGTCCATTTTCTAAATCTGGATCTTCTAAATCTAGGGCTTCTGAGTCGAGGTCTTCTAAATCTTCCAGCTCTATATCATCTAGCTCTGAAACAGCTAGTTGTTCAACAGCATCAACATCAAGCTCAGGTAAATCTGTATCACTCTCAAAACCATCATCCAGTAACTCGACATTCTCGTCATCCGCATCATCCGCTTCGCCCATTACTGGTGCTTGTTCTGATTCTAATACCTCTGTAGGCTCTAGTGACTCAGTATCGGATGACAATTCTGATAATGCCGAATCTAACTCATCATCAGGTTCTGATAATGTTTCTAGATCAATGTCGCCTTCCAGTTCAACATCTAGTCCAGACACAATATCAACGTCAGAAATTAATGTATCAGCGCTGGAATCATCTTCAGGTATATCTGATAATTCTATTAGTTCGTCGATAAGATCGACGTCTGTTGATAACGTTTCTGCTGATTCTAAGTTCTCGCTTAACTGATCCTCAAAACTATCAAAATTACTCAGCTCAGCATCAGAAATACTGCCTATATCATCACTATCGAGTAGGTCTTCTGCATCTGAAATATTACCAATATCGCCATTTTCTGGTACGTCTTCAGTATCTGGAATACTGCCAATATCAACATTTTCGGGTAAGTCGTCAGCATCTGGAATACTGCCAATATCAACATTTTCGGGTAAGTCGTCAGCATCTGATAACTCAATTTCGCCTTCATCTAGTAGCGACTCAAGATCATCTAATTGTGCTGTAATTGTCTCATCATCAGCGTTAGCTAGCGTTAAATCATCGATGCTTTCTTTGCTGTATTCTTCGCTGTATTTTTCATTAACGTCTTCGATACTTTCATCGACAATTGGCTTATCATCGATATCTGTATTTGTACTTGCAGAAGGCGTTGTATTACTTTCTGCAAAAAAGCTTTCTAGCAGCTCACCTAAATAAGCCTCATCTAATTCTGGTCGTTCTGGCTCTGGCTCTGGCTCTGGCTCTGGCTCTGGCTCTGGCTCTGGCTCTGGCTCGGCAGGTTCTAATTCAATCCCTAAATCGGCAAGCAAAGCATCTTCATCTATTGCTTCTGCTTCTGCTTCTGCTTCTGCTTCTGCTTCTGCTTCTGCTTCTGCTTCTGCTTCTGCTTCTGCTTCTGCTTCTGCTTCTGCTTCTGCTTCTGCTTCTGCTTCTGCTTCTGCTTCTGCTTCTGCTTCTGCTTCTGCTTCTGCTTCTGCTTCTGCTTCTAGGCTAGTATCTTCAATTTCTGGCTTTTCGGGCAAGTCAAGATTATCAACTAATGACTGGTCATTAGCGATATCATCTAACTCAACTTGACCTTCAGGCTTTGGGCTAGAGCCCATTTCCTCTTCTTTAGCATCTTCTTCTAATAAAGCAGATAAATCGTCTAAATCATCAATCGCTTCACTTTCATCATCGTCAAGATCAAGTAAAGAAGACAACTCATCTTCACTATCCGTTGAGTTTTCGTCTAGTAAAACATCAAGATCGATATCTGTATCTAGCTCGTTTTCATCATCTAAATTGCCATCAAGCTCAGTTGCCAACAAATCTTCTTCATCTGTTGCTTCTTGGGTATTCTCAGCTAATAAGGCGTCGATATCATCAATATCAAAGTCAGAATCTTCGCTACCATCGGTGTCGGTTTCAGCGGCAACGGTTTGTGATTCATCAACTGGAGCTTGCTCTTTGGCAAGCAGATCATCAATATCAAAATTATCATCTTGTGCATCATCAGTACTGCTAGATTGCTCATCTAATAACGCGTCAATATCGTTGATATCAAAGTCATCTGCGACATTACCCAAATCGTTTTGTTCAGAATCGGCTTGCTCATCGGTGCTGGCAATTATTGCGTCAATGTCGTCAAGATCAGCATCAATATCAACATCCGCACCGAGTTCAGGTTCAGCATCTGGTTTTTGTTGCGCTTCTTGTTCAAGCAAAGCATCTATATCGTCAACATCAAAATCGTCTGCATCTTCAGTTAACGCCGCTTGCTCATCCAGTAAAGCGTCGATATCGTCAGGTTCAAGATCATCTGGCGTATCAGCCAGTTCTGAACTTGCTTGCTCGTCAAGTAATGCATCAATGTCATTAATATCAAAGTCATCTTGTTCTGCACTGTCTTGACTAGCAGGCTCTTCTTCAGTTAACCCAGCCCCTTCATCAAGTAATGCGTCGATATCAAAATCATCGTCTGCCACTTCGCTGTCAGTATCTGAGCCCTCAGCAACAGCAGCTTTTGGTAGGTCTTGTTCTTCTTCTAAGAAATCACCAAGATCAATGTCATCATCAACACCGTCTTCGTCAATAAGTTGGTTATCACCAGAAAGCTCTTCATCAAGTAAAGCATCAAGATCATCTTGATCTAAATCGCCACTGCCTGCACCGTCATCGTCTGCACCTTCCAGTAAATCTTCGACTGAATCGTCATCACCCGATAACAATGCATCAATATCATCTTGTCCAACGATAGAATCAAGATCATCATCATCGTCGTCACTTAAATCGTTTCCACTAAGCAGTTCATCTAGCTCATCTTGCGACAATTCTTGTGGAGAGCTTTCGTCTTCTCCAGCACTATCTAATAACGCATCAATATCATCATCGGCTACATCTTCTGAGCCTGAGTCGAGTAAGTCATCAATATCGGATTGATCGATCAAGCTATCATCGTCTTCATCCAGTGCTTCATCAGGTACACTCAGCAGATCGTCGTCATCTTCTTCATAAACCAGAATGTCGTCTAAATCGTCATCGAGTGAATCGGTCAGTAAATCATCATCGTCATCGTCTAACTGAATTGTGTCTTCATCTGGTACTAATTGATCATCAAGCTCATCCCCTAACAGCAAATCATCGTCACTGGTTTGCATATCCGACAAGTCTAAATCCGGCTCTTCCATCACTGGTGCTTCTGTAGCCGGTTTGTTATCAAATATAGGCTCTTCTTCTTTTGGTTTTTTCTTACGGAAAACAAACCAAGCAATCAAACCTAATACTAACCCACCTGGAATAGTCGCTGCTAAAGCGATATAGAGAGGATTCGAGCTAATAGTTGCCATTAGTGAATTAAGCGGATTGTTTGCGGCTTCTTCTTGCTCTATACGTTCCTTGGCAACTTCTTCATCTTTGCGTTCGACAAGCTCGGAAATTTGTTGACGCATTTCACTATCAGGGCTGAGCTCCTGTTTAAGGCTTCTCACTTCTTCATCAACTGATGCTAAACGGTTACGCAACCTTTCGTTTTCTTGCATCAATAATTGGGTGTTCTCAATCGATGCCGCATATTGCTCGCGCATCATTTGATAGGTTTTTAATTGCTCTTCACGCAAAGACTGAATTTCATTTTCCAGTTTTTTCTTCGCGGCTTCGACATCTGCTTGTTTAGCATTCGTTTGGCGTTTTCTTTCCGCAGGTGACGCTTTTGCTGCCTGAATACGGCGGTTTTTCTCCGCCCATATTTCATCGTCTAAATCGGATTTATTGCGCGCCGCAGTGCGATTAACCTTACGCATTGCCGACGTGGTGGGAATATCGAGAATAGAACCCGTACGAATATGATTTAGGTTGTTCTCTAAAAAGGCATTTGGGTTAGCTTGATAAATAGCTACCATCACTTGATAAGTGGATACACTGGTATCTGGCCGCACTTTTTCTGCTATCCGCCATAAGGTATCGGTAGCTAATACAGGGCCATAGGTTTTTCCACTTAAACCATTATCGGTTGCTTTGTCGCCACGAATACGCATACCTTCTGCATGAGCATCCGCAACAAAGAAATTACCAGTAGAAATGAATGGCGAATTGATCACTGTCACTAATGTACAGAAAACCAAAATTCGTCTTATCAAGCGCATGTTTTGAATCCTGAAACTGACGCGTTATTATCCTAACTTCGTCAAATGTTTGTCATGAAAGCGGTCTTTATTTACCTAAATGAATAAAATACGCCTTCAATCACCTAATTATTGCTCTTTTCGATGGTTAAGCAAACACCGTTCCAGCTCGTACTATACCCAATTTATATAAAGATGCTATAAATCAAGCAGGACCGAACTTATCGTCAAAAATGGTAGTTTTTTCAACGCTGATAGTCAAAGACCCTTTAAATGTAACCTTTATTGATTGCATTAACTAAATCTTGCGGTGTATCTATACCCGGCGGCGGTGTCTCATGGGCAATATCGACATGAATGGCTTCACCGTACCACAATACGCGTAATTGCTCTAAACTCTCTATTTGTTCCAATGCACTAGGCTGCCAACTAACATATTGCTTAACAAAGCCAGCGCGATAGGCATAAATACCTAAATGACGTAAATAATAGTCACCGATTTCTTGAGGCGCATCATTATTTAAAAATCGACTACGATCGTATGGGATCGTTGCTCGGCTAAAATATAGAGCCAGCCCATCCTTATTAGTTAACACTTTAACTGCATTCGGATTAAAAGCTTCTTCTACGTCATCTATTTTTACAGCTAAGGTTGCCATATTAATTTGTGGGCGTGCCACTAAATTTTCAGCAACTTGAGCCACGATTGCCGCGGGAATAAAAGGTTCATCCCCTTGTACATTAACGATAACCTGATCTTGCGCAATTGCCATTTTGTCAATGACTTCTGCAATACGCTCGGTGCCTGACTCGTGAGTGGCTGCTGTCATACACACTTGTCCACCAAACTGCTTAACTACATCTGCGATACGTGCATCATCAGTTGCAACCACTATTTGTTCAGCATTCGTTGTTTGACACTTTTCATAAACCCGCTGGATCATAGGTTTACCGTTAATGTCGGCTAATGGTTTTCCTGGAAAACGAGTCGAGCCATAGCGAGCTGGAATAACAATGCTATAACCCATACTATTTTTCCTTTTCTTCTAGCGAAAGTTGGCGGGCTTCACTTTCAATTAACACGGGAATGCCATCTAAAACCGGATAAGCCAAATTAACAGCTTTACTGACTAACTCATTTTTATCAGCATCGTATTCCAATTTACCTTTGCAAACTGGACAAGCTAATATTTCTAATAATTTTTTATCAAATGTCATATTTGGTTTTTAATTCAGTTAATTGGTTAATTAAATTGTTCTTAAATATGGGGTTAACCTTAGCTTCAATCGGCAGAAACCAAAAGTGTTGTTTGGCAAAATGACGACATTTTACTGCATCTTTTTCGGTCATAATAACAGGGCGTTGATGCGTAAAATGAAAATCAGCTTCTGTAAACTGGTGATGATCGATAAATTCCTTGCTATCGCCAATTTGAATGTCGCACTGTGCCAGGCTATTGTAGAACCGTTGAGGGTTACCGATAGCGCAAACCGCATTACACGACGCTGATTTATCATAAGATAATTCAGGTTCCAACATATTACGAGGTTCATCAGCAGAAATCATTAGCGCTTGGCTACGTTGCTCTTCAAGTAAGCAATCTTCTGGCAAATTAGCACCACAGTTATACAATACAAACTTTGTACTGCTCAAGCGCCATTTCCCCTCGCGTAAAGGCCCAGCCGGTAATAACCAACCATTTCCTAAACCTCGTTTAGCGTCGAGTAGAATAATTTCAATGTCGCGTTGTAATGCATAATGTTGCAATCCATCATCACTGATCACAACATTACAGCCTAAGGCTTTTGCTGTTTTAGCAGCGTCAATCCGCTTGGGTGCAATGACAACAGGCACTTGGCAATTTTCAGCCAACAGTTTAGGTTCATCACCCACTAACTGAGCCGCGTCATTATTTTTAACAACATGCGGATAGGCAGACAAAGTATTACCATATCCTCGGGTGACAATAGCGGGCTTATAACCCGCTTGTTTTAGCTGTTCAACTAGCCAAATAGTGAATGGCGTTTTGCCTGTGCCGCCAACGCTGATATTACCCACGACAATCACAGGAATTTGAGGATGATAAGATTGCTTGACGCCTAATTTAAATAGCAAGCGTCTTATACTTGATAGCAAGTAAAACAAGCCACTCAGTGGTAATAACAACCAAGCTATTTTATGTCCTTGATACCATGCTTTTTCAATCAGCGTCATGATCGCGTTTCGTAAACTAGTTATCGCCGCTAAATTGCATATCGTATAAAAGTCGGTATTGGCCATTCATAGCCAATAACTCTTGATGAGAGCCCTGCTCAACCACACGACCTTCATCGATAACCGCAATGATATCCGCGTTTTCTATTGTCGACAGGCGATGGGCAATCACGATGGCTGTTCTATCTATACGCAACTTATCCAACTCTTCTTGAATATGTCGCTCTGATTCGGTATCTAAAGCTGATGTCGCTTCATCTAAAATCAATATTGGCGCATTACGCAAAATTGCCCGAGCAATCGCGATACGTTGCCTTTGACCTCCGGATAACATGACACCGTTTTCACCGATTTCAGTATCTAAACCGTTCGGCATACGCTCAGTAAATTCAATAACATGCGCAGCTTTAGCCGCTGCAACAATTTGCTCTCGGGTAACTGCACTGCCACTACCATAGGCAATATTGTTGGCGATTGAGTCATTAAACAAAGTGACACTTTGCGAAACAAATGCAAACTGTTTACGCAAAGATTCAAGTGTTAAAGCTTCAACCGGAATATCATCTATCGTTATTTCACCCGATTGCTTGTTATAAAAGCGTGTAACCAGATTAGAGATAGTCGATTTACCACTACCTGATTTACCCACTAAGGCAACGGTTTGCCCGGGTTTAATCTCAAGGCTAACTTGATTTAACGCCGGTTTTTCTTTGCCTTGATAAGTAAAGGTTACATTATCAAATTTAATTTTACCTTTAGCTCTTTCAATCACTTGCGTGCCGGTATCTTCTTCTGAGTGTGTATCTAACACCGCAAATATACTGGCACAAGCCGCTAACCCTCGTTGAAACTCACTGTTTACTGTGGTCAACTGCTTAAGTGGCCTTAGCATCATCATCATGAAAGTCAGCACGGTAGTAAAAGTACCTGTGCTAAATGACTCAAGAAATTCAGGATCGCTGGCAATTAACAAAACGGTAGCCAACGCAAAAGAGGCGATAATTTGAATAACTGCTACGCTGGCGACACGCGTGGATACCAACTTAATTTGTTGCTGACGACTTTGGGTATTCACTTTGGCAAATTTCTTTGCTTCGATTTCTTGTCCGCCATGAGTAATGACTATTTTGTGACTATTTAGCATTTGCTCTGTCGTGGTCGTCACACCGCCTATCGCAGTTTGGATCCGTTTACTAACTTCTCTAAAGCGTTTACTAACAAAGCTAACAATAACGCCAACAATAGGTCCTAAAATTAAAAAGACTAAAGAGAGTTGCCAACTCAAGTAAAATATATAACCCAACAGACCTAAAACAAACGCGCCTTCTCGTACTAATATTGATAATGCACGACTTGAAGCCTGATTAACTTGCTCGGTATCGTAGGTGATCTTGGATATAAGCTCACCGGTTGAATGTTTGTCATGAAAAGACACAGGCAAGCTAATTAAATGTTCAAACGTTTGTTGGCGCATTTTAGCAACGGTTTGAGCCCCCACCCAAGCGAGGGCGTAGGTACTTATAAAGTTTGCGATGCCTCGGAGCAAAAATATGACGGGGATGGCTAACCCCATTTGAAATAAAAGTTGGTGATTTTTTTGGGTTAAACCTTCATCAATAAAGGTTTCTATATTCGATAAAAAAAATACATCAATTGCCGCATAGGCCAACATACCTATAACGGCGATAGCAAAAACCAATCGATAGGAATTTAGGTATCCGAGAAGGCGAAGGAAGTCACTGCGAGTTCTATCAGTTGCGGGGAGCGTCATGCAATAATTATCAGATCACTATTTAATTCTGCCCGTATTCTAAAACCAAAAGTTTCGAGTTGCACAGATAAATTGCCAATTAATGAAAATATAAGAGAAAAAGCCTGTTAATGGTGAAAAATCACACAAGTTAATCAGCCGATAAATTTAAATCCTTATGTATTGAACGAGCCCACCACGGGGTATACCAATTATCAATGTGTTTATTGATGGCCAGTTTTTCTTGTTCTATCGAGATGGTTATCTGACCATGGCGTGCCGTATCCCATAATTGACCACTTCTCAGTAAACGTTCAACAACCCCTTCATTGGGATGGTTAAATCTATTATAAGCACCTCGACTCACAAACCAATGCTGAGCTTGTACATGTTCAACAAAGAGTGGCGTCGACGACGTTGCGCTACCATGATGCGCGACTATGCTAAGGTCAATGCTGCGTAACTCATTGGCGTATTTATTAATCAACCTTTGTTCAACATGAGACTCAATATCGCCTGTTAGCAATATCTTGTGATGAGGTGTCGACATTAAAATCACACAAGATAAATTATTATCTTTTATTTTCTCTTTACCATGATAAGTGTTAGCCACCCAATCCAATGGCGGATGTAACACCTGCCACGTTAAATTTAACCAGTTAAAAGTTTGCCCTTCTACACAAGTCGTGCTTTCGGGGGTAAAAACGCTGGCTTTAGGATAATTTTTTTGCACATGTTTTAACCCACCGGCATGATCATTATCGTCATGACTAATAACAATGGATTGCAGATTAAAGCCTTGCGTTATTAAATAAGGTTTTACTGCAACCTCAAACAAATTAAATCCTGGATAGTTTGCCCCCGTATCATACAAAACAGCTTGATTTCCTTGGCTAAAAACAAGGCTAAGCCCCTGACCGACATCCATAATATCCACTTGCCAACGCGGTGCTGGCACAGGTACTAAGATCACAAGACCTGACAATAACAACGAAAGTTGTTTTACTTTTATTTGTAACGGCAACAAGCAAACAATAAGTGTTAAAGCAAAAATTAACCAAACACCTAAGTTATCTGACAGCGCCGGTTGCCACTGCAAATCACTAAAACTAACTAATACCCACCACAAAGGTTGCATACACGCATTAGCTAAAGTTAATAAAAAAGTCGCTAATGGCGTAAATAGCGTCATACAAACTTCTGCCGCCAAAGTTAACGGAATAACCGTTAATGACATCCAAGGTATCGCAATAAAATTGGCTAACACACTAACCGGTGAGCTGATTTCTAGGGTTAGCCATTGAATGGGCAACAAAGCCAAAGAAAGTACAATTTGTAACTTTACAAAGTCCCAAAAATAACACCGAGCTTTTTGCCATAAACTGGAGGTAGGTGAGAGATCTTTTGCGGACAAGTTAAATACGTGAACCGCAAATAAAATAATCGCCACCGCACTGAAAGATAACCAGAAACCTAAAGACAGTGGCGCTAGCGGATCAACGAGTAATACACAATTCAATGCTAATAAAAATCGAGTTAAATTAGCCATGCGTTTTGCCATTAAATAACACGCAATAAAAACAGACAACATAATCATCGCGCGTACCGTGGCAATATTACTGCCTGAATACCAAGTAAAAAAAGCCGTCCCAAGCCAAGCAACATAAATAGCCAGTTGGTTAATGTTATGCTGCCTAAACCATAATGGACGCCGCTGAATAGTACTTTGGGCTAAAACACCTATCGCTACACCTAATTTAAACAGCAGTTTAAACACCAACCACAACCATGAAAAAATTAATCCTAAATGTAAGCCGGATATAGCCATAAGATGGGCAGTACCCGTGCTTTGCATCACTTGCCAATCACCCGGTTTTACTAATTGTCGATCGCCGGTAGCTAAGGCAAACAACACGCCGCCAAAGGCATAAGGCTCCACGTTGTTTTTGGATATTTGCTGACGCGTATAGCGCCAACTGGGCTGAGAAATATGCTGTATAACCTTTTTAATATAGCCTGTCGCTTGAATGCGATTAGCGACTAACCAGCGTTGATAATCAAACCCTGCTTTATTGTGCAAGCCATTAACAGGTTTTAATCGAGCGATGAACTCAAGTTTGTCGCCAACAGCCAATACACGAGGTGGCGATAAATTTTGACTATATCCTTGATACCAAGACAAGCGAACTTTAGCTGATACCGCTTGTCCATTGATAGATGAAGTGACCACATTGAGTGAATAACGGTCAGCACCTTTGGTGCTAACGGCGGTTATTTTAGCTACAATATGCTGATCCTTAGGGATCATGTGCGAGTTAACTTGCCAGCTTAGGTAAGAATTTGCAAAAATAGCGCACCATATAAAACCCAGTGCGCAACAAGCAAAACTTTTGATCGTTTTTGAGCCGTAGATTATCAAAGATAACAGGCTAACCGTTACGCAAATAACAAGAATGTAATACGGGAACTGTATAACAGGTGCGATATTTGCCAGCATGCACCCTAATGCAAAAAAGATTAAGCACCTATCCATAGTCGCTTAGTAGTTCCTTTACTCAGGTTAATTTAAAGAATGCCAAAAAAGACAATAAAAAAATTTATGCCTGATCATGACACGATCAGAAACAATAAATCATTAAAAATATTTGGGCCATTATTAAATAGTCCAAATTTGTGGTGCTTAAATCGTCGTTCTATTGCCGGTGCATTTGCTTTAGGTTTATTTAACGCCTTTATCCCAGTACCTTTTCAAATGTGGTTATCAGCGCTCGGGGCCATTATATTTAGAGTGAATTTACCCCTGTCAGTCGCGCTAGTATGGATAACCAATCCTTTTACCATGCCACCCATCTTCTATTTTTGCTATCTTGTTGGTGAATGGGTTATGGGTCCATCGGGACACAAGTTTGCCTTTGAAATGAGCTGGGATTGGCTAGCGCAAAGTGTTTCAACTATTGGCCCGACATTTTTAGTCGGCTGTTTAGTCTGCTCTGTCGTTGCATCTTGTGTTGGCTATATCACCATTAACGTCTTGTGGCGTCACAGCGTCAGAAAACATTGGCAAACTCGACATCAAAAGCCAAAAGCCGCATAAATCATTTAAATAGTCTTTTCTGCGGTTTGCTTAGGTAACTCACCAAATAGTTGGTAGTAATCTTTAGCAAATCGCCCCGTATTGACTACCCCATAGCCTCTAATGACTCTTTGAGCTTGACTCACTGGGTTAGTTAATAATGCCTGACGAATTAAATGCATACGTCGAATAGTAAGATAACGTTTCGGCGATATGTGTAATATGCTCTTAAATGCATACTCTAACGTTCTCAAACTACAAAAACACACTTCTGCTAATCGCGGGATAGCAATAAAAAAGTCCCCCGTGCTATCAACATAATCTATTGCTCTTTGCACTATAGTATGGCGAGAGTTTTGCTTAATAACTTGCTTACGCCAAGCCCACGCATTTAAGCTAGCAGCTAAGGTTAGCAAGATGCTTTCTTCGGCGTCCTTAATCGCAATAGGATTATTTTGTAGCTGCTGGGCATGCTTGACAATTGAATCGATTTGCTCGATTAAACTAACCCGACCGAGTTTAAACTGTTCAGATGTGACATCGGCTTCTCTTAATACGGCTGTATCAGCCATTAATCTTTGAAAGCTGATGTCATCTAAATAATCGGCTAACACTGACGCTTGCACTGATAAAAATCGACCTTTGTAATCTTGTGGATAGCGCACAATAAGATCTTCACCTTTGGTGAAAGCGATTAAGCGATCATGGGTCATTTGGGCACCATTAACCACTATTTGCACATGGCTATCAGGAAAAACCATATACAGGTCATCCGGTTTTAACGTCGCAAAATGAATAGTTTCAGCAACCACAGTACGCTGACCCAAACTCATTCGGGGAAGGTTGAGACCTTTATGCTGGTTAAAAAAACGGCCAGAGGTAATTTGATATGCGACTAAGTCAAAAACTCGATGAGTTTCGATGTACTCTTCAATTGTTTCAAATGACTTGTCAAACAGCTCTATTTGCAAACGACTTCCTGCTCTACGGTTAGCTTACGCTCAGGATGTTAGCAAATGTCCCCGTACATTTTTCGCAATATTCCCCGTATCATAGTCGCTATAGCATCTCGCGATACATTAATTCGCTAAATATGAACAAATAAGCAGCAAAAATGGCCAAATATTCTATTTACTGGCCACCTAGCACCCCCGCAGGATCGACTTTAGTGGCACGATAAGCCGGATAGATAGTCGAGAATAAAGACAAGAGTAATGCTGCACCTGCAGTAACAGCAACATCCGCAACCACTAGCTGCGAAGGTAAAAAATCAACAAAGTACACATCGGCGGCCAAAAATTGAACGCCTAATAAACTCTCAATAGATCGGAGTAAAGGTGTTAAATAAAGTGCGCCAAGACAGCCTAAAATAGTACCAAAGACAACCCCAAGAATACCGTTATAGGCCCCTTGCAGCATAAAAATACGAATGATAGTTGAGTTGTGGGTACCCATCGTTTTCAATATGGCAATATCACCGGCTTTTTCATTCACCGCCATCACCAAGGTTGATACAATATTGAAGCAAGCGACCGCAATAACCAAAATCAGTATGATATACATGACTTGTCTAACTAACAGAATATCGTTGTATAAATGACCGTACTCATGTGTCCAATTGCCAATGTAAACATAAACCGGTAATTGAAAGCCGATTTGCCTAGCAATGGATGGGGCATCAAATACCTCATTTATTTTAAGGCGAAGTCCTTGCACACCTTGTTGCCAACCTGATTCTTTGGCGGCAACAGGCAAAGACACATATCCCATCGAGTAATCTAATTGCCCACCTAACTTGAACGAACCGAGCAGCTCTAGCCTAACCAAGTTAGGCGCTGTTAGTTTTAACGACTCATTTTGTTTAGGAATTAAAAACTCAACCTTATCTCCGACCGTTAAGCCTAATTCTTCAACGAGCCCCGCACCTAATATGATACCTTCGCCTTGATTAAATCGAGATTGTGTTTGTGCATCCACATAACTCGATAAATCACTGACTTGCTGTTCTAGTTGCCAGTCAATCCCTCTGACTTGCAAAGGCTTTAAATGCTTACCTTTTTGCAATAAGCCATTAATTTTTATGAAAGGCGCTACCGCTATCACCTGCTCATTATTTTTTATATCTGCCGCTAATGATTGCCAGTCTTTTATTCCCTCTAACTCTACAGCTGTAAATTCAATATGCGAAACAACCGACAACAATCTATTTTTTAGCTCTCGTTCAAAACCGTTCATAGCTGACAACACTATGATCAGAACAGCACACCCCAGCATGATACCGATAATAGAAGAAGCAGAAATAAAACGAATAAATCGATTTTGCGTCGTGGCTCGTGCATATCGCCATCCAACAAATAAGCTAAAGAAATTAGCCATTTACCGACTCCAAAATGGTGTGTAATTTGCCGTCGCTCAATTTAAGTTGTCTATCCATTCGAGCCGCAAGTTCTAGATCATGGGTAACAAAAACAAAAGCAGTATCAAACTGTTCGCGGATCTCTTGGATCAAAGCAAAAATGCTTTGTGCATTGGCATGATCTAAATTACCAGTCGGCTCATCTGCCAATACTAACTTTGGTTGATTAATCAATGCTCGCGCAATCGCAACACGCTGGCGCTCACCTCCCGATAATGCTGAAGGTCGATGGTCGATACGATGGCCTAAGCCAACTCGCTTTAATAACTCAGAAGCTTGTTCAAAAGCCGCTTCTTTACTTTGCCCCGAAATTAAACGAGGCATAGCCACATTCTCAATTGCACTAAACTCAGCTAACAAATGATGAAACTGATAAATAAACCCCAAATTCTGATTTCGAAAGTCCGCTTGTTTGTTGTCAGAAAGCTGATGGATATTTTGTCCCATGTAAATCACATCACCTGAACTGGGTTTGTCCAACGCCCCCATAATATGTAACAAGGTGCTTTTGCCCGAGCCTGAACTACCGACAATGGCTAAATGCTCTGCGGCATAAACATCCAATTCTAAATCGTCAATGACATTAACTTGATTGCTGCCATCGTGATAAGTCTTGCAAATATGACGGCAAGACAAAATAGCTTGATGATTATTGGTTTGGTGTAACTCTGTCATGATAATTCCGTTATTCGTAACGCAAAATGTCGGCAGGCTGAGTATGCGCCGCGCGATAAGAAGGATAAATTGTCGCTAAAAAGCTCATCAGCACTGATGCGATGGCTATGATAATAACTTGAGAAACCTGTATGTCGACGGGTAAACCGCTCGCCGAATAACCAGGAGCGGCGAGTAAACCACCGCCAAATAAAGTTAATATACTGTTTAAGTTAGCCGCGGCCAATACACCTAAAATTGTCCCTAGCACACCACCAAAGCAACCTTTATATAAGCCTTGCAATATAAAGATGAGTTGAATTTTATTTGACGCCAGCCCCATGGTTTTTAGCATAGCTATTTCGCCCTGCTTTTCACTGACCACCATCACCAGCGCAGATACAATATTAAAAGCAGCAACCGCAATAATCAGACATAACATTAGCCACATCATATTTTTTTCCATTCTCACTGCGTCAAATAACTTACCTTGAGATTGGCGCCAATCTAAACTCTGCCAATTTGGAAAACGCTGCGCTAAATAATCAACAACCGATTTATACTGAAAAGCATCAGACAAGTACACTCTGCCACTTTGTACGTCTTGTTTATGATGGCCCAACATGCGAGCAACATCGGTATAGTTAACTAAGGCGATATGAGCATCAACATCGGACCCCACGTCAAATATACCGGCAACCGTAAATTTGCGCTGTACGGGCAATCGCCCCATAGGCGTATATCGGGTTCGCTCAACCAGCATTAAACGAACTTGCTCGCCTACGCCAACTGACAATTGACTCGCTAACTGACGACCAATAATTACCTGATAAGATTTAGGTGTTAGCTTTTCTAACTGACCCGTTTGCATCGCATCGTTTATAACAGAGTAGCGCTTTTCTATGATAGGGTTGATCCCTTGAACCATAATAGCCCGCATATCTGTCGGTGATTGCACCATGCCTTGGGTTTGAATAAATGGTGTAACGCCAACAACAGGCGATAGGTTTAATAATGCAGACTCAATGGCTGAAAAATCTTGATCCGTATCGGTCTGCTCAGCATTATTAGTTAAGACAATATGTGGCACTACGCCTAATACGCGTTTTTTTAATTCACTCTCAAAGCCATTCATTACCGACACAACAATAATGAGTGCCATTACGCCTAAAGTGATACCAGCGATGGAAAAAAAAGTGATAAACGAGATAAATGAGTTGCGCTGTTTAGAACGGCTATACCGACTCGCTATAAATAAACTGAGCGAATTGAACATAAAATGATTGTGAAACAAAATTCTGAGGCTATAGTTCGTGTACGCAGCCTATTGGTTATTTGTAGATAATTCAACAAAAGATCGACATAACAATGACATTAGAAGAAAAGCAGGCACTATTTAACGATTATTTCTCACTAAATCATGCGGTTAAACTCAACATTCACCCTTTTTCAATCGGCGACCGCATTCCCGATTTAAACGAATTCATCGAAGAAATGCCAGCCCCTTTCCGCCTCGCGTCAGAAATTAGCTCAATTGATGCATCAGCAGTTAGGCAATTACGTAGTTTAAGTCACCAAGCCAGTGAAATTGCCAACTTTTTAAATCTACAATCCAAAAAGATTGATTTAATCATGTCTTATATCATGCAGATGGAAGACGAAGAAGAGTACCGCTATTTCAGTAGTCAATTTGGTGCTGGCGGCATTGTGCTTAATTTACCCTGTCATACTCTAGTAGTAGGTCAAGTTGCTCGCTTAAAATTATTTTTAACCGAAGAGTCAACTGCGGTTTACTGCTATGGTGAAGTCATAGAAGTCACTCGTATTGACGATGAGACAGACAGCTATAAATTGGTTTACAATCAAATACGTGAAAGCGATAGAGAAATCCTAATTAGAAGTGCGTTGCATTTACAAAGTAAGCATTTACGCAAACTGTCTGAGCAAAGACAAGAGCAGCAAACAAAAGAGTCCTAAGCTTGCCAATTGATTTAGTATTAACCCCATTAAAGTAAACGGTAATCAATCCAGTGTTTTAATAATTTACCGAACTTCTACCTGTAAAGTACTCATTTATGTTGATAAGCGCCGTTCTTTCTTGTTGAATATAAACGATTTATCTGCGCCCTGAGTGTGAGCAAAACACTAAAAAGTACACAAAGCTTAGTCAGCCATTTAACAATTCAAATAGAGCAAAATAAAAGAATCCCCTATGAGCAAACGCTTTTATCTACCACCGGAATGGCATGCACAAGATGCCGTTATGCTAACTTGGCCTCACCAAGATACAGATTGGGCCATTAGATTAGTCGAAGTTGAGCCTGTGTTTATCAACATAGTGCATGCTATATCAAACAAGCAAAAAGTGGTTATCGTTTGCCATGACGCCAAATTACAGCAAGATGTAAAAGCTAAACTAGAGCAAGCCAATATAAACTTGCAGGCAATTATTTGGGTGATTCAAGCCAGCAATGATACATGGGCGCGAGATCATGGCCCAATAACCACATGCCAAGGAAATAACATAGAGGCACTAAACTACACATTTAATGGTTGGGGTAATAAGTACCCAAGCCAGTACGATAACCTTATCAATGATGGTTTATTTGCCACTTGTCAGGTTGAACATCACAAAACCACCGAGTGGGTATTGGAAGGTGGGGCGATTGATATAGACGAGCAAGGTCATTTACTCACAACTGAAGCTTGCCTACTCAACCAAAATCGCAATCCGAATTTAAACCAATCACAAATTGAAGATAAGTTAGGCAAAGAGTTAGGCGCTAGAAAAATATTATGGTTGCAATCGGGCGCGTTAGAAGGCGACGATACCGATTCACATATAGACACTTTAGCTCGTTTCGCACCGGGACAAATCATCGTTTATCAAGGCTGCCAAGATGAAACAGACTCGCATTTCACTGAACTCAATGCGATGAAACAACAACTAGAAGCCTTTACCACAGTCGACGGACTACCTTTTATTTTGTTTGAATTACCTTGGCCAGACGCCCAATTTAACAAACAAGGTGAACGATTACCGGCCACTTATGCTAACTTTTTAGTGATCAATCAAGCTGTCTTAGTCCCCATTTACGGTGTTGCCCAAGACAAAAAAGCATTAATTGTGATACAAATGGCTTTTCCAGATCATGAAATTATTCCAATTGACTGCCGCCCTATTATCGAACAATTCGGCAGTCTACACTGTTTAACAATGCAATTACCTAAAGGGTTTCTTGCTAATATACCGAGAGGTTAAACCTATGTCGAGAACGATTAAAGCGGCATTATTACAGCACGGCAATAGTGCTGATATAAATCATAACCTTGATAAAACCATACAAGGCATTAAAGATGCAGCTCAACAAGGGGCAAAACTCGTTGTCCTACAAGAGCTACACCGTAGTTTATATTTTTGTCAAACTGAAGACGTCAATTGCTTTGATTTAGCTGAACCTATCCCAGGCCCTAGCACTGAAGCTTTGGGTAAATTAGCTAAAGAATTAAATGTGGTCATTGTCGCATCTTTATTTGAAAAACGCGCCGTTGGCCTTTACCACAATACAGCCGTGGTATTAGACACAGATGGCCAGATTGCTGGCACCTACCGCAAAATGCATATTCCCGACGATCCCGGTTTTTATGAGAAATTCTATTTCACTCCTGGCGATCTCGGTTTTCAACCGATTCAAACCAGTATTGGCAAACTAGGTGTTTTAGTTTGTTGGGATCAATGGTTCCCTGAAGCGGCACGTTTAATGGCAATGGCTGGAGCTGAATTACTGATCTACCCAACAGCAATTGGCTGGGATCCACGTGATGCGGATGACGAGCAGCAACGACAACTCGACGCTTGGGTAATAGTCCAACGCGCCCACGCAGTTGCGAATGGCGTGCCTGTGCTTAGTTGTAATCGTGTTGGCCACGAAGCCGATCCCAGTGATGTTTCAGAAGGTATACGCTTTTGGGGCAATAGCTTTATTACGGGTCCACAGGGTGAGGTTTTAGCCCATGCAAACGCTAATGAAGATGAGATTTTACTAGCCGATATAGACATGCAGCGTAGTGAAAACGTACGACGCATTTGGCCATATTTAAGAGATAGACGCGTAGATAACTACCAAGATTTAACTAAAATCTATCGAGATTAAAAACTAAATAGGCTCTTTAACCAGAGCCTATTTAAAGCAACAATTTTAAAGCGACAAGTTTATTTACTGGCCTTTTCCAAAGCATCTAACAAATTCGGTGGCAGCTTTGTAAATTTAAGCGTTTTGGCTATCGGGTCAAAATGAACATACTCACCTAACATATCGCGGTTAAATGACAAACTCATACCGCCACCTTGCCCAAAGAATTTTTGCAACGATTTAGATGCTGTTAAATAGACAGGGCAAGTTTCGTTAAATTCTTCATCTTCAGCCGCTTTTTCGTAAAAGCCTGCCAATCCTGTTTTTTCTTCTATTTCTTCCGACAGCGCTTGCACTTGAACAAAGTCTCCAACTTCAGAAGCTTGTTTCATGACATCCAAAGTCACTTCACGCACGCTAGCCGCCTGCTCAGAATTGGATTCGCCATCGGCAATAAAGGCTTCTACCGATTGGATCAGTTTTTGCGTTGCATCCTTTGCGTTCATTTTAGGCTCTATACCTAATGCATCGGACATAAAATCGTTAACGCTGCGCCCGACTCGACCTTTAATGTAAGCAATAGCACGTTCAGAATCTGGATTAACATTATACTCAGATAAATCGATCTGCACCGCCAGTTGAATATTAGCAATATCTAAATATTGTGAGCGCTCAGCACTGATATTTTCTGATAGTTGCACCGAGTCTTTCACTCCCAATACTGCAGCCAAGACATAATTAGAGGCTAAATACTGATAGCAAGCCACTACCAATATAGATTCAGCCGGAGGCGCGTCGAGATCAACGCTTTGGCAAATAGCAGCAAAAATGGCTTTTGCTAACTCACTGTTACTCGGCTGTTGAGTTAACAATTCAGCCGCAGCGCTTTGTTCAGAAAATTGGCAATAATCTTTTTGCCCTTTTTTTGTAAAAGATTGATGTACGGCTTCAGCTAGGTATTCAGCGGTTTGACCATCGACAATTGATGCGTCTTCAAGTTGTAATTTAACTTGCGCATCGCTAATAATTAATCGGTTAAAGAATATTTGGGCACTAGTAATAGACATAAGTGATTGAGTTTTATATCAAAGGAGAACTAAAATTAGAGAATTAATGTAATAGTAAAGTAATTCCTACCATGGCTCAATCCAGCAAGTATACAGAAGACGATTTTAGTAAAGCAGTTAATGCAATCAACATTGCTTTAGAAGCACAAGATACCCCAACCGACTTAGCCTTAATGGCGTTAGGTGAAGCGGTGATCTTACAAGTTAAAAAAGCCTACGATAAACCCAGTCAAGAAAAAGTCATTGAACAATTTACGCTAGCATTAAAAAGTGCACTTAAATAAGGATAAAGTTCGCCTATGTGGTTAAACTCAGCACAACGCCAATCGCAAATATATTCCTGGGGACATTGGTTTAGCATTTGCAACATTTTTATTGGCTTGTTTGTATCCAGTATTTACTTATTCTCGGAACCTTTACCCAGTGGCATTCTCGCCACGCTTTACATCTTGGTTTACTGGGTAGGTCATGTTGCCTTTATCTTTTTTCTTATCCATATATTGGCAATTTTCCCTGTCATTTCAATAAGTAAAAACCAAGGGTTTAATCGCATATGGGCAGCATCTGTTAGTACAGCTGGGCTCAGCTTACTATTTATTGATAGTGTGTTTTACTCTGCGAATCACTACCACCTCGATTTAATGTCACCCAGTAACATTCAATCGGATGTTAGCTTTTTAGTTGAGACCATTCCTGCTGGTTTTATTGCGGCTATATTCGTCCTTTTTGCGGCTATACTGAGCATTGAAATCGCTCTGTGTAACAAGCTTTGGCGTGATTTAGACTCCATCCGAGAGCGCTTTGTCCGCTTTAAGATAGTTCATGCGCTATTGTCTTGTTTCTTTATCAGCCACTTGGTTCACATCTGGGCTGATGCGAAGGTTTATCAACCGATTATCTCAAAAGACAACTTACTGCCCCTGTCTTACCCGCTAACAGCAAAAAGCTTTTTATCAAACACAGGTTTAATCGATTTAAATGAATACCGAGAAAAACGTGAATTACTGTTTGATGTGTCAAATTATCACTTAGCTGTGCCACCTGCTCCGCTTAATTGCCAGCAGCCATCCGAGGATATGGGCATTGCTTTTATTAAGGTGGACAGTGAATTATACCCACAATTGGAACATGCACTTAAGCGTCAGTTTAGATTAAATACCGATTATTGGGCGCCGGGGGATGCCAAGCAAACCGCGTTTGAACTTTTGTATGGCATGCCAAATTTGTACAGCAGTTTGTTAAATCAACCGAGTATTTTACACACAGCATTACGTAGCGAGTTTATTGGTTTACAACAAAACCCTGCGGCTGCGAATATCTCGTCTGAACTCGGCTTAAATATTAATGATCCTGAACCTAGCCAACACGATAACAATTTATTTGTTAATTTATTTGAGGTCAAAAGCCAACCCGCTTTAAGCTATGCTTTAGACGCAATCAAAGCGTTTGGTAGCTTGCCGCAAATAGTTATTGTTAAACAAAGTGACGAATTGAGCTTAGGCAAGTTATTTATTGCCGGAGCTAAAACCCTACCGCCATTGGTGAGTAATTACGATATTGTGCCAAGTGTGGTTAATGGCTGGTTAAAATGTGATTGGAATAACAGCTCTAATCCATTTGGACGAGATTTATTTGCCAATAACGTTGAACAACGTGATTGGTTTATTTCAGCTAACAGCCAGACTATTTCAGTATGGGATAGTAAACAAGTGACGACCATAGACAGTAAAGCCAAGCTCAGCGCTTTTAGTTTACAAGGCGGTCAAGCCGATATGACTCCGCATTCTAATAGTGTTTTAGCGCGGGCAATAGGTCATCTTAAACAGTATTTAGCAGAATAATAAAACTGTGTAGAATTCGGTGATCAGTTATGCGCGTTTTAACCTAACCACGCGCATAACTTCAATATCAAAGCCTGCAATGCTTTCAACATCAGGATAATACGTTAAATTGACTCTGGCACCTTTTAAACTTTGATAAAGCTTTTTACGCTTGTATTTAAAAGGTGCATTACACCCTTCTAACATCAAGGTATTCAAAAACCAGTCGCCTTTCTCTCGTTGTACATGAGACTCAACTTTTTGGTTAACTGAATGTACCAGCTTAGGATTAGCGCCTAACTGTTTATCAAGATCTAAAGCCATATTATTTTCTGTTTATGTTTAAACTAAGAGGCATCTTTCGCTTTGATTGCCGCTTTTATTTTTTCCACTAACTCGGCAACCTCAATATCAACATTGGTTTCTTGTTCTGCTAGCCAGTTTAAGCCAACACATAGACCATCATGGTGAATCCCTTGCGCCCATTTTTCAGCGAAGACAGCCCAGTCTATTTCTAAAGGTTGGAAAGCTTGATAACCACTGGCATTGCTAATATAAGCTTGGGCTAATTCATGTGAAGACCAGAATGGCATCGAGCGGATTTTTTCAGAATTCTCAGGTGCTGGGATACCCTTTTCATCTTGGATAGTCCATAGCTTTTGATTTGCTGCAACCTGCAAGCAAAACTCGTTTTCAATAATTTCAACTTGTGACATGTGAAAATTCCTACCAATAATAGATTAATGGCGGCCATAATACGGGCTTTTTATTAATCTACAAGCTGAAAAGGATACTTGGCTCCGCTTAACAAAATAAACGGCAAAGTTCGCTAGCGATATCTTTTTGATTAACCGGTTTGGCGATAAACCCACGCATTCCTGCATCAAAGCACGCTTGCTTATCTTCATTGTAGGCATTGGCTGTCATAGCAATAATAATCGGCGGCTCAGCTAAATTTAATTGCGAGATAGTTTTAGCCGCACTAATACCGTCAACCAGGGGCATTTGTAAATCCATCAATACACAGTCATATTGCTTTTCTTGCACTTTATCAATTGCTTGCTGACCATTTTCAGCAATATCTACATTATCTAAGCCCATTTGCGCCAAAATACTGGTTGCTACCACTTGGTTAATATCGTTGTCTTCAGCTAACAAAATAGATAATGGCTTACTCAATTGTAATTGACCAGACGGCAAGTCTCTGGTTGATTTTCGTCTTTCTTCTGGTACTTGAAATTCAGCCTTAAAATAAAAACAACTGCCTTGACCAATTGTTGACTCACACCACACATCACCACCCATCAACTCAGCTATTTTTTTACTAATAGCCAACCCTAACCCAGTACCACCAAAACGACGACTAATACTATCGTCACCTTGATTAAAGCTCTGAAACAGTTTTGCAATGTCTTGTTCTGCGATACCTATTCCGGTATCTGAAACCGAAAAGACTAAACTCACTTGCTCAAGCTCGTTATTCAATTCTTCGACACGACAATGAAGTTTAACTTGGCCCGATTCAGTAAACTTAACCGCATTCGAAATAAAATTAGATAAAATTTGCTTTAAACGTAAATCGTCAGTCAAGATCAGTGTTGGCAATCCATCATCAATAATTAACTCAAGCTTGGTTTTATTTTGCTCTGCTCGGTCTTTAAACAATGACAATACATCGTTTAATAAATCTCGTACTACCACAACGCTTGGCTTTATCTCCATTTTGTTGGCGTCTATTTTGGCTAAGTCCAATATATCGTTAACAATAGCCGTTAACGACTTGGCACTTTTATCGATTAACTCGACTTTTTTACGATATTTATCGTCTAAACCCGGTTCATGTAATAACACATCGGCAATACCACTAATGCCATTCATTGGGGTGCGCAATTCATGACTCATATTGGCCAAAAACTGACTTTTAGCGACATTTGCCTGTTGCGCCGCCACTGCGGTTTCTTGTAATTCAACTTGCTTATGATTCAATTCATGAACCGTTTTATTATATTGCTTAACAATAAAACCGACTTCCGTATATTCATCAGCGGTTAGCGTTTTCGATAAATCGCCCGTAGATTGATGATAATGCATGTTATTGATCAAATCGTTTAAGTCCGAGCGGGCACCATGTTCACTTATATTTAACCCATCAATTTCTTCCTGCTGTTCAACGCGAAAACCAAACCAAAAACGATTAGCCAGCCAAAATACTAAATAGGAAAAGCTAAATACATATACCCCGACTGAGCCAATCAATAGTAGCTGGCTGCCTAAATTAGCGTTTTCTACGACAACCGGAACAACTAAGGTGCCGATAATCCCAGGTACTAAATGCACAGGTACCGCACTCACCACATCATCGATTTTTAAACGTACTAGTGCCCAACCACAAATTTGGCACCCCAATACACCCAGTAAAACTAACAGCAAGGTTGTCACTAAATTTAATTGATCAATCGTCGCCGTTGTCACAACTAACCCAGCTAATACACCGTTAACTAACTCACTAACCGTGACCATTTTTTTGCTAAGCACTAAATACAACAAGGTGATTGCGCCACCAAATGCGCCCGAGACAAAGGTCAACAATAAAACTTTTAAGGTATCTTGATGCCAAACACCAAACGACCCTGCATTAAAACCAAACCAGCCCCACCACAAAAAGAAGCAACCTAGCAATAATTGAACTTGATTAGATTTAGGGATTTCATTAATTGTACCATCGGAATTAAAACGACCGTGCCGAGGGCCAGACACAAGCATCATAGCTAACGCCATCCACCCGCCTACACTGTGCACTATTGTCGCGCCAGCAAAGTCAACAGCGCCTACTTGATTAAGCCAGCCATCTTGATGCCACAACCAATGAGAAACGATAGGAAAGATAAAGCAAGCGCCAAAAGCAGTAGCAAATAAATAAGCGTTAAACTTTACACGCTCAGCCACAGCGCCAGAAATAATAGTGAGACAGGTACAACAATAAAAGCTAATGAGTAGATAGTAGCCAAGGTTGTCATCAAACGAAGTTAGATTAATGGTTAAGGGTAAACCGAGTAAACCATATGCGCTGTCACCAAAAGCGAGATTCCAACCAAACAGCAAGAAAATAAGAAAAACGACGGTGATATCCGCAAAGTTTTTAACTGCGACATTAATACTATTTTTAGCGCGACACGAGCCCGCTTCTAAACACAAAAAGCCGACCTGCTGGATAAGAACCAACAAAGCGCAAAGGAAAATCCAAATATGATCTGCCATCTAACCAACTAATATATATCCATATTCACAATATTATAGCCGCAAAATAATGCCGTACAGACTCATTTGTAAAAATAATAGATGAAAGAACCATGACAAGGGAAAAAGAACGGAAAGTTGAATATAAACAGCAAGAGATAATGGAGGGTTAATTGAAGAAAAACAAAAAGGCCGCTTATTGCGGCCTTTCACACTTTATACTATTTGACTGTATTACCACCAAGTACCGTATAGGATACAAAGGATAACAACCACACCAATAGCAGCGATATTGAAGCCTTTTTCAGTCGCAAAGCTCACTTTTTCTAAGCTAACACTGCTGTCTGTTGTACTTGGCTTATCCATTTTAGAAACAACAATAGAAAGCAGAATACACATTACAAACACAATACCAATTCGATCCATAAACGGTAACTCAGGCCATGCAAACTTAAGGGCAACAGAGAATACCGCAGAGCCAATTGCCGAAGCTAACGCACCTAGCGATGTAGTGCGCTTCCAGAACATACCCATAATGAAGATTGCAGTAATACCCGGTGAGAATAAACCAGTAAACTCCTGAATATATTGGAATGCTTGCTCAAACTTACCTAATAATGGCTCAGCTGTAATTAACGCTAAGCTTAATGCGACTAATGTAGCAATACGACCAATATGTACGTAGTGACGCTGACTCTTGTTAGGTTGTAAGTTCTTATAGATATCCATAGTAAAGATAGTTGAGATACTGTTTGTCATCGAAGCAAGCGACGAAACAATAGCGGCAACTAACGCGGCAAACACTAAACCTTTAATACCAACAGGCATTAAACCCATCATTGAAGGATAAGCTTGGTCGGGTTTAGATAACTCAGGATAAAGGATAACGGCTGCAATCCCTGGTAATACGACGATTAATGGCATTAATAGTTTTAGATAAGCCGCAAATGCGATACCTTTTTGCGCTTCTTGAATATTCTTAGCCGCAAGTGCACGTTGAATAATGTATTGGTTAAAGCCCCAATAACCTATATTCATAATCCACAAGCCACCAACTAATACCGAGATACCGGGTAAGCTCATGTAATTAGGGTTATCGCTACTTAAAATCATATCGAAATGACCTGGTGCTTTGTCAGTTAGAACACCAAAGCCGGCAATAAAGCCTTCACCATCAGACACGGCTACCAATGCTAGATAGCTCAGTAGTAAACCACCAAACACTAATAATACGACTTGGATAATGTCCGTATACGCAACTGCTTTTAGGCCGCCATATAACGAATAAGCAACTGAGAACACCGCAAGGAAGATCATACCAAACATCCAGTCGACACCCGCAACGGTTTGAATTGCTAAGCCACCTAACCAAAGAACCGACGTTAAGTTAACAAAGATGTAAACTGCCAACCAGAATAGAGCTAAAGTGGTTTTAACACGACCGTCAAAACGTTGCTCTAAATACTGTGGCATGGTGAAAATTTTATTTTCAAGGAAAATAGGTAATAAATACTTACCCACTAAGATAAGGGTAATGGCTGCCATCCACTCGTATGAAGCAATAGCTAAACCAATAGCATAGCCTGAGCCAGACATACCAATGATTTGTTCGGCTGAAATATTTGATGCGATTAAGGAAGCACCTATCGCCCACCACGGTAAAGATTTACTGGCTAAAAAGTAGTCTTCCGTGTTTCGTTCACCTTGATGATCATTACGTGAAATCCACAATGCAATGCACAATAGACCTGCAACGTACGCGATAAAGACGGTAAAGTCGATCGTATCGAGTGTCATTAGTTTTTACCTTTTTATATTGTTATTTGCCAACAACACAGGGAAACAAACGTTCCCCAAGATTGGCTCTCTTTAATGTGTGTTAAGTTGCTAACCCATTACTATGGTAATGCGTGTGTGGCCTACAACTTAAACATAAGCAAACTTTGTTTACTCAAAACTTTACTAGTATCTTTTCTATTAAATTTTGATTAGTTGAAATCTCACTGGTAGGTTGAAGCGCGCTTAAAGCGCCTACTTTTGGTGCCTCAACAATGGCTGTAGATATTAGGCAATATCGCGCCTAAAAACCAAGCCTGAAGCAGCTCTGCTGCTATTGTCGAAATAAATTTCGACCTACATTAATTTGATTTTTCTTACTACCACTGTGCTTTCAACTGATCATTTCTTTCTAGAAACATTACTAGAACTAGGCTGAAACTAAGCTTGCGCCTTCTTCAGCTGAACAAACGAAAATTGACGGTTCTAAACCTGTTTTTTCAGGGTATTGCACTTTGACTTCAGCAATCACTTTGTCAACTAACGCATCAGGCACAATAGAAACAACGCATCCGCCGAAGCCGCCACCTGTCATACGTACACCGCCCTGCTCGCCAATTTGCGCCTTGATAATGTCAACCAAGGTATCAATTTCGCTAACCGTGATCTCAAAATCATCACGCATTGATGCATGAGACGCAGCCATTAACGCTTGCAATGTTGTTATATCATTATTTTGCATAGCTTCAGCCGCGGCGACTGTACGATCATTTTCCGTAATCACATGCTTGGCACGTTGAGCGGTCACAGGATCTAACTCAGCTTTACGCGCTTCAAACTGTTCAATAGTGACATCACGTAACGCTTTAACACCAAAGAAATCTGCTGCGGCTTCACACTGTTCACGACGCGTATTGTATTCACTATCCACTAAACCACGTTTTTTATTTGAGTTGACAATCACAATGCTCATGCCCTCTGGTAACGATACAGGCTTAGTTTCCAAGCTGCGACAATCAATCAATAATGCATGATCTTTTTTGGCCTCAGCCGAAATAAGTTGGTCCATAATACCGCAGTTACAACCAACAAATTTATTTTCAGCTTCTTGCCCATTCAGTGCAATCTCTGGCTGTGAAATAGCTAAGTTGTATAACTCTTTAAATGTTTGACCAATTACCACTTCTAGCGCCGCAGAAGAACTCAAGCCTGCACCTTGAGGCACATTACCACCAACCGCAATATCGGCACCATTGAATTCGTAGCCGCGTAAAACTAAATGCTTAACTACGCCACGAATATAGTTCGCCCATCCTTTGTCACATGGCTCGATATCGGCACTGATCTCAAAACTATCTTGCTCGCATGCATAATCGACAGATACTACGCGGATCGTTTTATCTTCACGTGGCTTAGCCGCAACAATACACTGAAAGTTGATTGCGCTTGGTAATACAAAACCATCGTTATAATCTGTGTGCTCACCAATTAGGTTTACCCGACCTGGCGCTTGAATAATATGGCTATGTGCAAAACCTAGCTCAGCTTCAAACGCTGATGCGACCTTATTTATTAAATCTGACATTTCTACCTCTTAGCTGAACAAACTTTCAGCAAAATCACTATTTTTCACAACGATTTGGCTTAGCTTTAGCTTACCTGCCAAATCGTTGCTTAATTCGCTTTATGTGACTAAGAACCCACCATTCAAAATGAAGTACGGTTAACAATCATAGACACAACATATTTTTCAAATAGCGTTTTCGGCGATGTCTCCATGGGGCGACAACATTAACCAAAAACACTACATTTTGTAAGTAACAAATTAAATTTATTAATAATAAATTAACAAGCGTTAGGCTTCTTTGTAATGAACATCGCTAACCGCATTTAATTTTTCAGCAGCTTGCTCAGCAGTAAGATCACGTTGCGACTCTGCCATCATTTCATAACCAACCATAAATTTACGCACAGTCGCTGAACGCAATAAAGGTGGATAAAACAAAGCATGCAGTTGCCAATGTTCTATATCACGATCATCTTTAAAGTAAGGTGCATAATGCCAGCCCATTGAATAAGGAAATGAACATTTGAACAGGTTGTCATAACGGCTAGTTAGCTTTTTAAGTGCGATTGATAAATCATCCTTTTGCGCTTCGCTTAAATCTTCCATACGCTTGATATGGGCTTTTGGCGTCAATAAAGTTTCGAATGGCCATGCAGCCCAATACGGTACAACAGCAATCCAATGCTCTGTTTCGACAACCGTGCGACTGCCATCTGCCAATTCTGCTTTAACCATATCAGTCAATACATTACTACCTTGTTTCTGGTAGTAGGCCAGCATGTTTTTGTCTTTATCTGCAATTTCGTTTGGCAAAAAGCTATTAGCCCAAATTTGACCATGTGGATGGGGTTGCGAACACCCCATTATTTCGCCTTTATTTTCAAATACCTGAACCCAAGGGTAAGTTTCTTTTAAATCATCAATTTGCTCTACCCAAGTATCAACCACTCCGCGGATCGCTTGAGTTGATAATTCTGGTAAGGTTTTACTGTGATCCGGTGAATAACAAATTACACGGCTCAAACCTCGCGCACTTTGCGACACAAACACAGGGTTATCGCTTTCTGGTGAATCAGGGGTATTTTCAGTCAGCGCAGCAAAATCATTTTGAAAAACATAAGTGCCCGTATAATCAGGGTTTACATCACCTGAAATACGCGTATTGCTTGGGCATAAATAACAATTTTCAACATAACTTGGTAATTCGTCATTTGATAATGCTTCGTCAGCACCCTGCCAAGGTCGCTTTGCGCGATGCGGGGAAACTAACACCCAACGGCCAGATAGCGGGTTATAACGACGATGAGGATGTTCAGTTGCATCAAACTCGGTAATTGCTTGATCTTGCATGTGCCTTCTCTCTTGTAATGTTAATAATCAATTCAACTAAGGGAACGACTAAGGCGCTAACCTCAACCGTAAATCACCCTAGTTTATACAAATACGATTTAACCTAAATTAATATTTAATGAAATGCGAGTAACAAATTATATTCGTATAACATTTTTATGTTATTTTGCCCGAATAATACATTTTTTCAACATAAAGTCGTTTAAAAACGCATAAAAATTAAGCACCCCAATAAAATCAGCATTGGAAAGCGAAAAAATTTAGCAACTCCCTACGATTTAATCACTTGCTTTGATTAAACTTTATTGATGTTCACTCTATAAAATCAAAATGTTAATCGAATAACATTTTAACAAGAATGAACAACATTTAAGAAAATAAAACAGACTCACTGCAATGAAATTAAATAACTAAGAGGATCCACCTTAATTAATCCACACTTATTAACACTTTCTGTGTATAACTATGTTAATTTCCTACTCAAAACACCATAAACCATTGATTTATAATAGTTTATAAAACTGGTTAATAATTATCTAAGTCAATAATCCAGCCAGTTTACAACGTTTATTTGAGACTAATTCGCGATCAATTAACGTAAATAATACTTAAACCAGAGTAACTGGACAAAAAAACAGGTGTCAAATTAACATATAGCCAATTTTATCCTCATTTACTAACAATAATTGTGGATAAGTTTGTTGGTTAGTTACAAATAAGTCGTTAAACTCATGTTTTAAAAGAGTTTTTTAAACACTATCAAAAAATCATCAGTTTATGCCTAATGTCGACTTAAACAACCATTACCCTCTTGAATTTGTTATTATTCAACCCATATAAAGCAAATACAAAAATGGGTTACACCAATAACAAAGAGGTTAAATGATGGACTTTCTATATGAATACGGCCTGTTTTTAGCAAAAGCAGTTACATGGGTCGCAGCAATCGTTATCGTGTTAGGAGCAATCGCAGCTAATGCAATGAAAGGCAAAGGCGGGAAAAAAGGCGAATTGGAATTAACCAACCTATCAGAGCACTTTGCTGAAGTTAAACGCAATATTAAAGCTGAATTACTGTCAAAAGAAGAATTCAAAGCATTAGAAAAAGCTGAAAAAGAAGCCGAGAAGAAAAGAGCGAAAGCAGCAAAGCAAGCCGCTAAAAAAGCAAAAGACTCTCAAGATGATTCGCCAAAAGAGTCAGATCAGAAGGGTAAAATTTATGTGGTCGACTTTAAAGGCAGTATGGACGCACATGAAGCAGAAAGCCTGCGTGAAGAAGTCAGTGCAATATTAGCCGTAGCTAATAAGCAAGATGAAGTTGTTGTTCGCTTAGAAAGTCCAGGCGGTGTAGTGCACGGGTATGGTCTAGCTTCTTCACAATTAGCTAGATTCCGCCAAAAAGAGATCCCATTAACGGTTGCAGTAGATAAAGTAGCGGCTAGCGGTGGCTACATGATGGCCTGTGTTGCTAACAAGATTTTGTCAGCGCCATTTGCCATTATTGGCTCAATAGGCGTTTTGGCTCAGATCCCAAATTTTCATCGCTTATTGAAAAAAAATAATATTGATTTTGAACAACTGACAGCCGGTGAATTTAAACGCACTCTAACTTTATTTGGTGAAAATACCGATGCCGGTCGCGATAAATTCAAGCAAGAGTTGGAAGAAACCCACACCTTATTTAAACAACACATCAATGATTTTCGCCCAGCACTCGACATAGATAAGGTGGCAACGGGTGAGCATTGGTATGGTTCTCAAGCTAAAGATTTAGGTTTAATTGATGATGTACAAACATCAGATGACTACCTGCTAGAGCAATATGAAACCAAAGATGTATTTCAGGTCAAATATGTTCAAAAGAAAAGCTTGTCTGATAAACTGCCGATAGGTGCAGCAAAAATGGCAGACGCAATTTTTGTTAAAGCATGGCAACGTTTACAAAGCTTGAAACAACAATAAACATTATTGGCTATGCCCTACTCAACCCCAGTTTTATTCAAAAAATAGGTGAATTAACGTGCTGAATAAAAATCATCCAAAGATTACGTTAACCAATTTAGAACTGGCGGTTGAGTATAATCCAATACGCGCTCAAGGGGCTGGCGGACAAAACGTCAATAAAGTAGCCAGTGCTGTTTACATAAAATTTGATATCAACAAATCTATGCTAAATGACATGGAAAAAGCTAAGTTATTGGCTTTTAGTGATCATCGCATCAGCAAAGACGGCTTTATCCATATAAAAGCCCAAACACATCGCACTCAGTTACAAAACAAGCAAGAAGGGCTGCTTCGGCTACAACAATTAATCATTGATGCCACTAAAACATATAAAACAAGAAAAGCAACCAAACCCACTAAAAGCTCGCAAACCAAAAGGCTAGACAAAAAAACCAAACATGGCCAAACTAAATCGCTAAGAAATAAAGTGAGCTACTAATAAAGCGTTAAATAGGCATACAGAATTCGCAATATCTCTTGAACTCAAAAGGTAAAGAACTAATAAAACAAGGGGTTACAACCCTATTTGCGACAAGACGCCCAAAATTAGTGGTTTTTGTTTATTTTTTGCTTGTCAAGTTATCAACCAATCCGCATAATGCCCCCTCAGTGTGCCATCAAACCTTAGTTGCAATTGATATTGAATGATAAGTCACTTCCAGTGGCAAAAATAACGTTTAGTACATTGAAATATATAAAGTTAAACCAAGTTAACCATTATAAAATCGGCAAACAAAGTCGTATTGTGATTGACCATCATTAATAAGTGGTTTAGCGAAATTAAATAAAATATAAAATGTACCGATAAATAAAGATAGTAAGACGAGTTTTCGGTTCATTCCATTTACTGACAATAAAAATAATTGTGTTACTTTTTGTACAGTGCCGATGGCAAAAGCAGTACAATACTCAAATAAGTAAACACATCAAAATCGAGTGTTTAAGTGCAAAGGATTTACAGCAGGACAATTTTGTTAACTGCACTGTTAACTCTGGCTAGCTCCGCGCTAGCAGAAAAGTTAACGGTAATTTTCCCGCACGTGCGAGCCCCCTACGCAGAAATTTTTGACCAAATCAATGAAGGGATCTCTTCAGAATACCCACACGAAATTAACCATATAAAACTACCTAGCTCCTTTAGTGCCGCCGCCGTAGCTGACAATATTGAAAGTGACCGCGTTATTGCCTTGGGTAAACGCGGTTTAATGGTTGCCAATGAGCTTAATTCGCCAATTCCAGTGGCTATTGGTGCCTTGCCTGTTCGCCCCAACACCCTGTCTGGCGTAAGTCTTTTAAGCAGTCCTGCTAGTTTATTTATCTCTCTGCGCAATTTAGCGCCCAACGTGAATACGATCACGGTGATTTATTCTGAAACATCTAGCTGGATTATTGATGAAGCGCATATCGAAGCCCGAAAGCTCGATTTAACCTTGAATGCCATTCTCGTCAAAAACTTACAAGAAGCAGCGCAAGCATATAACAATTATTTCACTATCAAAAACAAGCGCAACCAAGCTATTTGGTTGCCACTTGATAACATTACAGCCAACGAAAAAGTCATAGTTCCTAAAATACTGGAACAAGCTTGGAACCAAAAAATAATTGTATTTAGTAGCAAACCCAATCATGCCCGTCGGGGTGCTCTTTTCTCCGCCGTACCGGACAATTATGAAATGGGTAAGCAATTAGTTCGCTTACTCAACAAAATTCAAACTCAGCAAAAAAACAACCCTATGTTGGAACCACTGGCAAAAATCAAACTTGCCGTTAATCTGCGAACTGCCGCTCACTTAGGTTACAAATACAGCGCAGCTGAAAAATCAGAGTTTGCGATGACGTTTCCCAACTAATCATGCTTCTTAAAAACCTAACGTTTTCATCAAATACCAGTATTAAACGCCAAGTCATTTCTTTTTTAGTATTTGGCGTTGTTGTAATGACGTTCATAATTAGTGCCATTACGGCCGCCGGTGTCAACCAACAATCTCGCCAGTTAATGCTAAACAATGCGTTTCAAATTAGCCAAGGTTTAGCCAACCAATCTGTCTACCCTGTATTATCTGGTGCCAAAGAAAATGCGCTCGATGCAATCAAGCAAGTACTGGGCTTTCCATCCGTAAAAGCAGTACGCCTAACGTCGGTACAAGGCGACACATTCGCCAGTCAGGGGCAATTACCGACAACGTTAAAACTAAGCGGGTTAACTGAAACAAAAATTATTAACGAGCAAGAACAACATTGGTTGATTGCATCGCCCATAAAAATAATAGACTTAGACACTAGCGAAGATGAAGGTTTTGCATTTGAAGAAGAACAAGCGCAAACCAGCGACATAATTGGTTATGCTGAAGTTCTGGTCAGCAAAGAAATATTATTAGCCACGCAAGCCCGAGTAACACTATTTATCACTATATCCGGTGTCGTTTCGGTTATTTTGCTTGGTTATATTCTCAACTTTGGGTTAAAACGACTGTTTAATCCGCTTTATAAATTAGCCGACACCATGGATGAAGCCAAACAGTCTGGCGAACATCTATTTGCAGAAGTGCAAGGTGCGAAAGAAATTCGCATGATGGCTAACTCATATAACAATATGATGGAAGTATTGGATAAACAGGACGATGAGCTACGCTTACACCGTGACACACTAGAAAAAGAAGTACAAATTCGCACACGTGAGATCATAGTCGCGCGGGACGCGGCGTTAACAGCGAGCCGTCATAAATCTGAATTCATGGCTAATATAAGCCACGAATTGCGTACGCCAATTCAATCCATCATAGGCTACAGTGAAATTGTCATTGAAGAATTAGAGCTCGAAGGAAACTTTGAACTCATAGACGATATTGAAAAAGTAGAGAAAAACGCCCAACGTCTACTAATGCTAATCAACGGATTATTAGACTTAGCCAAAATCGAAGCCGGTCATCTCGATGTTAATCTCATCAGTTTTTCACTAGCTGAGCTAAAACAGAACATGATGGATACCATAGCGCCCTTGTCTAAGCAGAATAACAACACCTTTTCCATTGATGACCAAAGTCAGTTAACGACTGTCACGCAAGATAAAGAAAAACTAGAACAAGCCCTGCTAAATCTTCTTAGTAATGCCTGCAAATTCACCAATGATGGCAATGTAAAATTGCTAATAAGTAATGATGCAAATAACCTTTACTTCCAAGTGCAAGATACCGGCATTGGCCTAACAAAAGAACAGCAAGATTATATATTTGATGCTTTTAAACAAGTTGATGGCAGCCAATCTCGTAAATTTGGCGGCACAGGCCTCGGCTTAGCGATAACCAAAAAATTTGTCGAATTGATGCAGGGTACAATCCGAGTTAATAGTGAGCAAAATCAGGGTTCTAGGTTTACGATTAGTGTTCCAATAGTGAAAACAACTTAGGTCCATCTAATTATTTGCGACTTAGCTTAAATAAAGCAATCAAGTGCCTTTTGTTAGAGCTCTAGGTTTGGGGCCTGAGTTTTATTTGCTCGCCTAATCTTCATAAAACCCCAAGTACTACTACAAATTTATACAAACTCAGCATTTTCGTAAAAATAGACTTAGTTAGAATTTAAAGCGAATTTCACCAAATAAATTGCGCCCCGCTAAAGGTAAATCGTTAGGTAAGTTGACACTTCCATTATTATTGATTGATGGTTCTCTAGCATCAACATCGAAAATATTTCTTCCAATCATAGCTAATTCAATGGGTAATTCAGCAGGACTCCAACTTAATTTAAAATCAGTGATCCAATAATCATCAATATTCGCTCTTGGATCCAACTTGTCCCTTTTACGTTGTGAAACATAGTTATTTTTTAAATTAAAAGATAAGTTATTTGAAATTTTCCAATCTAACTGAGCATAAAATTGCTGCTCAGGTATAAATGGTACATTTTGCCCCGTTAGATCGTTCTCAGGTTGGGTATATGCAATATTAGCCCGCAAAGCTATATTGTCTGATGCCTTCCAATTAACTTCGACCTCTGTTCCAAATGCGGTTTGACGGCCATAGTTTTGAGCAACTTTGGTAGGAATAATAGCATCAGCTACCGGCCGATAAATAATAATATCACGCCATTCATAACTATAAATATTCCATACAACCCCTAGGCCATTATCGGCATGGTAATCTACGACTAATTCAATCGTCTCCATTTCTTCTGGCGATAAATTAGCATTACCCAAAGCAACAGGATTACCTTTTGCACCCAAATCTGTAAACGAAGGTGCTCTAAACGCTTTACCGTACAATAACTTGGTTGATAAATTTAGACTTGTAGCCCAAACCATTGCTAGCCTTGGATTAACCGTTGATCCAAAGTCATCATAATCATCATAACGTACGCCAGCGGTTAGTTCCCAATCGGCCGCAAATGCCCAAACATCTTGTGCAAACAAGTAAAAATTAGACCGTTCTGTTTCTCTAATAAAAACAGCATCAGTATCAGACACATCGGTCAATGGACCAACTGCGGAAATAGGATTACCATTGCCGTCAATACCAAAGTTTTTGCTCTCCTTTACTTTGTACAAATCGGCAAGGTGATAACCCGCTCCAAATCTAATAGCGTGTTCAGTTAGCCCTGAATACAAGCCTGTAATATTTAATCTTGTGTGCTTTTCAAATACCTCTGGTGTTGCACGTACAGCTTCAGGATAACGAATACCAGAAGGTAAACCTAAAGCATTAGCCAACCCTAAACTATCAAAACCAGAATCAGATCCTGCTGGATACAAAGTATATTGATTTTTTATTTCAGAACTTGTTTTAAAAAAGGCCAATTGAGTATCAAAAGATAGCTCGTCATCTACCTTGCCATGATAATTGATGTCAAAATTTATTCTGGTGCTTTTTAATTTTGCTTCAGGGTCTAGCGCCTCAGCGAGTCCAGCTCCAGAACCCACATTATCACGCCTTTGCATGCCAGCGCGGACTTTTAAGTCTTTGTATAGGACTTCTAATCTAATATCAGTATTTTCAGCACCCAAATTTATTTTTCCAGGGGCTAAAGATGCATTTGTTGTCGGTACATCCAGTGTTGATGTTAATGCATCAAGCAAGCTTTGAGCATCAGACTCAATAATATTGTCTGGGCCGTTCGTTTTATGAGATTCAAATGTTGCAGAATAAGAAAGATCGTCGATTGAATCACTAACCGTCATCCAACCATGAGTACTATTAAAGCTCCCTGCTCTAGCGGAAAATTCATTGCTTTTTATATCTTGTGAGCTTTTAGTCATGATATTTATCACGCCTGCAAAAGCATCGGCACCATAAACCGCAGAACCAGGGCCGCGCATAATTTCAATACGAGCAATAGATTCAACAGGCATTCCGCCCCAAATATTATTTCTATTTCCTGTAAATATATTGGTAATGGGTACACCATTGATAAGCATCAAAACTTGAGAGTTATAAGAGCTATGCACACCACGAAAAGTATATATGGGTTGATAAGCATCAGATAAACGACTGATATGCAACCCTGGGACAGTCTCAAGCACATCATCAATATCAATTGCCCCCATGGCTTTGATTTGCTCAGCAGTAAAAACACTAGCCACTGCGGGAGCTTTATGGATTTGGGTTTTTAAACCAGTCGCAATCTCAATGAACTGATCACCACCGTAGAACTCACCAAATTCATCCAAGTCATCGTTATCAGCTAAGACGTAGTTAGAATTAGACAGCAGTATTGCTAATGTTAATGCTCTCGATTTCATATGCAGTTATCTCTTATGATTACCCTAAGCATCGCTGCCATTAATTATCAACATAAACTTCTCAACCTAACAAAGGACACTCAAAGTTAAACGTGAGCATAGTAAAGGTTTTATATTTACAGTTAGTTTTCCTATCGATAAAGTAAAGTTAAGCAACAGATAGCTTAAAATGATGTTGTAACGCATACAAACTCATTAACTCCATCAATGTCGCTTCTGCCAATGGCCAGCTTTCAGGATCAAGTTTTGAAACTGTATCTAAATAGTTAATTACTTTACCTTGTTCAAAAAAAGGTACAGCCGTAAATTCAGTGGAACGTAATGTATCTTGAACAAGCTGATGAAATTTTGCTTCAGGTACCAAAACACTGGGTGGCGCAAAAAATGGGTGCTTTTGGCGTTTATAAACTTCCGCAGTGATATAAGGTTTAACAGCCTCTCGTAATATATACTTTTCTTGTCCATTTCGTATTTTCAAATTGACTGGTAGCTGATTTACAAACTCAGCCACTTTGTGATCTAAAAATGGTACCCGACCTTCCAAAGAGTGTGCCATTTCCATGCGATCACCAAGTGTCATTAAAACGTAGTTAGGTAACAAAGCTTTCGAGATTGAATACATAGCCTGATGTACAGGATGGCGATTTGTAACTTTTGTCAGATCTAAATGATTTAAGAATTGAACAACACTTGACTCAGCAGAGTACTTATTCGAGTGACGAAACAACGACTCTGCTTGACGATACATACCAACTAAAGGCGGAAGCCAGCTAGGAACATTTCCTAATATATTCTCAATATAGGAAGTATCACCTTCTTCTCTACTGAATTCCAAGCCAGATGTAACTCTATTTGATTGCGATAGCTCTCTACTCCTGTTTTGAGCAGAAGTTTGATTTTTAAGTACGTCATTACGAAAAGTTGAGTAACCAGCGAAAACCTCATCTGCCCCTTCACCTGTTAAGACAACTTTAAAGCCTAAGTTTGAAACATATTTACTAAGTAAATACTTAGCAACACCATGCGGATTCATACAAACATTTTCACTAAAACGAATTGAATCTATAAAATGATCTGCAATATCATCCTGACTAATTTTAATTTCATGATGGTTTGATTCAGCCTTATCCGCCATTCTTCTGGCTATTGCGCCTTCATCATAATCTCGCTGGTCAAATGAAAGAGTGAATGAGTCAATAGGCTGATTTGTTAACTGACTTGCTAATCCAAGAACAGCACAAGAATCAACACCTCCACTAAGATAGACACCAACGGGCACATCAGATCTTAAACGCGTATTTACTGAATCAAAAAGTAAAGACCGTAATTGCTCAATCGCATCCTCATCAGAAATATTCAATTCATCCCCACTAACAGGAAAGTCAATATCCCAATATTTCTGAATTCTAAACCCTCCTGGCGTTGCCATAAGAAAGTGTCCCGGTGGAACTTGATGAATATTCTTAAAAAGGCTTCGGTCGCGATAGTAATATGCTCGTGAGTAATAGCTATCTTCATCCCAAATTGCAGGGACACCAGCAGCAAACAGTGACTTTACTTCAGAGCCGATAAACAGCTGACCATTATGCCAAGTATAATAAAGGGGATTAACACCATACCGATCTCTTGCAGCAAACAAGGTGTGATTATTTTCATCCCAAATGCAAAATGCAAACTCACCTCTAAGTTGCTGTAAGCATTTAGTACCAAATATTTGATAGGCATGTAGTGCTATTTCAGAATCAGATTTAGTTTTAAAAACTGCTCCACGTTTTTGTAGGCTTTCTCTTATTTGCTCAAAATCATAGAACTCGCCATTGGCCACTATATGACAATTCTCTGCTACGTTCGATATGGGTTGTTGGCCTGTATGTAAATCAATAATACTCAATCTGGCATGGGCTAAACCAACATTAGCTTGGGCGGAAACCCATACATTGTAGTTATCTGGGCCTCTGTGATTTAAGCTTTCTACAGCAGGCTTTAACTGAGCATAATTTACAGGTTTATTCGGTGAATATATTGCAAATATCCCACACACTTCAATTACTCCTCTATAGCTCTAGGAGCACGTCCAATATACTCAATATCTTGGCATTTCATGGGAATAAATGAATTAGCAGATTGCTTTTCAAAATTGTTAAAACAAGCCACAGCTCCACTAACTACAGCAAACGCGTTAATTTTGTAGCCCTCTTCTGGTGTAAAGCCATGATCTAAAAGAAACGCAGAAGCATAACCGCCACAATTGATTGACAATTGATAATGTTCATTTAAGTACTGACTAAGTTTTAGTGCAAATTTTAAATATTCACCTTGTTCTATACCTAGTTTCTTTTGTACATCAGAAAACGGTTTTAAACGCTCATCATCTCTATCAATTGGCCTAGCAAAACCAACGATAATCGGTTTACCGTTTTTAAATTTAACACTCTTTATTATTTGCCCTAGAGAGATACCTTCTTTGTAATTTTTATACATTTCAAGTTGAGCTTGCATGCTAAGCTTTCTTGCCTGACTGCCACCATAGGCTCTCGAATCTGCCGCCAAGATAGCACTCGTTGCAGAAGCAACTACTGATGTATTAGTATCTGCTGCATACGCCGCAATCTGATTACACCAAATTCGACTATCTGGATAACTTAATCCCATAAAGCAGACTTCCAACCAATCGGCAATATTTCTAGCAACAAATTTCCCTGTAGCATTTAATATAACCAATTGTAGATATGAGACATTGCCCATAAGCTCATTCATTAAAGAATAACCACGAACATTGACATCATTTCCACCACTCCAATGCCCAACTGAACTAACAATTGTTTGGTTTCTTTCGTCCCAGTATTTTGTATCGGCCATAATTAATTACTTTTACTCAGGTGAATAAATGTGTTGTTCATCTTTCAAAATAGGCATTGCAGTAATAGGTTTATGAGTTTGCTCAACACCATGAGCGAAAATACCAGGCGCGCATAGCAATTGAAATAAACCTATGGACTCACGTGCAGGAATACCAAGCTCACAAAAAACGGTTGCCGCTAATCCGGTTTTAAGCCAACTAAAATTTGCTGGCGCTAACGCTAAACAAAATGTTTTAACCCATGAATAAAATTTAAATGATTGGTTTAACTGCTGGTCACAAAAAACAGCATTCACCAAACTGACCGCCATCTCGTCTATAGATCCATATTGATTACCAAAACCAGGGCATATATGAACTTCACCTTGTATATCTTTGGGTTCCAATTCTTCTAATAACTTTGCAGCTACCTCTTTGGGTGGTAACTGATAAGATTGGGTTAAAAAATCGACACAGGCTGCCACTTCATTTGCACCATTAGCTTCACCGCCAAGTACCGACAAGCCAATGGGTAATAAATGCTCTGCGTTGGTTTTACTAACGCCTGCCACCATACTCGCTTTAACTGCAGGATGTCTTGGCCCTAAGTCAATTAACGCTATCATTAATCGTTCCAATAATTTAGCTTGCGATTGATTTGGCAACTCTCCGGTAAACATGAGTAACAAAGTTTCACTGAAGGATTTTTTAGCAACCAAATCCTTTAAATTATATCCCTGAAGATAATTTGTTTGACTAATGTACGGATTAGTATCGGAGGGCTTTTCAAGAAAAATAGAGGTTTGAGCTTTGCCTGCATAGACAAAATCTCTTTTTGTTTTTTCACTTGTCATTACATGGTGTCTTACAGTTAGCTCAATAAAACTAAATTTAATCATTAAGCTTGAGTTGTATAGCGAATATAAAAATGCCGCCTGCAGGCGGCATAATTTTTAAAATTCGTACCTCAATTCAGCGTAGAAGCCTCTGCCCGGTAACGGTAAATCGTTCTGTAGATAAACTGCAACATCTCCATTTGTAAATTGAGTCGTAGCTGAAGGCTCTCTCGCATCTGAATCGAAAATATTTTTCCCTATAACTTTAAGCGTTACTGGCGTCATATCTGGTTGCCATTGTAACGTTAAATCTGTAATCCAATAGTCATCTATCTCATTGCGAATATCACCGACCTGCCTTTTTCTACCTGACACATAGTTATTACGAACATGAAAGCCCACAGAATCGGATGCCTTCCAATCTAACTGTAAATACACTTGGTTACTTGGTGTAAATGCGACTTCTCGGCCTGTCTGCTTATTTTCAGCATTGATATAAGCATAATTACCTGAAAATTTAACATTTTCACTTAACTTGCTATACAGCTCTAACTCGGCACCATAACCTTTTTGCTTACCTTCATTTTGAGCTACGTTAGCACTACCATTGGGTACGTACTGAATTATATCTGTCCATGTATAATGATAAAAACTTGCTACTGCACCTACACCATCATCTGGGTGGTAATCAAAAGATAACTCAATCGATTCAATTTCTTCAGGTTTAATATTGGGGTTACCCACAGCAACAGGATTATTTTGATTGCCTCTATCAGCAAATGAAGGTGCCCTAAATGCTTTACCGTAAAGCAGTTTAGTACTTAAGTTTAATGAACTTGACCAAACTAAAGCAATTCGAGGGTTTGTAGTGCTTCCAAAATCTGAATAATCATCATGCCTGACGCCTGCTGTCAATTCCCAGTCATTTGCTAAAGCCCAAACATCTTGAACAAAAACATATCGGTTATCTCGTTTTGTCTCTTGTAAAAATTCAAATGGCGTATCAGATACATCAATAACGCCTAATTGCTCATTTTTACTTACACCAACAAAATTTCCATTTTCAATAATCGGTTCAAAATTCAGCCCAGGACCTATTGCAAAGTTTTTAGTTTCTGTTGTTTTATATAAATCACTTCGATGAAACCCGAAACCAAAGCGAAAAGTATGGCCTTCTAACCCTGAATACAACCCCGTCCAATTAGCCCGATAGTGACGCTCATATACTTCAGGGTTGCCAATAAAACCATTTTCAAAAACTCCATCGAAAAAACTATCTTTGTAGCCTCGAGGATAAATACGATATTGGTTTTCTACTTCTTGTGTAGTATCGAAATAGGCTAGCACAACATCATGCGATAAATATTCGGTTAACTTTGAACTATAGGTTAAATCGGCATTGATACGTGTACTAGCCTGTTTAGCTTCAGGATCTAACGCCTCAGCTAACCCAGCACCTATTCCATTATTTTTTCTTTCTTGCAAACCAATTCTAAGGCCTAAATTTTTATACCCTAGTTCCGCTCTAATATCTAAATTTGTAGTGCTTAGATTCAAAGCGCCGGGGGCGTTGGAAGCGTTAGTAGAAAATAAATTGTCAAAAACAGACTGCGCATCGCTTTCTATAATTTTGTCATTGCCATCTGTTTTATGGTATTCAACGGTTAGAGCATAGTTAACTTCATGTTCTTCACTTGCGATTTGAAACCACGCATCATTGGTAGAGTATTGCCCACCGCGAATACCTAAACTATTGCGTTTAATATCTGAAGCCGACTTGGTAATTATGTTTATTACGCCAGCAAATGCATCAGCACCATATACTGCCGAGCCAGGACCTCGAATAACTTCTATTCGTTCCACTGCTTCCAATGGCATCCCGCCCCAAACTTGATTACGATTTCCCAAAAAGTTATTTGTAATAGGTACCCCATTTACCAACATCAAAACCTGAGGGTTATATGCACTATGAATACCCCTAAAAGTATACACGGGGAGATAAGCGTTGTAAGAACGGTTTATGTGCAAACCTGGAACAGTCTCTAATACGTCATCAATGTCCATCGCCCCCATAGCCGAAATTTCTCGAGAGGTAAATACACTGGCGACTGCGGGTGCCTTATGAATTTGAGTATCAATTCCTGTTGCTATTTCGACGAAATCGTCACCACCGTAAAAATCATCAAAATAATCTTCTGCGGGGTCAAGTGTGTTAGCAGAAAAAGCTGGTGTTTGAAAAAAAGAGATAAAAATTGCAAGAGACAAAGCGTTAAACTTCATAAGTCTACCCATTTGATATTATTATAATTTTCCAATTATGAATTTCGACAAAGAAACGCATAACTTGATTAAATATCAAAAACTACAAATTCGCAACATCACCATGATGTTAATTTTCTATTTATCATTGAAAAAACGACTTATAGTTTTAACTTATCAAGTAATAACCTCTCCATTTCAATTGTATAAAAATTATTACAGACACCAAATACTAGTATCATTTTATTTATAACCCGGTGCCGCAGAAGGATTGCCATCGTTTAAACTTTTAACCCTAGCCATCATAGGCGGTACTTCTTCAGGATCGATACGTACATCTAACAAGGTCGGGATATTCGATTCAAACATTTCGTTTAAATTCAGCTTATCTAAATCCTCTGGTGATTTGACTATAATGCCTCTTGCCCCCTGCGCTTCAGCTAAAGCGGCAAAATTCACTTCATTAAGTTTCCAACCAATTGATTCTGCATTGCTCAATTGCTGCCCATAACGGATCATACCAAACGCCGAATCGTTTAATACGACGTAAACGATGGGTAACGAATGTTGAACTGCCACTCCAATTTCATGAGAACTCATCAACCAAGCACCATCACCTGCAAAACAAACGTGTGGCGTTTTTAGGCTACCAAATTGAGAGCCTATGACTGCACCAATCGCCCAAGCCATACTGCCGTATCCCATAGATACACGATATATACCTTCGTTCGACTCTGTTGCTAAATAATGAGTGGCCCACGCCCATATATTACCTGTATCAATAAAAACGCGAGTATTAGCAGGCATATTGTGATTGAAGTAGTACATTAGCCTTTGTGGCTTAATCGGTACCTCGTCTGACAAACATTTTTCTGGCTCAATTAGTTCCGCGTGACCATGCAAGATATTTCGATTAGGTTTTAATTTGATCCCTTTCCATGTTCTACGCCAACTTTGCTGAGTGACTTTATTGACCATACGCGTAACAATGGCATCTAAGTGGCCACACACATGTAGCTTGGCCATAGGAGAGCGACTAAAACTTTCAACCGACGAATCAATGTGCACTAATTTTTCATTAAGCACTTTGCTAGATAAACCACCAATTCCCATTTCGGTAATGGATGTTCCCATTGCCAGTATTAGTTCAATATCAGGGTTTTCAAACAATTCCCGCGCCGATGCATGACCCGCATAGCCATAAACCCCTTTGTATAAGGGATGTCTTTCGTTAACCCAACGTTTACCCATAGGCCCAGACACAAATGGCGCGTTAATTGCCTCAGCTAATTCTTCAATTTGACCATAGGCACGACCACAGCCATGGCCGACAAAAATAACAACCCGATTAACATTCATTAACTCTTCGAGTAATTGCTCGACCGCTATTTTGTCCTCTAACGAGGTATGCATCATTAAATAATTAACGTGTATATTTGGGTCTTTATTTTCGTACGGAAGGCGTAATATATCAGATGGAATGCTTAAATGAGCTGGCCCACGTGGCGACTGCATAGCTTCCATTAAAGCAGATATTAATTTACTCTCGAATTGTTCGGGGTGTGAAATTAACGCATTGAATTTCGTACAGTTACGGAAAATACCCACGGTATCGATTGCAGTTTCACTTGAATCTTGTAACGCCCTTTTACCAAATTTAGGTAACGCGGTTTGCGCAGTTAACACCAGCATTGAGGTTTTATCTACCGAGGCAGAAGCCACACCTGTAATTAAATTAGTTGCCCCTGGGCCGGTTGTAGAACAAACGACGCCTAACTTACCGGTTTCCCGAAAATAGCCATCAGCCATAAAGGCAGCGGCACATTCATGTCGAGCAATAATAGCTTTTGGCCCACCTCGCCTTTCTGAACGAGCCAATGCGTTGTATAACGGCTCGATTGCACCACCGGGCACGCCAAATACATACTCAACACCTAATTGGCGTAAGTATTCTAAAATGAGATCTGCGTAATCTTCAATAACTGCGGATGCAAAAGCGGCGCGCTCTGAGTCGGAATAAGACATTATTTATATTGTTCAACATGACAATTTAAAGGGCAATATGTCAAAAATCGCAACGCAATACAACAGATAAGCTTTGATATTTTAAGTAAAAACAGAATGATAAACTAACAACCCAAAACCACGCAGATAAATAGTTTACATTGATGTATCAACACTCTCGCAAGAAGCAGATAATTTAGATTCTGCCACTATGCCTAATTGCTCAACTGGCTTGGGCTTGCTGATATGATAACCTTGAGCGTAATGAACACCGACTTGCTCTAGCTCTAATAAGGTTGCCTCGTCTTCAACAAACTCTGCAACGGTTTTTTTACTAAGTGCTTTGGCGGTTTCATGTATGGCTTTAACCAGTGCCGCATCAATCGGATCATTCAGCATGTCTTTTACAAACGAGCCGTCAATTTTAACACTAGTAGCAGGTATCTGTTTGAGGTAGGAGAATGTACTAAAACCGGTACCAAAGTCATCAATGGAGAATGCACAACCTAATTGATTTAAACTGGCAACGGTACGCTGGGTCGCTGTAATATTGGTTAAACTATCGGTTTCAGTTAATTCAAAAATAACGCGACTTGGGTTTAATTGGTATTCGTTTAATTTCTCTTCGATATAAGACAGCAAGGACTCGTTGGCAAAGGCTTGAGCAGATAAGTTAATTGCCACTTTACGAACCGCAGGGTATTTATGCATTATGCTAAAGGTTTTGCCAATAACGTGGCGATCAAGCAGGTTCATGTCTTCTGCTTTTTCTAACGATGGAATAAATTCCCCAGGATAAACTAATTTACCTTCAACAATTAACCGCACAAGTGCTTCGTAATATTCAATTTCCCGCGTTTTCACATCAATAATTGGCTGGAAATGAATTTCAATATTGTCTTCCAATAAAGCTAACTGCAGCTTGTGTGCCCATTCAAATCCTTGCTTAAGTTGATCGGTTAACTTATCTTCGTCACGATAGGTATGGACACAGTTACGGCCTTTGTTTTTAGCTGCAAACATGGCGATGTCTGCCCGCTGCAAATATAAATCGGCAGAGTGCAGTAGCCCGTTAATCTCAGATAATCCAATACTGCAACTCACTTTATATACGTTGTCGCCGTACTGAAAACGCGATTGGGCAATCGCATTACAAATTTCTTGAGCAAATACAGTGGCTTGTGCTTGGTTCATTGAACTAAGCATATAGACGAACTCGTCACCGCCAATGCGACACAAGATGTCTTCTTTTCGTAATTTACTAGACAAAATACGGGCAATTTCTTGCAATACCAAATCGCCCTGATGATGACCTTGTGAATCATTAATAACTTTAAAATGGTCCAAATCAAGGTAAAGCAACTGAAATGTTTTATCGCTTTCTTGGGCAACCTTAGCGGTATTTTCTAACTCTTTTTCAAAATAATAGCGATTATGTAGCCCAGTCAATGCGTCGTGCACCGCGACATACTGTAAATTCTGTTCAACTTTCTTGCGCTCAGAAATATCGTCTAGCGTACCGGCTAAACCGACTAGAATACCATCTTGATTAAAATAAGGACTTAAATTGAGCTCACACCAAATAGATTGATTGTTACGGCGGGTCATTTTCACTTCGGTACACAAACTACGACGATTTTCTGAAATCAGCATTTGTATATCGAGTTCCAAATTGCGGCGCATGTTGGCTTCAGACACAGCAACATAGGATAATAAATATTGGCCAATACTTTGCGATACCGGATAGGACATACACTGTTGCCAAGCCGCGTTTAAAAAGCTTAATCGCCCTTCTGTATCCAATTCCAATACAACCGTATTTAAACTATCTAGTATGCGATAATGAGTTTTCGATAAAGATTGATATTTTTCCTGTTGGTCGTGTAACTCTACCGAGCGCGCGGCAAACTGCGCATTACTCACAACAAAATCTTCGCGCTTAGACGCAATATCGCAGACTTTGCGCAACTGTTCGGCTTTGAACGGTTTTTGAATAAAGTCTGTAGCGCCCTTCTCTAACATCATTTCCGCCAAATCAACCGTGCCATGCGCTGTCATGATAATGACAACCTGATTTGGATTAATCTCTAATAAAACTTCAATCACTTGCTCGCCTGTCATACCAGGCATCATGATATCAAGTAATACGATGTCGTATTCTTCTTGATGAAAACGAGCTATCCCAGCTTCACCATCTACAGCAATTTCAACCTCGAAATTTTGCCGTAACATCCTTTTTACTAACTCAGCAGTGTCTTGTGTGTCTTCAATAACAAGAACTTTTTGTAATTTATTGAGCTGACCTTCGCCACGACGAACCGCTTCTATCGTGTCAGTGATTTGCCCTAATTCAGCATAAGAGGTGACATAGTTAATATCGAATAAACGCGCGGTCGCCTCTGCTAAGCGCTCGCAGTAATCATCAACCACAACAACAATGGGAAGTTCCGCATGACTCGGGAATACACCGGAGCGAACAAGGCGGCTTAAACGCCAACCATCAACTTTACCAATTTCTATCTCAGTAATAATTAAGTCGACTTGGTGTTTTTTTAAATAATTGATGGCCTCTGTACTATCAGTAACATGAGTTACCGAATGAGATACAGAATTTAAGCTGTTTTCTAAGTCATGAACTTGGTTCAGCGAGTTTAGAATTATTAATATATTCAATGCAGTAGCTTAAATAGTGAGGCCTAACTTAGGGGTCAGTTTAAAAGGCTATGGGGGCAAAGTTCAACTAAAAATTTAATTGTCATAAAAAATACATGCTAATTAACTGAAAACTAACCAGTTAAATATATTTATTATACAATTTTGTTAAAAGTGCAAATCTATCGTTGACGGTAAATACCTTCATTAAAATCCGAGTAAGTCTTGATATTGCCATGCCGCCGCCGCCACTGAAATCACAACCCCTGCGATAATAATCCAAGGTAATGCTTTAGAAAGTAACGTCGGTTCAGCATCCATGTCCAAATCTGCCATTTTTGTTGTTGCATGTGGCAACTCGTCATCGTCAAAGTCGAGTAAATCTTCTAACTCGTTATCTTCGGCTAAATCAAAATCTTTTTTGTGTACATATTCGTCAACAAACTCACTTAGACTATCCATTTGCGCTCGTAAATCTGCAACTTCATTTTGTAGCGATTTAACTTGCTGACGCAGGCTTTGGATCTCTGGATCTGATGATTTTTCAGAACTAGCGGATTTATGGGTTGTGGAGCTAACACTGGCCAAGATCCCTACGCTGGCTAACAACTTAACTAATTTGTTGGCATCGTTGGAGTTGGTAAAGGTTTTAACTGGCAGCTTTTTACCCGCCGTTAAGATGAGTTGTGCTTTCTTGGTGTCTGTACCCGTTAATTTAGCTAACACCGCGATCTGTTTATTGCGATCTGCGGTGTCTTCAAATTGCCCCGAATATATAACTTTGAATTGGCTCATGATTGTTTTTATCCTGCATTCAGCTCAAATCTAGCCGTACGCATCAAATTCATTACTCTTATTGTCATTCTATATCGTCTTGTCGCTTTATATATTAAATTTTTTAGTGATAAAAACTTAAACAAACATAAGCTTATGATTGAAAATGTTGAAAAATCAAATCAAATACATCGGTCATTTGATATGACGTATTTTTTTCAGCATTTTGTAATCGTGGTGGCAATATTAACACAGGGCCATGTTGAGGGTCGTCAACCGGTCTACCGTGGCTGCCTTTAATTAAAGACGGTTCAAGCGGGATCACGTCCATTAACATACGAAAACCCAATTTTTTCTTAATTACGTTACTTATCACTTTAAGTTTAGGCATGACAATGTTCGGATCAATAAACATTTCAAGCGGGTCATACCCTGGCTTACGGTGAATATCTACCGTACGGGCGTAATCCGGTGCGACATTGTCATCCAACCAAAAATAATAGGTAAACCATGCATCTGCTTGACATATAGCAACCAAATCACCACTGCGTTCATGACAAATATTTAACGCCTGTTGCTCATTTTTATCTAATACTTGTTCGATACCTGTGGTATTTATAAGTAATTGCTTTAGCGCATCCTGTTTAGATTTATCATTAATATATACATGAGCAACCTGATGATCCGCCACGGCGAACGCGTCTGACGCTCCGCAATCTAGGTTTTCATAGGGGCCTGTTTTTCTGACTTTTATATAACCGGCTTGACGCAATATTTGATTAATATTGACCGCTTGATTGACTTCCGTAATACCGTATTCTGAAACAATTAAGTAATCGACATTGAATGAGGCTAGTCCATCAAGTATCAAACCAACCGCATTGTCGACCGCCTTAATATCATTGGCTATTTGAGGATCATTTGGCCCTAAGCGCTGTAAGTTATAATCTAAATGCGGCAGGTAAATTAACTGTAAATCAGGACTGTTTTTCTCAAATTCTTTAACCGCAGCTTGCGCTATCCATTGACTCGATTCTATGCCTGCGTTGGGGCCCCAAAATGTAAAGAACGGAAACGTCCCAATTTGTTGTTCAATTTCTTGATGCAACCCTTCTGGTGAAGAATACAAATCAAAGATCTTACCACCATCAGCAAGGTAATGAGGTCGAGGTGTGATACTAGCGTCTACATTGGCATACATGTTGTACCACCAAAATAATTTAGACACTTTAAAGTTGGCATTTTGCGCTTTTAATTTATCCCAAATTTTATCACTTTGGACTAACTGATTAGCCTGCTTCCAAAAGCCTACTTCTGCTAAATCGCTGAAATACCAACCATTACCCACAATACCATGTTCGTCAGCATATTTTCCCGTTAACATGGCACTTTGAGCTGTGGTCGTGACCGCTGGAAACGCTTCTTTCATCGCATTTGGCTGGTAACCTTTAGCCAAAAGTGTATTGATGTTGGGCGTATTGTCACCCAACATATTTGGACTTAACCCGACGACATTAATGACGACTAAAGGATTAGACATAAAGAGCTTCCTATTACTAAAAAAGCGTTAAAGTTTAAGCAGGTTGCGATCAGACATGGCGCTTTCTAGCCAAGTAAACTCGGCAAGTAACCCTTGAATGAGATCCGTTTGTGCCACTTTGCTTTGACCATCGGCTAATAAATTTAACCAAGTGTAGGTTTCTATTTCTAAATGAGGACGAATAGCCGGATTATTCGCTAAAAAGTCAAGCGTATCTAAGATAGCATGTTGGGTCGTTTCTAATTGATGGTTGGTACCACGGCAGTTAAGATGAGTACAATGAATTGGCACGTGATAATGCAGTGTACAATCAAATCCTTGTACATTGCGCACAAAGGTTGTGGTTAACACGGTTTTATTTAAATCCGCTACACTGATTATATTGCCATCTGGCAACCTTAGCTTACATTGGTGCATAAACTTAGGATCTTTAAATGTCGAGCACAACGCCGCAATATCACTCGCTTTGTTAATTTTACCAAATACCGCGTTAGAAATTTGAATTTTGCCGAGTGTAATACCGGCTGTCGTAATTTGTTGTAAACTATCAGCCAAGGATTCATACATAACCGCTTGATGACAAGTATCAACACAACAGCCAATATAACGCTTAATCACTTGACTACTAACACCTAACAACTCAGCTTGAGGTATTAAGTCCTGTTCAAAGAAATCGATTAATTCACTAGTCGATTCTAAAACGCAGTCAGGTTCCATTTCCAAACAAACGACAATATGTTTACCTGTTTTTTGTTCTAATTCTTGCAGGTATTGAGCTAACTCTATCAGTTGTATACAAGAGCCTATGCCCTTAGCAAGGTCCCAATGCGGTTTATAACCTAATGGCAAAGTAGAAATAGTACCGTTCTTACTATTTTTAGGCATACACTCTGCCAAAATAGCAGCCAGTTTTTTTGTATACCTTAACCTTTTCGGATCTGACCAATCAGGTAGGTACACTTTGTCTTTGACTATATCTGCATGAAAATCGCCATAAGGAAAGCCGTTTAACGTCGTTAAACTGACACCATTATTGGCTAAAGCGGTTTTAAAGAAAGCTAAATTATCTCGATTCAACAAGATTTCATTGGCTAACGGATTAGAGAGCCACAAACCACTTGCCATAAAAGGCAAATCCCGTTGTTCTCTAACCTGTTTAAACCATAGCTCTAAGTTTTGTTTTTGCTGCGCTAGGTGCATACATGGATGCACATTTGCACAATAGGTAAGTTGTTCACGCGACCAACTAGAGCCGCGTGTATTTTGGGTATTTACCATTGATTAACTATCGTCACCTTGTTCGACGATGGGCGTTTGACCTCGGGTAACCCGATTATCCTTGTACGTTTTAGTTTGGTCAATGGTCGTTTTCTTAACTGAGTCGAGAGAAATACGACCACTTTGTGCAAAAAAGTTGATTGGGTTTTCAAATGTTACCAATTCAACTTCTTTTTCTGTAAAGCCGGCTTCTAACATAGCTTGGGCCGTTTTAGGTACTTTTAATGGATCACTAATGCCCCAATCGGCGGCGCTATTAATAATCATTTTTTCCAAGCCGTATTCTTTTAACAGCGCAACCATTCTTGGTTCAGACATTTTAGTATTGGGATAAATACTGTGACCGCGCCAACAATCAGTCTCTAATACCAAAGGCAAAGTTTGTTCATTTAAATGGTCAATAATAACCATTTCTTCTGCGATACCACTTTCACGGATAACGTCAATAGTACGCTTGGTGCCATTAACTTTGTCACGGTGTGGTGTGTGCACTAGCACAGGCAACTCTTGATCTTTTGCGAGTTCTAAATGCTCAGCAAAAAACCTGTCCTCGGCAGGTGTCATATCGTCGTAACCAATCTCACCGACAGCGACTACGTTATCTTTTTGACAATAACGCGGCAGCATCTTCATTACCGCTTCAGCCAATTCAATGTCATTCGATTCTTTGGGGTTTAAGCCCATAGTACAATAATGTTGGATCCCGAACTGTGACGCACGAAAGTGCTCCCAACCGATCAAAGTATCAAAATAATCAATGAACGAACCTATTTGGGTACGTGGTTGACCTAACCAAAAGGCTGGTTCAACGACTGCGACAATGCCTGCTGCCGCCATATTTTGATAATCATCGGTCGTGCGAGAAAACATGTGGATATGCGGATCAACGTATTTCATTTTTATTCCTTAAGTCATATATCAGCTAGCTTAATTGTAATGATAATGATTGCTGACTGATTAAATTATCTAATTGCTGGCGATGTGCCTCATCTAATTGATAGTAATGTTTTGCATACTGTTCAAATTGTTTGCGATTGTCTTCATCTAATTCATCAAGGGTTACCGCTAACCAAACGGAAGCGGGTAAATTCCGCTCTGCCAAGGCTTGTTCTACCGCATACGCAAAGCACATATTACTGAGTTTTGCGTTAAGTCTTTGTTCTATTGAGTGTATTTGGCTAATTTCCAGCCCCATAAACAAGGACTTTAAGACTAATTGATTAAAGTTAAGTTCCGGAAAAAACTGAGCAGGATAAGGATTACTTAACGCGATTGCTGAAAATTCAACCAAGCTATTACAACGGCAAGCTTTAATGGCCGTTTGTACGGCACTGCCGCACTCATCAATATAGGGTAAACCTTTAAGTAATGCGCATTTTTCTGTTTCATCACCAAACTGATAATAATGTTTAGCCAACAGTGCAATAGGCATATTTTGACACTGATTTAATAATAGCAAACGAATAAATTCAGCTAGATTAAAGTGGCTAAAACCCTCTAATGGGCAAACTCCCTCGCCAAATTTTCGTTTGACCACAACCGACAAATTTAATATGTCGTTTTCAACATCTTCCGTGCTATCTAAAGTCTGTAGCGCTTTATTAAGCCAGCTTTTTTGTTGTTCAGTACAATGTTTGTAGATCTGCTCTAAACGGATTTTTAACATAATGACAATTAGGATAAACGATTTAAGTTAAGTCATATAAGCATAGCGACTAAGCCAGCGACATAAAGGTAAAAGTAATAAAATTGCGACTGCCCAACCGTAATGGCCAAATAGCGCCACCATAAACGCGTCAAACGGAATAATGGCAATAATCATCCAACCTATCATGCGTTGAATATTTTGCGGGGTAAAGTCTCGTTTAACGGCTATTGTCCGCTGGACTAAAGGAGAGGCTAGCCCCAACGTCGCCAAGCTCAATACTAAGCACTGCCAATTGGGACTTTCTAGCTGAGTCCAAATAATAAAAAGTACAGACAGTAAGCTAAAAAATAGCAGTAAAGCCGTAATATTTATTGCTTTCACATTTGCCGCATCCACTTCTTGCTTACTCAAAAAGGTTAAACCCGCAATATAAAAGCCAATGGGTAATGCAATAATCCACCCCAAACCTGAACTAATGCTACTTGCGACAATTGCCGCGCCTAACAGCCAGTTGGCATATCGGCAGGCTCCCATTGTCAACGCGCCGAATAAGCCTTGTTTAACAACACCATCGTACAACAAAACCAAAATGCTCAATCCGATAGCGGCATAAAGTGCAATAAGGCTAACAAAACTAGAAATAATCACACCCAACACCATCAATCCACTGGCCAATAACCAAGCGCTTGATAGTTTGATGTTGCCACTAGGAATAGGTCTGTCTGGTCTATCTTGCGCATCTTCTTTAACATCAAAACAATCATTAAAGATCATTCCCGCGTAATAGATAAATAAACTGGCCAGACATAAAAAGACAATTGAAGTAGGAAGTTGGCCTGCGCTTACAATGACGCCCGCGGCTAAAATATTAGAGACAGCTGTAATGCCATTAGGTAGGCGTAACAGCTGAATATAGGATTGGATTTTCACATTCATTATGTCAGCAAGTTTAAGTGATGTAATCGGTTAAATAAGCAATTGATTCACACATCATTTGGCTATCGATTGTATTCACTTCAAAGCCTGTGCCTAACTCACTTAATAAAGTAATACATAGGCGCCCACCTAAATGCTCTTTAAACTCATTAAGGGCTTGCTCAACATTAAGTTTAGCTAATGCAGGATGCTGAAGATCAAAGCCTAACTCAATCAATAGATCGAGTATTTTTCGCATATCCTGTTCGGCTAAATGTCCGGCTTTGTGTGAATAAATGCTGTCCATCGCAATACCGATAGCCACCGCTTCACCGTGACGTAAATCACTGTTTGATAGCTCTTCTAATTTGTGCGCCGACCAATGGCCAAAATCGAGTGGCCGAGCTGACCCGTACTCAAACGGATCACCATTAGTCGCTATATGATTTAGATGCCACTTAGCGCCTTTAATAATCATATTTTCCATCGCGCTATTTTCAAAGAGAGCTAATGCATTTCGCTGTTGATACAGTTCATCAAAAAAGTGGCTATCTTTAATCAACGCAACTTTAATTGCCTCGGCAATACCTGCGCGCTTATCACGAACTGACAAGGTTTGGAGCAACGAAAAGTCGTTAACGACAGCATGTGGCGGGACAAAAGTTCCTAAATAGTTTTTACGTTTGTGATAATTAATCGCATTTTTAACACCGACTCCAGCGTCATTTTGCCCTAATACGGTTGAAGGCATGCGAATTAATCGAATGCCACGATGCGCAGTTGCAGCCGCATAACCAACAGCATCAACAACCGCCCCACCACCTATCACTAAAATATACGAATGCCTGTCAATTGCGTGCTCCTCAACTGCAGCATAAATGGTATCCGTTAATTGCGGATCATTTTTACAAGCTTCGCCACCGTCAATGACTATGTATGGCAATACCTCGATGTCAATTGAGTCAAAGTAACTTTCAATTTGCTCGGTCAACAGTGGATGACATTTATCTACCTCGGAATCAATAACAGGTAAAATTTTCGGCTGTTCATCAAGGTTGTCGATTAACTTAGCTAGCCCTTGATTGTCTGGACTAAAAGCGTCTCGCGTAAAAATAACTGGATAGTCAAAACTAACTGTAAACTTTTGCTGAATGTGAAAAGCGGTGTGGGGATCGAATGCCGCATGAGAATAAACATTGGCTTTTGTCATAGTAACCTCGACTAAAGATCTCGACTAAAAATGGTCACGTATATCTAAGGTATAAAAAAACAAGAGCGCCTCAAACGCGCTCTCCTATCAGACTGATTAAAAACAGCCGCTATCCTAGCGAAAAATTGAGTTAATCGTCACATTCATATATGAATTGTTACTTTGTAACATATTTATAAAGTGCACACCATATATTAAATGTAAAAAATTGATAAGCTTTAAACTTAAACATTAATTAAAGCTCGCGCACCCAAATATTACGGAAGCTCACTTTATCGCTATGGTCTTGCAAGTAAAATGATTCACAGCCATGGGCTTTATACTGGGGTATGCCTCGGTACAGAGTGGGTCCTTGGATCTCGGTATGGTTTTGAATAACTATGCCATTGTGGAGCACAGTAACATGTGCTTTTTTAATCAAATCACCATCATCATCAAAGCGCGGCGCTTGATATAAAATATCATAAGTCTGCCATTCACCTGTCGGCTTCATCGCGTTAACTAACGGTGGGGTTTGTTTATAAATAGCGCCGGCTTGACCATTGGCATAGGTACGATTTTGGTATGAATTTAAAATTTGAACTTCGTATCTGCTTTGTAAAAATATGCCACTATTACCTAGGCCTTGACCTGATTTATTTTTCACTTTTTCAGGTGATCGCCACTCAATATGCAATTGCATATCACAAAATTTTTGTTTGGTTTTAATGCCTTTAGATTTAGGTAGTACGGTCACTGCCCCATCTTCTATGGTCCATTTAACTGGATCACCATTACCATGTTGCCAAGCATCCATATTGGTGCCATCAAATAACACTATCGCATCAGACGGAACAGGGCCTGGTTCAACAACTCTTGGCTCTGGGTCCCATTGCTCAGTCCATTTGGGATCAATTTTTTTATCTTTAGCGGCCGCATTGAACGCGACAAACGTAGTTAATAATGCTGAGTAAAATAATTTGTTGTTCATTGTCTCTTCTTTATTTGTGTCGTTAGCGTTGCGTATGCGAAATCACAATTTTTATTATTATTTGTATAAGAATACATTTTTTTAACAAGAGCTGGACAGCCCAATATAAGTATTTCTACTGCTAAAATAAAATCTCATACGTATGTATTATTTTTTATTTTTTCATGCGAAAACAAAAAGGTATCCCACAATAGAATACAGTTGAGTTTACATGAAACCTACAACTAATAATTAAAGCCTAGAGACGAAATATATACGAACCAATTGCATGCAAAATCATCTCAATGCCACGGCGAAAGCGTTCACTTATATTGTTAAATGCACGCTTTCCTCATGGCGTAAACCATTTATCTTATTTTAGGTTTTAATTCGTTGTAGGTTTATGCTAAATCGAATGGTTAAATATTAAAGCGCGTTTTTCAAATCGTATATTTTTTCCATTTTGACCCATTTTTCTCCCGGTTTTGCCCACTTGAGTGGTTTTTGATATTTCCACATTAACTGTTCCCATTCTTCTGATTTCAAACGCCCTTCTTCGGTTAATGGCGCTTGGTTTGGATCAAACTCTGGAGTGGTTTCCATGATCATAAATAGCCGATCACCTAGTAAATAAATTTCCATATCTAAAATGCCCAACTCACGCATATTTTGCGTTATTTGCGGCCACGCATTTTCAGGCTTATGGTATTCAATATATTCAGCGATAAGCTGCTCATCATCATTTAAATCTACAGCTAAACAATAGCGATTACGCTCTGACATGTTTGTTCCTCTTATTTATAGTCTTCTCGCTCAGGTCTTATGGTTCATTGTCTGCGCTTACTCTCGACTTTGGCTCCTGCGTCGTCCTACTACCTAAATCCCTTTAGGCAACCCCAATCACATAATAGAGCATATGCTCATGGGGATTCGAAGCTTGACGGCTTTGCCTACATGGATGTAGGTACTTAGGTTTCGTCTGGAACTAGAAACCTGCCCCTAAAACCTGATCGCTTTGACTATATATCAACTAAATCAATTTCAGATAAATTATTTATCAACGACTAACCTAATGGTGTGACTTCAATGTTAAGTTACACAAAGTATCACTTTCTTGCTTAAAAATAATTGTTGTCATTTTGTAAATGAGATACAATGATTATATATAAAGTTTCGTTTTAGTATTTAAATTTTACAATAATTTATTCTATTTTTTGGAAATTGAGTGGGAAAAATGAATTATCACAGCCGTAAGGTTAAAAAGACGTTAAGTGTATTAGGTGTAGCCATTGGTCTAGTCAGTACCTTTCCAAGCGTTGCCAAAGTCCAAAACGATTGGGAGAACCCAGAAGTCGTGCAAATCAATCGATTGCCGGCTAGAGTTCAATCTTATTCTTTCGATACCCTTGATCAAGCGTTAGAACGCGACCGTTCTGCCTCATCTATCCAAATTTTAGATGGTGATTGGAAATTTAAATTTGTCGACGATTCTAAAGACCGTCCATTAGATTTTTATAAAAATAACTACAACAGTAAGAATTGGAAAACCATTCCTGTCCCGTCTAACTGGGAAGTACATGGTTATGGCCAGCCTATTTATACCAACTCAAAATACCCCATGTTTAAAGACGGTAAATATGGCCCCCAAGATATAAAAATTCCGTATATTACGCGCGAAAACCCAGTTGGTTCTTATTTAAAAGACTTCAATATTGATAAAGACTGGCAAGATCAGCAAATTATTCTGCACTTTGGCGGGGTTACTTCTGCTTATTACGTGTGGGTAAATGGTGAAAAAGTTGGCTACGCACAAGGCAGCCGATTACCTTCAGAATTTGATATTACTGATTACGTCAAAACCGGTAAAAACAAGCTAGCGGTGCAAGTATTCCGCTGGAGTGACGGTAGTTACTTGGAAGACCAAGATCATTGGCGCTTAAGCGGTATTCACCGTGAAGTCATGCTAATGGCTCAGCCTAAAGTTTCGATTAACGATTTCCATATCAAAACTAAGCTTTACGACAACTACACAAAAGCTAAGTTAGAAGTTAGACCTGAACTAAGCAATATAGAAGACATCAACTTAAAAGGTTGGACAATTGAAGGCCAGTTATATGAAGCTGACGGTCGCGAAGTATTAAGCAAGCCAATGTCTGTTGACGCGCCAACTGTGACCCGTATCGTCTACCCGCAGCGTGACCAATTTGCCTTTGGCTTACTCAATGCCGAAGTCAATGCACCTAAACTGTGGAACTCTGAACAACCGAATCTTTATACTCTAGTGCTTACCCTTAAAGATCCAAAAGGCAAGGTAATTGAAACTCGTAGCGATCGCGTTGGCTTCCGTGATATTAAAATCGGTAAAAACCAAGAATTGTTAATTAACGGCCAAAACGTTGAAATTATTGGGGTTAACCGTCATGATCATGATGCAAAAGATGGAAAAATGCTCACTCGCCAAGATCTAATCGACGATGTGATATTAATGAAGAAATTTAATATCAACTCGGTTCGTACCTCGCACTACCCGAACGATGCCTACTTCTATGACTTATGTGACGAGTACGGCATATACGTAATGGACGAAGCTAACATAGAAAGCCATGGTGTAGGCGGATTGTTAGCAAACTTACCTGAATGGAATCACGCCATGATGCAACGTTTCGTACGTATGGTTGAGCGTGATAAGAACCATCCATCTATCATCTCTTGGTCATTTGGTAATGAATCTGGCACAGGCCCTAACTTTGCAGCAATGTCGAGCTGGGCGAAAGACTTAGATCCAGAACGTTTGATCCATTATGAAGGTGCGCAAGGCGATCCAACTCACCCTGACTATATTGGTCTTACTGAGCGCTACATCACTAAAGATCAAAAAGAGAAATTACATACGCCTTTAGCGAACCCAACCGATCCTTTCTGGGTGGATATGATCAGTCGTATGTATCCTAATATTGAAGACCTAATTGGCCTTGCTGAAAGTCCATATATTAATCGCCCAATTCTAATGTGTGAATATGCGCATGCGATGGGTAACTCACTAGGTAATTTGGCCGAATACTGGGAAGAAGTACGTAACCGCCCTAATCTTATCGGTGGTTATATTTGGGATTGGATCGACCAAGGCTTAGAAACCCAAAATGCCAATGGCGAAACGTTTTTAGCTTATGGTGGTGATTTTGGTGATAAGCCAAACGACTCTAACTTCTGCATCAACGGTATTATCGATTCCTATCGTCAGCCTAAGCCACAATTATGGGAAGCTAAATACGTTTTCCAACCCGCTAAATTTACTGCTGTTGATTTAACGGCCGGAGTTATCGATCTTAAGAACCGTTTCTTCTTCGATAACTTACAAAAATACGTTCTTGTATGGACATTATCAGCAGACGATAAAGTGCTACAAACGGGTTCAATGCATGGTTTAGATATTGCTGCCAATGACACCAAGCAAATTACCTTACCTTTTACTCAACCTGAAATTGAAGCAGGTAAGCGTTATTGGTTACAACTAAGTTTACGTACCGCGGATAACAAAGTTTGGGCGAAAGCAGGTCACGAAGTGGCTAAGCAGCAATTTGAATTGCCTTACTTCCAAAAAGCCAATAGTGAACCAGAAAGTAAATCTGTCAAACTCAGTGATAATGGTAAACAAGTTATCGTGAAAAATGCTGACTTTAGTGCCCGTTTTGACCGCCAATCAGGTTTCTTAACCTCTTATAAAGTAGGCGGTCAAACCTTGATTAAAGACGCATTGAAACCTAACTTCTTCCGTCCACAAACGGATAACGATAGATTAGGTTGGCGTACTCACAACACACTTGCTATATGGAAAGCCGCAACTGAATCACTAAAATTAGAAGAGTTTGACGTATCTGATTCATCTAACAAAGTTACCGTTAAAACGATTCACAGCCACACTAATGATATCAAGGTCATCACTAAGTATGTTGTGAATGGTTCTAGTCAAATTGATGTTAGCCTTGAGCTAAAAGCCAGTAAATCATTACCTAGCATGCCTCGTTTAGGCATGACAACTGTTGTTGACGCTTCGTTAAATGATATGAGCTTCTATGGCCGCGGTCCTTTTGAAAATTACAGTGACCGTAACCAAGGTGCTGATATAGGTATCTACTCTGGTAAGGTTATTGATTTCACTTATGAGTATGTTCGCCCGCAAGAAAACGGCAACCGTACTGATGTTGATTGGCTAAAATTAGCAAACAGCAGAACAACTTTAGTTGTTGATGGTAAGCAAAATTTAAGTATTTCGGTATGGCCTTGGACAGCAGAAAACTTGGATCAAGCTACCCACCCCTACAAACTTAAAACGTTTGATGGTTTAACCGTTAATATTGACCTAATGCAAGCGGGAATTGGCGGTATTGATTCATGGAGCCCGAAAGCTGCGCCTATCGACAAATATAAGATTTTCTCTGGTAATTACAGCTACAGCTTTACATTAAAAGCAGAGTAATCGTTTTTAATTAAAGCCAGCAAATAGAGTTTGCTGGCTTTTTTTATCTAAAATTTGCTTATAAATAGCGAGATACTTTAAAAACATGACTAAGTTATCATCTATTAAAACAGCACTTGGATTAGCATTAGGGCTTTGTCTACTATCAGCTTGCTCTTCCCCAGACACGCAGTCCAGCAATCTAAAACAAAAAACTCACAATACAACATCTACCCAACCTAATGACAAACCTGATATCGTATTTATTGTTACCGATGACCAAGGCTGGGGCGATATTGGATTTAATAACAATCCAATACTAGAAACACCCAATATCGATAAGCTGGCTCAAACAAGTACTCGTTTAACCAACTTTCATGTTGACCCGACCTGCTCACCAACTCGCTCGGCCTTACTTACCGGTAAGCATTCACTTAAAGCCGGTGTTTGGCATACAATCCTTGGCCGCTATATGCTAGGCCCTGAACATGTCACTTTGGCTGAAGCATTGAAAGACCAAGGTTACGACACGGCTATTTTTGGTAAATGGCACTTAGGCGACAACTACCCATATCGCCCTCAAGATCAAGGCTTTGATGAAGTCTTTATCCATGGTGGTGGTGGCGTAGGTCAAACACCTGACTATTGGGGCAATACTCAGTTCGACGATACTTATTTTAGAAATGGTGAACTAGAAAAAACTCAAGGTTATGCAACCAAGGTTTGGTTTGATGCTGCTCTTGAGCATATGCGCAAACCACGCACTAAACCATTATTTACCTTTATCCCACTCAATGCACCGCATGGCCCATATCGTGCGCCTGAAGAGTATATTCAACCCTATATCGAAAAAGGGTTAGCTCGCACTGCCGCTAGCTTTTACGGCATGATCACCTATATCGATGATGAAGTGGGCAGAGTACGTGAATTCATTCGTCAGTCCGGTAAAGAAGACAACACCATTTTTATCTATATGACAGACAATGGTAGCTCACTCAAACCAACGTGGGACAATACCAAGTTAAATAGCAAAAAGTTTCCTGACATTGAGAAATTAAGCCAAAAACACCCTAATTGGATACACAATGGCAATATGCGTGGCTATAAGGGATCGGTACACGAAGGCGGGCATCGCGTTCCGTTTTATATTTCTTACCCTAAAGGCAAATTAACAACTGGGGCTATTGACGCATTAACCGCTCACTACGACATTATGCCTACCCTATTGGACTTAGTGGGTAGTGAACAATCATTGCCAAACCTTGATGGTACAAGCTTAGTTAAGCTGTTAAAGGAAGGAAAAGATAATAAGCTTGATAGTCGTAGCGTTATCATTACCAACCAGCGTGTATATCACCCAAGTCAATTACGCCCAACAGCCATTGCATACAAACACTGGCGCTATGTAACATTTAACAATAAAGGTGAACTGTTTGATTTACGTAACGATCCATCACAACAGGTCAACGTCGCCAAACAACACCCTAGCGTTGTAACATTATTAAAGCAAAAACATCAAAACTGGTGGCAAGAAAATGTCGAACTGGGTTTTAAAGATCGTTACATTCATGTCGGCAACCCTGCGGAAAACCCTGTTCGTTTAAATGCCATGGATTGGATGGAGGTACCCGATAAGCAGCCTGTACCTTGGTTTATAGGGCACCAATCGCCATCAGAAGAATATGATTACATCCATTGGTTAACAGAAGAAGATAAGTACTTCGCGTTGCCTTGGTATATCGATGTAGAAAAAGCGGGACATTATCAAGTGAAAGCCTATTTTCATGATATTCCAGCAGCCACGCCAGTACAAAAGCAGTTTTGTGTCATTGACGCGAATGGTGAAAAGCATGTACAAAAAGTTTGGGGACGTGCATCCCATTGCGTAGTCGATATCATGCTAAAACCTGGCAAACAAAAAATCACGGCTTGGTTTACAGACAATAAACAAAACTTAACATCAGAAAAAGCCGCGTTTTATTTATACTTAGACAAAATTTAAAATATTCGATTATTTGACCTGTGCTAGCAGGTCAAATTCATAATAAATTGTAGCAAGGAAAACATAGTGAACATTAAACAATTTTCCAAATTACCCTTATTCTCTGCCCTGGCGTTAGCTATTGGACTAACCGCATGTGGACAAGATACTAACAAAGCTCCAACGCCAAGCGTGGCTGAAAAAGCCACTGAACCCACTAAACCTAATTTGGTTATATTTTATGTTGACGATTTAGGCTATGGCGATCTTAGCTCATACGGTGCAACGGCAGTCAGTACACCAAACGTTGATAGATTAGCTAACAACGGTATTAAATTTACTGATGCCCACAGCTCAGCTGCCACCTGTACCCCTTCGCGTTATTCTCTGCTCACTGGTGAATATGCGTTTAGAAAAAAAGCCGCTGTACTTAAAGGTGACGCAGCAATGATTATTTCACCTGAGCAGCCGACATTGCCTAAAATGCTCGCCAAACAAGGTTACACAAGTGCCGTGGTGGGTAAATGGCACCTAGGTTTAGGTGACGGAAAGCAAGCAATCAATTGGAATGAAGCCGTGAAGCCGGGGCCATTAGAAATTGGTTTTGATTATAGTTTCTTATTACCCGCTACTGGCGATCGTGTACCCACCGTATACCTTGAAAATCACCACGTGATTAATTTAGATAAAGCTGATCCTCTGAGTGTCAGTTATGAGAAAAAAATTGGCGATCGTCCAACTGGTTATGAAAACCCTGAGCTAGAGCGCCAAGCGGCTGATCATCAACACAATAAAACCCTAATTAATGGTATCGGCCGTATTGGCTGGATGGCAGGCGGAAAAAGCGCTGAATGGGTAGATGAAGACTTTTACAAAGTATTTACCGACAAAGCGAATAATTTTATTGCCCAAAATAAAGATAAGCCTTTCTTCTTATTTTTCCCGTTCCATGACATTCACGTACCTCGTTTACCGCATCCTATGTTTCAAGGAAAAACAGAGATGGGCCCACGTGGTGACGCTATAGTGCAAATGGATTGGATCACGGGTCAAGTGGTTGATCAGCTAGAAAAGCAAGGTGTACTTGATAATACTATTATTATTTTTACCAGCGATAATGGCCCTGTATTAGATGATGGTTACGCCGACCAAGCTGTCGAATTATTAGGTGATCACAAGCCCGCGGGGATCTATCGAGGTGGTAAATACAGCGCATTTGAAGCCGGTACACGCGTTCCAACTATTTTGCACTACCCTGCAAAAGTTAAACCTGGTGTAAGCGATGAACTGATGAGTCAAATCGATGTTTACGCCTCAATGGCTAGCTTATTAGGCATTGAATTAGCTAACGACGAAGCGATAGATAGCCACAACCAAGCTGATGCGTGGTTAGACAGCAAAGCGAAAGGCCGAGATGAGTTAATTGAAGAAGCTTACACCCTTGCTCTGCGTTCGGGAGAGTGGAAGTACATTGAACCCGCTAATAAAACGCTAGCTTGGGTAGAAAATGAAAAGAAAATTGAACACGGTGTAAGCAAAATCGCCCAGCTATACAACATTAAGAAAGATCCATCAGAAACCACAAATGTTGCTAGCCAGCACCCTGATCTTGTGGCTAAGTTAGACAAACGATTACAAGCGTTAAAAATATTAAAAACACGCCAATAATTGTGGAATAACTAATTTTCGCACTGTATCTATATTGATACAGTGCGCTTTGCGTTATCACTATTCGAATCTACTCTACTGACCCTTGCTATCTGGCTTGAACCAGGTACAAAAACCTCTTTATGCTGGAGCATCAAAGCTAGCGTACTCGATTGTAGTTAACTAGCGCTTAACTACACTAAACTCTTCGACGCTAGACTCTTGAGTAAAAACTTTCCACAAAGATTGTAAGCTTAAAGGAAATTGCGTGGCGTATTGATTAAATGCCGCTACACGTTGTGGCTGAAATGCTTTCACATCAATTCGTAATTGCACCAATTCATTCGCAACAGGCTGGTAAATACGATAAGGATGCTTAAATTTTTCAGCCACTTTTTGCGCATGGTTCGCGCGTGCGTCAGACACCTGCACTTGTAAAAAGTAAGGGCTATTTTGATGGTCTCGCCAATAATTTAATGTTTGCTCGCCAATAAAGATATGATCTAAGTGGCCTGTTATTCCGGTTTTACCAAAACTAATAAAAAGTTCGTAGTGGCGTTTATCCGATAGCGATTTTAATTGCTGTTC